>JBCDAH010000010.1:0-52938 GCA_039186015.1 Pseudomonadota bacterium
AGGACACGAAGCCGTACTCGCGCGCAAGACATGAGTGCGCATCATGCAAACGAAGACCGAGCTGCAAGACTTCATCGTGATTTCGGCCAGTTGCGGCTGGCAAGGATTCGCGAAAACGATTAGCCGCAGTTGGATCGCCGCTCCTGTAAGCTGCGAACAGCTCTTTTGCCTGCTTTTTTAATTGAGCGATATCGGGTCGACGTGGCAGTCGCTTCATAGACGCCTCCGTGCATAAAACGCCGACGACCCGCAACACGGCTGCACAAAGGTTCAAAGTCTGCCAATTGAGCGATGCAAGTGGGCTCTGCCCTTACCGCGGGTCCGGATGCGACTTGCATCGCACCATCGACGCTACGGGGTTGAACCGACGGTGTCAATTTCTAGAACCTAGCCGGCAATCCAGGTGTTGCCGGCATGGGAGATCGGCGGCGCCGAGGTTAAACCGAGTGTGCGGACGCGTCATCGCGAACACGTCCAATCCAGACCGTGTGTTGGCCGCATTCGGGGTCTTCGATCACATGATCGACAACGTCGAAGCCGTGAAGATCGAGTAGCTCGCGATACTCGCTGGTTTCCAAGCTGGCATGATAGAGGGGCTCTCCTTCGAAGGTCCCGATCAACTCTCCAAATGAATGACCGCTTGTGAACATGAGTGCCGTGCCTGGACCGGCATGTTCGCGAAAAACTGCGAACATGTTTCGTTGCTCATCCGGCTTCAAATGAAAGAAGCTGTTCCACGCCAGCAAGCCATCGAATGCGCAGTTCAGCTGCAAAGAGCGCATGTCTGCAACAGCCCAGGTCGCGGATGGAAAACGGTTCTGAGCGATCTCGATCATTTCGGGCGCAGCATCGACGCCCGTGACAGCGCACCTCCTCTCAAGCAAGTGGCGCGCGATCGGTTCGCCGGTGCCGCAACCGATGTCGAGCACCGTCGGCTTGTCCGGTAGCAACGCGATGAAACGATCGAGCCATGTGCGCTCCATCAGATGTCGCCCCCGAAGCTCAAGCCAGGCTGCTGCGTGGCGACGGTATAGGTCGACGATGTTATCCGCGTGGGAACTCATGCAAACACAATCCGACAAAGACGGGCCGACAAAGACGGGCCGACAAAGACGGGCCGATTGAGACGGCATATCGCACATTCAACCAGCACAAGACTGGACGGCAATTAATCTCACGGGTCGCCGTCAAAGCCTGTAGCAAGACCAGGGTGTGCTTTGTCCTGATACAACCGCCGCGTGGCGCACATCGTTGAGAGGACTGATGTAAACGGAGAAGATTCGATCGAGCGGCCCGCGATCAAAGCGTCCGGCGACCTTCAGCCAAGACCTACGGTCAGGACCAGCGGTATGGGGCGTCGAGTCACCATTCGGCAACAAACAGCAGAAAGTCATCCGACGTTCCGCCGTATTCTTGACTCCAATACTCCACATATTTGATCATATTATTGTGCGCCTGAGATGCGCGCGCAGTCCAGCCAGCTCGCGATCGCTGTTTGATCAGCTACGACTTCTAGCTCGCCAGCCAGACACCCCAACTGCGTAACACTAGTTCGCCGTGCTCGTGCGCGGCGATGGGGGATTTTTGATATGACCTGGAGTATCAGGGCGCTTCGTGCGGGCGCCTCTGCCGTCGCGCTTGCAGCGGTGGTCTCAAGTTTCGCTGCAAACAGAACAGCTACGGCACAAGACTTCAACGCCGCCGTCGTATTGGAGGGGATTACGATCCAATCGACGCGCTCGCCGAGAAACGTCCTCGATGTGCCTCAGAACATCACAGTGATCGATAAGGACGAACTCGATAATGAGGCTGTGACGGATATCGACAAACTGACGCGAAAGGTTCCGGGCGTCATTGTTTCGCGTCAGACGTCCGGTGCAGATCCCTTCAGCACTTTTGGCGGGTTTACAATCCGCGGTGTTGGCGGCAACCGCGTGCAGATCTCAGTCGATGGCTCGCGTACGGCGGAACGTATCATCGACGGGCCCCGCGACTTCATCAATCTGGATTTTGCCAAGTCAGTCGACATCGTGCGTGGTCCGGCCTCTGTGCTGTGGGGCAGCGACGCATTGGGTGGCCTTGTTGCGGTCGAGACGCTCGACCCGGAAGACATTCTAAAGCCCGGCGCAAAGCTGAGTGGCGAAGCAAAGACGACGTTCGACACAGAGAACAATGCGTGGAAGAAGACGGGACTCGTCGCGGCATCTGCCAATCCTGCGCTTCTGTTTCTGTTCGGCTATTCGAACATCACTGCAGATGAGGTAAAGCGATCAAAAGCCCGCGCAGATGGTGGCATCTACGGCTGTCCACGGAACGTCGACTTTGGCGCGACGCCCTGTGACGAATTCGACCCGACGGACACGCGGATCGATACGTTTCTGGGCAAGATCGTGGTCAAGCCGGCTGATGGGCACCGGATTGAATTCACGGCCGACCTCAGCGATCGCCTGACCAAAGTCGATCAGCGCTATAACCTCGGACCGCAGTTTAACTTCTTAGGTGCACTAACCGGCGTCAATCTCGACTACAAGCGCGAACTCGATCTCTATCGCCGCCGCTTCGGCCTTGAGCACAGTTGGGACATCAAGACCCCATTGCTCGAAAGCGCGAAGTGGACTCTGTCATACTCACCGCAAGGCTATACCCGCAGTGGACGGCTTATCAAAGACGCCCCGAATGGCGATCGGATCATCGAAGACGATACTCTGGATTACTCAGAGGATTTCTATGAGGCTGACATTCAGTTCGTGTCGAAATTTGCCTTCAGCGGCGTTTCACACCGGTTCACGTACGGGTTTGATGGCGACTTCACAAAGACAAACTACAGGCGCGTCGATGTCGAAACCAACGTGACGACCGGTGAGGTTGACGAGGATCGTGCAGGAGGTTTCAACTTCGCGAATGCGGAAACAACGCGTGCCGACTTCTTCATCCAAGATGAAATCAAGATGTTTGGTGGTGTGTTGGAGCTAATACCGGCTCTGCGATATGCGACGTACACAATCGACCCGAAACCTGATGCTGATTACGAGATTGTTCCGGGATCAGAGCCGGAGAAAATATCGGAAGAAGCTCTTACGTTCAAATTCGGTGCGACTGTCAACCTCAACCGCAACTATTCGATCTATGGACAGTTTGCGCAAGGCTTCAAGATGCCAACGGCGCAACAGCTTTTCACATCACTCAACTTCAGCGACGACCTCAAGCTCGTACCGGCGCCGGACCTGAAGCCGGAGGAAGTCAACAGCTATGAACTGGGCCTGCGCGGTAAGTTTCAGAAAGGCTTCTTCAGCGTCAATGTCTTCTATGCCGACTACACAAACTTCATCCAGTCGTTTTTCTTCGTACCAAACACTGACCCGCAAGAGATTACTTATCGCAACCTCACGTCTGTTCAGCTTTACGGCGTCGAAGGCTCGTTCGAGACGGAAGTAACAACAAACCTAAGAGCCTATGGATCGTTCTCCTATCAGTTCGGCGATCAGAAGGCGACACCCGACTCCGATGAAGTGGCCTATAACGCTGCCTCACCGCTCAACGGCGTATTCGGGCTGAAGTACCTGTTCGAGGAGTACAATTTTGAAGTCGACGTTGCCAGCATTTGGTCGGCGGCTGTCACGCGGCAAAACGATCCTGATAACTTCAAGCCGGACGGCTTCGTGGTGTTTGACGTCAACACCTTGTGGAAACCGACCGAGAACTTCGAAATCACGGCGAGCGTGTTGAACGTCTTTGACAAGCGGTACTTCAAGTGGCCGCTGCCTTATGACTACGACAACGACGTCAGCGACTCTGTAGCACGCGTGAATCCGCTGGAGCTGCAGACCCAGCCGGGCCGCACGTTCCGGGTCGGCGCAAAAGCGAAGTTCTAGAGTTCTGATCGGTCCCCCGGTCAGCACGGGTCCGAGGCTACGGCTTCAATGATGAGGCCAATGCCTCGGGCCCGATTCTGTCAGATACACTTGCAAGTGCCTGATGCAAACGATTGCAGCTCTACGCCGAACACTAGGCCGGATCATATGGCTGTCTCGCCTTTGTGCGGGCGGCCCGTCCATGGTCTTGGGTCTAGGCTTGTGCGCTTTGGTCCTGGCCGCCAGTTTTACGGGAGTCTACGTCGGGACGCTCTTTATCGCTTGGAACAAGGCCTTCTTTGACGCGCTCCAAAAAGTTGCCTTCGACGAAACTGTGCGACAGGTCGGTGTCTTCTTCATTCTTATCTCTTGCAGCGCGGCGTTGTTTCTGATCGGCCAATATCTTCGGAAGCTCGTCTATATTCGCTGGCGGCGACGCCTCAACGGCATTGTCCTTGACGCCTGGCTTGAGAACCAGACCTATTGGCGCCTGCAGCCGGGCATTCTTGGGCAACTCGCTGACAATCCGGACCAACGGATCGCCGAAGACTGCCGCATGTTTGTCGATAAGCTGTTGGAGCTGTCGATTGAGTTGATCACGAGGGTCGTCGCGCTCGTCACATTCCTTTGGGTTCTGTGGGAGTTGTCCTCGTTTCCTCTGACATTCTCGGTTTTCGACACTCAGGTTGTCATTCCCCGCTACATGGTCTGGGCCGCATTTCTGTACGTGGCGCTGTCAAGTTTGCTAACCCATATGCTCGGGGCGCCGCTTAAAAATCTCCTGTTTCTTCAGCAACGCCGCGAGGCGGACTATCGGTTTGCACTTGCAAGGATGCGGGATTTTTCCGACGAGATCGCACTCGCTCGTGGTGAAGCCGCGGAGCGGCGGATCTTCGATCAACGCTTTTCGGAAATCGTCGCCAACTGGCACAGCGTCATTACGCGAGAGTTCATTCTCGGGTGTTTCACCCGGCCGTACTTTCAGACGGTGCTCCGCATTCCGCTATTCCTCGCGTTGCCGGCCTATCTCGCGGGGCAAGTGACACTCGGCGGGCTGATGCAAATTCGTTTGGCGTTCACCAACGTCGTAACGACCCTGTCTTGGTTCATCTTCAACTACCGCGAACTCGCCGAATGGGTCGCCACGACCGATCGACTGGCCGAGATGCTGAGCTGCACGGAACATGCGCGCGCCTTGGACTCCGGCATCAAGTTATCCGAGAACACTCTGCCGCAACTGGCGATCGCCGGTCTCCGTTTGACGACGCCCCAAGGTGGTCCGCTTGATGTTCCACCCGACCTGACGATCAACAGCGGCGAGCGGATTTGGATCAAGGGGCAGTCCGGGCTTGGAAAGAGTACGCTCATCAAGGCAATCGCAGGTCTCTGGCTGCACGGCAGTGGCCAAATCAAGCACCCTCCCGGCTGGCGCCCTGCCTTCGTCTCGCAAGACATCTACTTGCCGTTAAGCGACTTTCGAAGTGCCGCGATTTATCCGCTGGAGCCAACAAGCCTCGATCAGAGTCAGGTCGACACAGCTCTCCAGCGTATCGGTCTCGACCTGCCGCAGACGTTGCATTGTGTCGAAACACCATCCGCGCCGTCCGGTCTATCAGGGGGAGAAAGGCAGCGCCTTGCTTTTTCGCGACTTCTCCTCTCCGCGCCGGACTGGATCTTTCTGGACGAGACAACCAACGCGCTCGACCCGAAATCGGAAGAGCAATTGCTGCAGACGTTGGTCAATGAACTGCCCCAGACGACGCTTGTGTTCGTGTCCCACAAGCCGCCGCCGGCCATCGCGGGCGAGACGCCATGGCGTGTCATCGATCTGGAACGTGCACTTGTCGACTGACCAGTCTTTCGAAGGCATACGACGGATCATCGCGGCCCGCGATCGATGTCGACATCGTCAGGCTTGGATGGCATGGGCATGGCCCGCACGTCCGGCACCGACGGCATGCATGCTACGCTACGTCAGCTCTCTCGATCGTGTTGGCGTGGCCGCGTTGCCTTGTTCGCTGGGTCATAACTCAGCCGGAACACCGCGTCCGCAATGCCGGCGGATGTTACGGTATCGATGTGAACATCATCCGTCGGCAAGAGAACCGCCACGTCGGACACACTCAGATCTGCGAGCTGATAGGGCGTGCCGTGTCCGTACTCCAGGTGCCCCCTGCCTATGATTCCAATAACAAGCGGGGCGCCGGGTTCTTCGACGATCGATGCAATGTTGCAAGCGAATGCACGGTCCCAGGTCTGTTGTGCCCGCACAAAACGATCGAAGGCCGGGTCCTCCGGTGATGTGGCTCCCGAACCCGGCGGACGTTCGAAGCCACCGACAATGCGAAACAAGTACTCTCGATAGGCCGAGGTGGCCGGTTTGGCCGGCGACACGCCATCCCTGTCGACAACAGGAATGGCCTCCCAGCCCTGTTTTCCAACCTCCGTCACCAGCGCACGGCGGCAGTTCAGGGCCTGCATGGGAATTCCGAACTCTTTACAGAAATGAAACAGAGGCAAGTAGAGTTCCGGCTCAAACCCCCACACTTGGTCCCACTCAACAGCGTCCAGAAACTGCGTGTCATTGAGCTCGCCGGACGTCCATTGCTGAAGCACCGGCTGGACGCGCCGCGGAAACATCTCGAAGCCCAGGACAACATCGCGGCGGTGCGCCAACAGGCCGGCCGCAACGTTGAGCTGCCAGCGATGGATGTCATACCGATCATGTGTTTCGCCAAGCAAAACAACTGATTTGCGCGCCATGTCTCCCATGAGTGCGGCGTGGTCCAGTTCTCGCCCCGTGGACGGGCAACGCCACGTTCCCGGCCGATGCATAGGATTGGTCATATCTCTCCGCCGCGTTCAAATCGGATTGTTGTTGCTCAAGACCTGGTCCGGCGCAAAACGCCGTCTTGGGGCGTTTCCTTTCGCCAATAAGGCAGGGAAACGCCATGCGTTTTCGAGAGGCCGAGGTCGTCTCGAAAACGCATGGCGAACGGCTTTTGCTGTTTCAGCTTCTCCGGCAAACCAACAGACGCAGAGTGAAGCATCCTTCGTTAAATCCGCAAGGTAGGGAACGAATGCGTCTGCCGTCTGCTGTGCCTCCGGGACCCTGATGATACTGAGGCGTGTTGACGGCAAGTCGTGTTCGATTTGTGCTCCAACAGGCAGACACAAGGCGACACAACCATACGCATCATGCTAACGGCCCTCCGAAGATGATGTTCCTGATCGATAGGCTGCCTCGATGTTGTTTCCATCGGGATCGATGACGTAAGCGGCATAGTAGCCAGGATCGCGCTCGCCGGGCGCACCGTTCGGCGTCCCACCCGTCGCAAGGCCCATCGCGTAAAAGGTATCAACAGCCGCGCGGTTCGGTGCGCCGAAGCAGATGTGCACCGGGCTTCGCGACGGTTCGTGCGTAGCCTGCCAGAACTCCGGAGCATCGGGACCGATGTACAAGAACTGCATCGCACCGCTGTCGGCAGACGCCACAATGAACGCCCCGTTGGGATGTTGCTCCAGTATCCTCAGGCCGAGCGGTGGCATCGTTGCGCTGTAGAAGCGTAACGCGGCGGCTGCGTCCCTTACGATCATTCCAAAGTGATCAAACATCGTAGGTGTTGTCTTCTCCAAGCATCGCCCTATTGTTGAATTTCACGGTATAGAATATGATTGCAAGACACGATGATCGGAGTTCGTTCTATGGCGGAGAACGCGGCAACTGATGAAACTGCGTGGCAACGGCGCAACGTTGTGTGCAGCAGCGACGCTGCCTTGCAGCACATCGGGCATCCAGTGTTGGGCGTGGGTCAGCCGGTTGAGTGGCTTCGTTTACCAAGCCCCCAGGTTGAGAGTAACTGAACCGGCCCTCAATCAACTCTTCCCAAGTCGTTGGCATCGATCAGCGATGGAGCAATTCGGTACGATGTCAACGCAAGCAAAAGTGGTTACAAAATGCTGAGGCCGTTGCACGCTCTTTTTCGGTTTTGGGAACCGTACGAGGATGAACTGATCGAGTTCTTCTTGGGAAATCCGGCATGCTCGAGCAGCGATGCCGAAGATAGGCTGGTTTTGTCGGACTTGTGTCGCAGGGTCACGATGGACGATGTCACCCTTGAGATTACGATCTTTCGATCGAAAGGGGACCGCGACTGGATGCTGGAGGTCACCGATGGGTCCGGCGATGCAACGTTTTGGACCGAAGCTTTCTGGTCGGACACGCAGGCTCTATCCGCCGCAATGGACGCAATCAAGAGCGGTGACTTGCACTCAAGCGCGGGGCGATCAGGTCTCCCGAACGCGCCAGCAACTGTTGTTGGCACAAAGTGATGTCCGGCTCCGCTGAAATGGCAGGTGGTCTGGCCCGTCCTCTCAAACGCTTTGCCTCCAGAGCAGCACCGCACGCCGCGTACAGCGCGCATCGTAGTCGCCGGTGCGAGAGCGGTGGGCGGCCGACTGGAACGTCTCAGATTTAGCCGAGCGTTATGGTTGCAATGGTTTTTGCCAGGACCTGCGTGCGTGGCACAACGGTATCCAATTCCAGATATTCTTCAGGACTATGCGCATTGCCACCAACCGGCCCGACGGCACAGACGGTGGGGGTGCCGACGCCAGCCGTGAAGCCGGAATCGGCGCAACCGCCCGTAAACTCGCCCCCAATGTCAACGCCGATTGCTTTTGCACTGGCGATATAGTGGTCGAACTGCGCCCGGGCTGCCGGCGTCTGGACGAGCGGGCTGAATTCGCCGCGGATCGTAACGCTGCCGCGCGTGCCGTCGACCGTGCACGCCATCGCGATCTCCGTAATTCGTGCAACGATCTCATCCCGTTGCTTCGGCGCGATGTAGCGGACGTCGATTTCCGCACGCGCATGAGGGGCAACGGTGTTGACCGACTGGCCGCCCGAGATCAGCCCGACATTCACCGTCAGCCCCGCGTCCAGATCAACAAGCGCGTGCCAGGCCTGGATCTTTCGCGCGAGTTCTTCGATCGCGCTGCGGCCCTTGCCGAAATTGGCGCCGGAGTGGGCAGCAACACCTTCGACATCTGCAATGAGAAAGATGCCGCCTTTCCGACCCGTCACGATATTGCCCGTCGATCTGGCGGGTTCTGAGTTAAAGACCATTGCCGCGTCGCGCGCTGTCGCTTCGATAATGGGGCGCGATGTCTGAGATCCGATCTCCTCATCTCCAGTAAACAGACCAATCAGAGGCGCAGGCGCGCCGCCGAACTTCTGAAATCCAGCGAGAACGAATGCGTTCATGACCAGGCCGGATTTCATATCCGACACACCTGGGCCGTAGGCGCGGTTGCCGTCTATCTTGAACGGACGGCGTTCCACTTCACCTTTGGGGAACACGGTATCACGATGCCCGAGAAGCATGATCGGTCGGTTGCCGCCGGCAGCCGGCACCGTGGCCCGGATGGCATCGCCTTTTTCCGCAATCGCAATACGGTCTGTCTGGACGCCATGCGCATTCAGGAAGGCGACAATCGCATCGCCGACAGCATCAACGCCCGCCTTGTCATAACTGCCGCTGTCGATGTTCACGAGCCGCTCGATAAGCGCGATCATGTCATCGCGCGAGTCTGCGATCCAATCCATCACACGTTGCGCCTGCTCGGTCATGGTCCGACATGTCCCTGTCTGTCGTGTTTCATCTAGGCGGGAACTGACAGTGCGATCCCGTCCCGGCCGGGGTCAGCACCACCATCCCAACCCGCCTCGGTTCTGCGGAGAGCATGAACGCCGGCGAAGCCGAATCCCAATGCGCTTCGGCGAACGGGATAGCCCATCGCCTCAAGCTCGCGCTGTGTCCCACGCAGAACGCGGTTTGTGACATCGATCGTATCAGACGTCGTGCAGAACCGTGGCGCTGAGACCGCTTCGAGCGCGGACATGCCGAAGTCCAGCACATTCAGAATGCCCTGCAGCACGCCCATGGTGATGTACGTGCCGCCCGGCGCGCCAATGACCAAGACCGGCACGCCGTCCTTGAAGACGATCGTCGGGCACATGGCCGTGAACCGCGACTTGCCGGGTGCCAGGGAGCCAGCCCGGCCCGGACGCGGATCGAACACGGCCATGCAGCCATTGTACATGAACCCGAGGCCGTCCGTAACGACGCCGGAGGGCGCACCAATCGAGTGGGTCATCGATACGCAGTTTCCGGTGCTGTCGACGACGCTGATATGCGTTGTGTCCTTGCTCTCCGAGAGCCCACTCTGCAGGCGCGGCACCGAGGTCTTTTCACCACGCTTGATGCGTTCAGCGTACCCTGCTGCATAGTCCTTCGATGTCAACTCGCTGACGGGAACGTCGACAAAGCGCGGGTCGCCGACGCGATTATCCTTGTCCACGGTCGCGATCTTCATCGCCTCGGACACCGTTGCGATGTATGCCGCCGAGTTGTGCCCCATGGCGGGCAGATCAAAATGCTCAAGTATGTTGAGCATTTCCAAAATCATCACGCCACCGCCGGGCGGATTGTTGGTGGCGACTTGATAGCCCCGATACGTTCCCCAAAGCGGCTCGTGCCGTTCGGGCCGCGCCGCAGCGAGATCCTCCAATGTGATTAAGCCGTCGTGGTTCGACATGTCCGCCACGATCTCTTGCGCCAACCCACCAGCATAGAAATCGTCGACGCCATGTTCCGCAATGCGCGAGTACGTGCGCGCCATATCCGGATTGCGCAGCGTTTCGCCAACGCCATAGATCGAACCGTCGGGCCTTTGATAGATCTTTGCGGTCGCCGGAATCCGCGTGAGAAACTCGCGATGCGGCAAGCGTCCGGTTGTCGGCACCTCATTCCAGAACGCAGAAACATGTGGGCGGACTTGAAAGCCGTTTTCGCTATAAGCAATCGCGGGCTGCAACACGTCCGCCAGTTTCCTCGTGCCGAACGTTTCAAGAGCTGTCGCGAACGCGCGCAAGCTCATGGGAGACGTTATCGACTGATAACCGATTTCATTCACGCGGCCTTCGAGGATAAACCCAAACCCGTCCTCGTTTTCGCCGACAATCTTCTCCGCCCAGAAATCCGGCGTGATGGAAAGCGGTGCGCGACCATGGAAGTCGATGCACGTGTGCACCCCGCGTGACGGCATGTAGACGTGCATCGACCCGAACCCGGCGATTCCGCACATGAACGGATCGACGGCGGTCTGAACCAACGCGCAGGCGATTGCCGCGTCGATTGCATTTCCGCCGTCACGCAGAACGTCCCCGCCGGCCTCTACGGCCTCGGGCTGCGGCGCGACGATCATCGCGTTCGCCATGGCTCGATCTCCTGTCATATTGGGCGGATGGCCATGTTATCGGCCCTTGCGGCGACAGGTCTCCAAATCGAAATAGAGCCCCGCCATAATCTCGATGGCGTTCCGCGACACGGACATCAAGATGTGCTCATCCGGCGCATGTTGAGAGCACGCCGCATAAGAATGCGGAATCCAGATTGCGGGTATGCCAAGCAAGTCGGTGAACAAGTCATTGCAGATGGAACCGCCGGTCTGCGGAATGACGGCGAGTGGTGCGTTCGTGGATCTGGCCATCGACGTTGCAACCCATTGCGCCCAGGGATGGTCTGGTTCGGTGCGGCTTGCGCCGAATCCGCCGGCATTGCCCGCAGGCGGCGGTTCGATCTCGACGTTATCAAAGCCGTGCGTATCCAGATGCCGTCGCAGCGCCGGAACGATCTGGTCCTCATTTGTGCCGGCAATAAAACGGAGCTGGCAATGCGCGCGCGCGGACGGCGCAATCGCATTGACCGGACTTTGCGGATTGCCGGATGTCATAGCCAGAACCGCAAACGAGTTCCAGGCGTACACATTTTCTGCCGGCGATAGCCCAGGCTCGCCCCAGTCCGGATCGACCTCCGGACCGTTCGGACCGCCATCCAGTTCGACATCCGCAAGCAATTCGCGCACCGGCACGCGAATGTCCTGCGGCCGCCACTCGGGCACCTGGATCTTACCCTTGGCGTCGACGATCGTTGCAATGGCGTGCGAGAGGATGGCTGCCGGGTCTGCCAACGCGCCGCCCCAGTTGCCGGAGTGATGGCCGCCTTCGCGCAACTTGCAGACGAGATCGAAGTTGTGCGCTCCCCGTGCGCCAAGCGACATCGTTGGCCGGTCTGATCTCACACGCGGGCCGTCCGAACCGATGAACACATCTGCCGCGAAGGCATCCCGGTTTGCGGCCATGATCTCACGCAAGCCTTTGGAGCCGTTTTCCTCACCCATCTCAATGAGGATCTTGGCGTTGAAGCCAAGCTTGCCGCGTTCCTGGAGCACGGCATTCATCGCGGCGATGTTCAGCGTGTGCTGGCCCTTGTTATCAGCCGTGCCGCGCCCATAAAGCTTGTCGCCATCGCGAGCCGTCTTCCAAGGCCCGGCGCCTTTGGTCCACTGATCGTCGAGGCCGCGAATGACATCTCCGTGGCCGTAACCCAGAACCGTTGGCGCAGCATCGTCCTCATGCCGCGTTGCAAGCAACACCGGTCCACACCCTGAGACGGGGTTGTCAAACGTGCGACAAGTGAACCCCATGCCTTCAAGCGCCGGTATCATTTCCTCATCGAGATAACGCGTGAGATGAGGCAGCCCGTCCGGTGTTTGGCTCTCCGTTGGAATTGCCACGCGCCTGGCCAGGTCGATCTCGAACTGACCCGCGTCAATGTATGCGCGTGCACGCTCAATAGCGCCCGTTCGGCTTGCCATTGCCGCCTCCTTTGATACGTGTGGCCCTCGGTCGCGTCGTCCGGCGCAACGCTGGCCTTATGACGCGATGACCGCTTCCTCATCGACGTCATCAAATTCGGGAATGTCCCAGTCGAGCCCAGGCTGCGCGGCAAGTAGTGACTGCGTGTACGCGTGCTGCGGTGCCTCAAAAATCTGCTCGACATTTCCCCTTTCGACGACCTCTCCGTCCTTCATGACAATGACATGATCACAGACCTGGGCCGCAACGCGCAAGTCATGAGTGATGAAGATGACGGTGAGGCCAAACTCATCGCGAATGTCGTTGATGAGTTTCAGCACCTGCTTCTGAATGGACACGTCGAGCGCGGAGACGGCCTCGTCCGCGATCAGCACGTGTGGCTCAACGGCAAGAGCGCGCGCGATACAAAGGCGCTGGCGCTGACCACCGGAGAACTGATTGGGGTACCGGTAAATGCAATCTGACGGCATGCGAACAATACGAAGCAGCCGATCGACCCGTGCGAGGGCCTCTCGCTTTGAAATGCCAAAGTTCATGGGCCCCTGAATCAACTGGCTGCCGACCTGCCGGCGCGGATTCAGCGAGCCATATGGGTCTTGGAAGACAATCTGGACGTTCTTCCGGTGCTCGCGCAGGGCCGCGCGCGAAAGGTTCGCAAAGTCGACACCGCCTACGTCGATTGAGCCCGAATCAGGATCGGTCAGCCGCATCAGGCACCGCACAAGAGTTGTCTTGCCCGAGCCGGACTCACCCACGATGCCTAGCGTCTCGCCGCGCCGCACGTTGAAACTCACGGATTTGACGGCATGAACGGTGCGGCTTTGCTTGAACAGGCTGCCGGAGACGTGAAACGTCTTGGTCAGGTTTTCAACGCGGATGACGACGGGCTCTCGGCTTTCTGAAACATCGACGTCGTCGGACTTGCGCGGAACCGCGTTTATCAAAGCGCGGGTGTAGGGATGCTGCGCATGATTGAGAACCGCATCCGATGTCCCTTGCTCGACAATTTCGCCATGGCGCATCACGATAACGCGGTCGGCGATTTCCGCCACGACACCAAAATCGTGCGTAATGAACATGATGCCGGCGTTGTGGCGCGCGTTGAGCTGCTTCAGCAGCTTCAAGATTTGCGACTGCGTTGTCACGTCGAGTGCGGTCGTCGGTTCATCCGCAATGAGCAACTTGGGATCGAGGGCCAGCGCCATGGCAATCATGATCCGTTGGCGCTGCCCACCCGACAACTGATGAGGAAACGAGCCGGCCAGTCGTTTTGGCTCCGGCAGACGAACCTCATCGAGCAGCTCAAGCGTACGCTCGCGACGCTCAGTCGCCGACATCTGACCCCGCCGATGGGCACGGAAGACTTCTTCGATTTGCTCCCCGACCGTGTAGGACGGGTTGAGCGCCGTCATAGGCTCCTGGAAAATCATCGACATCCGGTCGCCACGCAGAGCGTTGTGCCGTTTGGGCGATAGTTTCAGGATGTCCTGATTTTCAAACAGTATCTGACCAGAAGTTGCCTGCACGCCCGGCGGCAACAGGCCCATCGTAGCCAGCGCAGTAACAGATTTGCCGGAACCGGACTCGCCGACGATGCACAGGATCTCGCTTGGCATGACATCAAGGCTGAGACCGCGCACGGCAAACGGCCGCTCCGCACTCTTCGGCAGCGAAACGGTCAAGTCACGAATGGATAGCGTTGGTGTCAGGCTTTCAGGCGCGTGTGATACATTCGGATCGTTGGCGGTCATCTCTGCCGTGCTCATTTCCGGTTCTCCGGCGCTGTGACGTCACGCATACCGTCGCCCAGTAGGTTTATGGCCAGGACAAGCATAAACAGCGCGATGCCCGGGATCGTTATCAGCCATCCCTCAAAAAACATCATGCCTTTCGCTTCGGCGATCATCAGGCCCCAGGACGGCTCGGGAGGTTGCACGCCAAGGCCGAGGAATGAGAGTGCGGCTTCGAGCAGGATCGCATGGGCCATCTCGACCGTGGCAATGACGATCAACTGGTTCGAGATGTTCGGCATGATCTCAACAACCAGGATCCGCCATGTGGACGAGCCCAGTGCTTCGGCTGACGCGACGAAATCGAGATTGCGGACCTGCTGCGTCGCACTCCTCATCACGACGGCGAAGCGGTCCCAAATCAGAAATCCGAGAACGAGAATGACAACAGTGAGCGACGAACCGACCAGCGAGACGACCGCAAGCGCAACAAGTACGACCGGCATCGACAGGCGGGTCGTGATTATGAAGCTGATGACAGCATCGACGCGACCGCCGAAGTAGCCCGCCAGCACACCCAGGGTCGTGCCGATCACCATTGAGATCAGCATCGCCGCAAAGCCGATCAGGAGCGAGATCCGCGCGCCCCAAAGTAAGCGCGACAGATAATCGCGGCCCAGCATATCCGTGCCGAGGGGGTGGTCCCACGTGGCTTTGGGATGATCGAACCAGGCCGGTGGAATCAGCTTTCGTGACAGGATCTGGTCGTATGGGTCATGCGGTGAGACATACGGTGCAAGCAGGGCCATCAAGATGATGACCAGCAGCACGACCGCCCCGAAAACAAACCCCATGTGACCAAGCGCGCGCCACCAGAGTTGCGCCTGAGGTGAGGCGCCGGGAGTTGCGCCGGCCGCCGATGGCTTATTGTCCGCTAAACTGTTTTTGGTTTCAATGACTGCCACGTCAAGCCACCCTGATCCGAGGGTCTATCCACGCATTCAATACATCTGCCAGAAACGTGAGCACGATGTAGAAGATTGAAAAAACGAGCACGATCGCCTGCATCATTGGCAGGTCGGCACGCTGGATTGATTCCCATGCCAGGAAGCCCAGTCCGTTGATGGCAAAGATCGTCTCGATCACGATGGAACCGCCGAGCATGAAGCCGAATTGCACGGCCGCCAGCGAGACGACCGGTATGATCGCATTTCGGAGCGCATGCTTGAACAACACACTGCTGCCGCTCAAGCCCTTTGCCCGTGCCGTACGAATGTAGTCCGACTGAAGCACTTCCAGCATACCTGCGCGTGTCAGGCGCATGGCCGCGGGCGTCACGTAGTAGCCGAGCGCGATCGATGGCATTACAAAGTTCGCCCAGCTTGCTGTGCCTGTGATCGGTAACAGGCGCCACGTGATCCCAAACCACAGTATCATGGTCAGCGCGAACCAGAACGTCGGCATGGCCTGGCCGACGACAGCGATCGCAAGAGCAACCCTGTCGATCAGACTGTTGGGCCGGATGGCCGCGATCACACCCAACGGCACGGCAAGAAGCAAGGCGAACGACAGCGCGCAAAACCCGAGCAACATGGTTGTCGGCAGGCGCTCGAATATCACATCGGCCACAGGCTTCTTCAGGTAGTGGGACTGACCAAAATCGCCTTGCAGGGCGCGGCCCAGCCAGTTCACGTACTGAACCACAATCGGTTGATCGTATCCATAAACACGGCGGATGTTTTGTATGTCTTCTTCAGTCGCGGTTTCGCCGGCGAGCGCAATTGCCGGGTCGCCGGACAGGTAGATCATCGAGAACGTAATTAGCGAAACGGCTAACGCCACGAGCACTGCCACGACAAGCCGTCTGATCAGGTATTGAACCATTTAAGCGACCTTGGACAAGAACGCCGAACTCCGGCAGTGTTTCCTGTGAGGTTGATCTCACCGCCACCGCCGGAGCACAATCAATTCTTACGGCTTTACTTCCAGCTTGCGGCATAGAAGCGCGGGATCTCGTCCGGAGTCGTCGTGAAGTTGAGGTCGTTTGACCACGCGTAGTACTTGGCATACGTGAACATCGGCAACCAGTAGAGCTCGCCCGAGATCTTGGCGAGGGCCTTCTTATAGGCTGCCTTCCGCGCTTCAGGGTCGGTCGACGTATCACCGACTTTCAACGCTTCGATCACCTCAGGATCCTTCGCGGGGTCGTCGCGACCGCCGGAGAAGAAGTGGCTGGTGATCGCTGACACGTCCGGAATGGAGTTCGACCCCCAGGTCATGTGGTTAATCGGCGTCTGCCCCTTCCAGACGAGATCACGAAGCGCGCGATACTGCATGAAGGTCAGCTTGGCTTTGATGCCGACCTTCGCGAGGTCGCCGATGACAGCTTCCGTGAATTCGCGCTGGCGATAGGCATAGATCGTAAACTCGAAGCCATCGGGATATCCGGCTTCCGCAAGGAGTTTTTTCGCCTTTTCCGGATCGTACGCCCAAGTCGTCACGTCCTGCGCGCAACCGAATTGATCGGGATGGCAAGCCGATGGAATAACGACAGATGCCGGGCCAACCAATTCCTTCGTGATCGCCTCACGATTGATCGCATGCGCGACCGCGGCACGCACCCGCTTGTCCGCGAAGAACTTCACGCCCGAGTCGCCATCGACGTCAAACGCAAGATACGACACCCGCATTGTCTTTTCGTTCTTGACCGTAACCGGGCCCGCCGACGCAAGACGCTCAGCCTGTTCTTTCGGAACATCCCAAATCCAGTCCAGGCCACCCGTCAGCAGCTCGGCAATCTGCGTATTGGACTCTTTGATTGTGCGGAAGCGGATCTTGCCGATTTTGGGCAACGGCTTCTCTGTTCCTGAGAAGTAGTTTGGGTTCTTTTCCCACAGCACGTATTCGCCGGCCTTCACCTCGGCCATCTTGTAAGGGCCGGTGCCAATAGGCTTTACCGCACCGTAGTCTCGTTTTCCATCTGCCGTGGCCGGCGCAGAATCATAGTGCCCTGCCGGCACCATGAAGACAGCGTTGGCGAGATAGGCAATCGCAGCCGGAAACGGCTTGTGCAGGTTGATCTTGACCTTGTGGCTACCGAGCTTCTCGGCACTCTTCATCCACTTGACGTTGTTGTACGTCAGAACGCCGTTGTCTTTGTTCGACACGTGATTGACGGTGTAGACAACGTCGTCTGCATCAAAGTCTGAGCCGTCATGGAACTTCACCCCTGTGCGAAGCTCCAACTCAAGCGTGACGTTGTCCGTCCAGGACCACTTGGTGGCCAGCAGCGGCGAATACTCGCCCGTCTTCGGATCGCGGAAAATCAGCGCGTCCCATCCAAGGTGACCCATCACGACGAGTTCGCGCGTGTTGTTGTAGTAGGGATCAACAACCGCAACTTCCCGGTCGGTCGCCCAATTCAAAGTATCATCTGCCTTGCCGGCAAGGCTTGGTAGCGCACTCGCGCCCCATAACAGCGCCGCGCCGGCGAGACCTGCAGTAATTTGACGAAGCATCGAGTTCGACTCCTCCGTAGTCTGGACTGTGGAAGCGCACACGCGTGCGCATACTAACCCGGTCGTCACCGTGGTCCGAAAATGTGCGGGGATCAAGCTTCTAAGTCTGAGCGACTTGCCCATTGAAACGGCATACTGAATTCTTGCTGAGCTCTACAACCAGCGGCTGTACGAGTTAACTTATGAGGCACGCGGTGATAATGCGCTCATAGCGATGACACATTAGCCTGGAACCTGAAATCCGCACCAGGGAGATAACGCCGTTCGCTGGCGCTATGCGTGCAACCGAGTTACCCGTCAAACGCCATCCATCCTTCGCCACCTTCCACTCTTCCAAAGACACAGGGCTGCGAACCGCCGGCATGAAGCGAGCTCCACTTAACTCTCCTCTGGCCGGTGCGACCTGGATGCTCCTGTCCTGTCTCTTGCTGACCGCTGTCTCCACGCTTGCCCGCCATGCCTCGCTTGAGGGTGTGCCCCTCGCTCAGATCGTGTTCCTTAGGCTCGCGTTTGCTCTGGTCGCTTTGAGCCCGTTGATCATACGGCGTTGGCCGGACATCATGCAGACCGACCAGCACTACCTCTACACAGCCCGCATCCTATGCGGTCTCATGGCGATGGTTGCATGGTTTGGCTCACTTGCATTGAGCCCGGTAGGTGATGTCACCGCGATCAGTTTTCTTACGCCGCTGATTAGTACCGTCGGCGCCGTAGTGCTTCTTGGTGAGGTTTTCACGAAGAGACGCACTGTCGCGCTTGCGCTCGGCCTGCTCGGCACATTGATTATTCTGCGCCCGGGCTTGATCGATATCGGCATCGGCACATGGATTGCGCTGCTAGCCGCCTGCGGCATGGCCGCGGCGAGCTTGATGATCAAGCGCCTGACTGCGCGCGATGATCCCGATAAGGTTGTTGCGATATCGACGTTGTTTCAGACTCCGATCGTCATGGTTCCCGCCATTCTCGTTTGGCAATGGCCGACCTGGGACCTGTGGCTGGTGTTCGCGGCGATGGGTGTCTGTGCCTCGTTGGGACAAGTCTGTTTGTCACGCGCGTTCGCCAGCGCTGAAGTCGGCCTTGTTATGGGAATCGACTTTTCGCGGCTACCGTTTGCCGTGTTGTTCGGCTATCTGGCCTTCGGAGAGCTCATTGATCTGTGGACGTGGATCGGCGCGGTCGTCATTCTCTTCGGCGTTGTTCTCGCGGCCCGCGGCAAGGCGCAGACGTACAAGGCACAAATGTACAAGTCGCAGGCGTGCCAGTCTCAAGACGCGCCGCGCCAGAAGTCCCCGGCAGAACCGCGATAACTTGGTTATTTATCGCTCACGGCTATTCCTCCCTGCGGTCGGGCCCCATCGAGATGGCGAACACGCCATCTCGACATTTGAAATGCCCAACGCGGGAACACCCGCGTTGGGGTGGGCGCGGCGCAACGCGCCGGGCCGCAGTCGCGGCCTGGAACCGTCTTACCAGGATAGCCAGCACTGGTTTGTTTATCGCTCACGGCTATTCCTCCCTACGGTCGGGCCTCCGCGGGGGCGGCGCAACGCGCCGGGCCGCAGTCGCGGCCTGAGTACCGCCCTACCAGGATAGCCCGCGCTCAAGTAGCGAGCGCTTGTCGCGAGCGGTAGCGCACGTAAAGACTCGCGTGCGAACAGCGCAAATTAAAGACTCCGCATTCGCGGCCTTGATTGCGAATCTCATCTGGCGCAACAAGCTTTACAGCATGTCCACCCGGCGCAAAATCGCATCGCCAACACCACGACCTCCGACACACGAGACCCATCGCGCATGCTCAAACTGCCTCGTTTGCCATTTTCCCAAATCGCGATTTGGATTGCCGCCTTCATCTCGATCGCCGCCACGGCACGACCAAGCCAAGCGGCCGATATCGACTTGAACCGTATTCAGGATGACGTCAGCCGCCACGGAAGCCGTGCATTCACCGTGCTGTTTATCGGAAATTCGCACGTTCTCGTGAACAACGTTCCCGGTCGGGTAGCCAAACGGCTGGACGCGGTCGTCGGTCCAAGCAGGAAACCCGTGACTGCACGCATCGCCATCAACGGCGCGCGCTTGAGCGATTTTGCAGGACGCGACATCGTCAAAACGGCGCTCAAACGCATATCGTGGGACATATTGGTGTTGCAGGAAGCGACAGCCTCCTTTCTCAGCTCTTCAGGCCGCAAGAACTTTCATGCGTCGCTGAACTGGTTCATGCGCCACAAGCCCACCACAACGCGCGTTGTCCTCTACCAGACTTGGCCATTTCAATCCCATCACTGGCTCTATCATCGGCCGAACCTCACACGATATGAGCGGCCCAAGAGTCCCGACCAAATGTGGACGTGGATCCGCAGCGCATATCAAACTGCGGTGCAGCGCAATCGCGTTACATTGGCCCCGGTCGGGCACTGCTGGCTTGCGGCCGAAAACACGTCGAGCTTCTATAGCTCCGATGGCAACCACGCATCGGTCGCCGGCTCGAACCTCGCCGCAGAGGTTCTGACGCAGGCCATTGTTCGGACGTCCGCACTGAATTCGACGGCCGCCCCTTCCGCGGCGCCAACGGATTGCCCGTAGGTTTTTCTGCGCCGCCAATTGATCTCCGGTTTGGTTCGCACAATGATCGGGTTGAGGCGTAAGCTGGCGACACGAGTCCCTCGCTCGACAAATACAATCAACAACGCGCGGAGGCCAAACAGGAGGAAACACCATGAGTATCGAGATTGCGAAAATCCATCCCGTCTTCTGCGGGGAGGTCTCCGGCGTGGACCTGTCGCACCCCCTCTCTGCTGGCGACGTCGACCAGCTGAAAGCTGCCATGGACGCATATGGCGTGCTCGTTTTCCGCGATCAGGTCCTGACCGATGATCAGCAGCTGGCATTCTCGCTGAACTTCGGCCAGATCGAAGACAAGACCGGCGGCAACATCAGAACCGAAAGCCGCATTCACACCGCAGTCAACGACGTCTCCAACCTCGACAATGACAACAAACCGTTCGCCCGCGACGACCGCCGTCGCTATTTCAATCTCGGCAATCATCTCTGGCATTCCGACAGCTCGTTTCGCGCTGTGCCGGCGAAGTACTCTTTGCTTTCGGCACGTAAGATCCCCGCCGCGGGCGGCAATACGGAATTCGCCGATATGCGCGCGGCGTATGACGCGCTCGACGCTGCCACGAAACTAAAAGTTGACGGCCTCGTATGTGAGCACTCTTTGCTCTATTCACGCGGAAAGCTCGGATTTTCGTTCGACGAGAACGAGGCCAAGATGATGGAACCCGTCCGTCAGACGCTTGTGCGGACCCATCCCGATAGTGGCCGAAAGTCCCTGTTCTTGTCATCACATGCCGGCCGGATCATCGACTGGCCGGACCCGGAGGCCCGCCTCTTCCTGCTCGATCTCACGGAGTTCGCCACGGACCGCAAGTTCGTCTATGCCCACCAATGGCGCGTTAACGACCTCGTGATGTGGGACAACCGCGTCACCATGCATCGCGCCAGGCCATTTGACGAAAGCCAGCCCCGGGATATGCGACGCACGACAATTGCCGGTGAAGACATGACGACAGACCAAGCTGCGGCTTAGCTCCCGCTGACCAGCGGCGCGGTGAAGCGCTGCAGAGATGCAATGACACTGTTGGCGACAATGCGCCCTGTTCGTGGGTTTTCATCTGACGGGATATTGCGCATGATCATTGTCGCCTCGCCCGAGTCCGAGGTGATGGTGACCGTGTGTTGGTTGCGCGTGATCTCGGGATCCGCCCACACTTCCACCAGCGTGCGATCAGGGCCCAGTCCCGCCAGCCCAAGTGCCGCCGCGACATTGACGTTGGCTGGAAACGCGCGCGCGGCGTCGCGGGCCGTGCCGGCGAACACGCGGAGCGGCTCGGTAAGGCCCGAGACGTCGATTGCGTTGGTCTCAAGATAGGGCGCGCCCGCCAAGCCGGCAGGCGGCTTTCGCGTTTCGAGACGCACGTCCTGGATCTCGCCGACGGCCATTGCACGGACGGTGTCGAGGCCGATCAACGCGCCGGTCGGGACCGCAATCCGTGCGCCTGTCTCCCGCGCACGGTCGACCAGGTCCATATGCTCGAGCAATGCGCCAACGGACAGCGGAACCAGCCAACGCCCCTGCTCTACAGTCGGTTCAGCGACCGCACGGAACGACCGGGCGGGAACGCACTCGATGATGATGTCAGCATGATTTGCCAGTTCGCCAAGCGCGTGAACCTGCGGCGGCGACTTGAAGTCGCTGACACGGTTCTGAGCGCGATCGACGTCTCGCGCGCTGACTGCGGCAAGCGCCAAACCGGAAACGCGGCCCCCATCGATGGCCCGCGCGACGTTCATGCCAATGGCCCCAAGTCCTGCGATCGCGACACGGTACTGCATGGGGCGCGTCCTTTTTCGTTGCTACGGCGTCAATCGGTCGGTGATGCAAGGGCCCAGCCTGACCGCCATCTCTGCCAGACAAGATACACGGCTGCGGCGACGGCGATACCGCCGATGATACCACGTGGCACGCTCGCGTTCTGGATTGCCATCAAAAACAGTGGAATGGAGATCGCGACGCAGACGAGCGGCATGTACAGCAGCGTCCACCGCTCCTTGCCCACGCGCGCCTGGTAGAGCGGAAACACGCAGGAAAAGAGCGCCGCGATCAAGAAGAACAGGGCCCAGGGCCGTGTGAAGAACGGCGTGATATCCGTTGAAATCGCAAGGGCGCGCGAAAGGTTCAGTTCCGCAATGTTGCCGAGCACGACCCCGAGAATCATAGGGGCCAACGGGAACCCAAGGTTCCGCATCACGAAGCCGAGGATGCCGAACCAGAACAGCGTCCAGAGATCAAAGGTCACGTTGTTCAGGGCAAACACGCCGATGCCGCAGAAGCCCAGAATAACGCACGCGACAACGTACATTGGAACCTGCGTAATCTGGACGAACACCCGCAGCATGAACGTCTGCAGGAACAGCATCATAAAATTGGCGATGAAGAACGAAATGAAGATGGCGTACGCGATAACCGGCTCATCGCGAATGAACGACGGACTTGGCACCACGTCATGAATGAGCAGAGCGCCGAGCATGACTGCCGCCGTCACATCGCCTGGAATGCCAAGCGCCATCAATGTGATCAGTGCGCCGCCTTCGACGGCGTTGTTCGAACTTTCCGGCGCAATGATGCCTTCGGACGTCCCTGTGCCGAACTTCTCAGGTTGTTTCGAGTTCTTTTTGGCTTGGTCGTAGGCCAGAATATTCGCGACCGATCCGCCGGCGCCGGGCAGGATGCCAGTGAACACGCCGATCAGCGCTGAGCGGATGACGACGACCCAATGTCGAAATAGCTCTTTCAACGCTGCAACGTGCTCAATCCGCGCTTGTAGCGTCGTGCGCTGCGTCATGGACTTGCGCGCGGCAACGGGGTCACGCACATCCGAGAGCAGTTGGCTGAATGCGAACAGACCGATCAAGACAGCGATGAAGTCAAAGCCCTGCAGGAGTGAGTCGTTGCCGAAGTTGAATCGCGCGACACCGGCTGCTTCGTCTTCGCCGACCGTTCGCACAAGCAGTCCGATGGCGCCGGCGATCAGCCCCTTGATCAAGTGTTTGCCAGAAAGAGATGCCGTGATGGTCAACGCGAACATCACCAGCATGAAGTAGTCCCACGGCTGGAACTCCAGCCCGATGCGTGCGAGCTGCGGCGCTAGAGAAACAAGCAGAATTGCGCTGATCGTTCCGCCGAAGAACGAGGACCAGACGCCCAATCCCAGTGCCAGGCCCGGCCGTCCGCCGCGCGCCATCGGGAAACCGTCAAACGTGGTTGCCACCGAGGATGGCGTGCCCGGTATGCCGGTTAGTATTCCGGCCATGAGCCCCCCTGAGAGGCCGCCGACTTGAACGGCAATCATGGTGGCCAAGCCTTGCGGTGCCGGCATCGAAAACGTGAACGGCAACGTCAGGACGACGGCCATGGCAATCGTAAAGCCGGGGATCGCACCCGCGAGCAGGCCAGCTGCGACGCCGACCATCATGAGCGCCATAGTCTGGATCGTCAGGACTTCCGCGGCAGACGCGGCGAGACTTTCGAACATCTTAAGGTGGCCTCCCGCACTCAGATCCGGCCGTCAAACAGACTGCCTGTCGGCAAGATGACACGGAGGCCGAATGTGAACAGCGACCACATCGCTCCAATGCTGCCTGTCGCAACAAGCGCATGCACGAGCAGAAGCCGCGGCGATACTCCACCAAGCAATGTCAGCAGTACGAACACGAAGAGCACACCGCCGACCAGCATGCCAAGATAAGGAAGGGCGAGCAGAAAACCGAGAAAAGCGACAAAGCAAAAGATCGGATTGCGCCAGCTTGCGAGAGTGGAAACGAACGATGTCGATTCCGCATCAACTGGAGGCGCATCAACTGCCGGCGGTGTCTGCTTTATGGCCTGAACAAGCATCAGAAAACTCAAGATGCCCAAAACAGCAAGGATCATGCGCGGCCAGGCCGCCGGGGAGAGTTGTCCGTAATCCGGCTCGCGAATCTCGAAGCTTGCCCAAAAGAACGTACCGGTAATCACCAGAAGTGTAATCGCGATGAGTGCATCGCGGTTGATGTGGCCCATGGTGGCCTATCCGTGGCTGGACCGCAGTATTCGGCGGCAATTGCAAGAGCTGTTTCAGGCCCCGCAGCGCATGCCGCGAGGCCGAACATTACGATCAGCCGGGACACGCGCACGGTGGAGCGTGCCGGCCGTTGACATCTACTTGCCCTTGTACATGCCGATCTTGGTGGCAACCTTTTTGTAGGACCCCATCGTCGCCTCAGCCCACTTGCGATAATCCGCAGGGCCTTCCCAATTCACGTCGGTCCCCTTGGATTCCATTTGCTTCAACAGCTCTGGATCTTCGGCGGCCTGCTTAAAGACGGACGCCCAGTAATCGACAACCGCTTTCGGTGTGCCCTTCGGTGCGACAATGCCGCGCTTCAGCGCAAACACCAGATCAAGCCCTTGCTCCTTGAGCGTCGGCATGTCTGGCAGGAACGTGGAGCGCTTTGTGTCTGCAATTCCGAAGCCCTTGAGTTCGCCGGACTCGAGATACTTGCGGCCGGACGCAACGTTGAGCGAACCCATATTGATCGCGCCGGACAGAAGCGCCGTCATGCGTTGACGGGTGCCGTCGTAAGGCACGTACTTGAACTTGATACCCATCTGCTCTTCGATGAGTAACCAAAAGAACTGGCTGGTCGAACCGAAGGTCGCACCGACGGAAAGGGTGCCGGGCTTGTCCTTCGCGGCCTTGACCAACTCGTCGAATGTGCTGAACGGGACCTTGCCGTTGGCGCCGACAATATCCGGTGTGGATGTCAACTGGGCGACGGTTTCGAAGTTCTCATAGCTGAAAGGAATACGGCCGTTCAGGTAACTGGTAATCGCACTTTGGTGAATTGCGAATAGCGTGCACCCGTCCGGCTTGGCGCGCGCGGCTTCCTTGGCACCCTTGTTGCCACCCTGGCCGGGAATGGTGACGACCTGAACCTTGGTCTTCACGTCGAGCTTCTGGATCGTTTTCTCGAAGATCGCAAAGATCACCTGCGTGCCACCGCCGGCTTTCCAGGGAACAATCAGCTTTGCTGTCGTGCAAGGCAAATCCGCGGCAAAGGCGCTTGAGGCAGTGCCAAGCGCGACGACTGTCGTCGCGGCTGCACCAATCCAACGCAATAGCTTCATCAGGTCTGATCCTCCCATAATTTCAACAGTATGCGCAGCTTAATGCGTCATGACAAAACCTTAGCACCTGAAATTGGCGCGGCAAGCCGAAGGCGTGTGCAACATGTCAATTGGTTGAGCAGCCTGTTTTGGCTGGACGGCCCGCGCCGTCACCGGCACGGTAGCCGAGACACCCCAAAACGCCCGCGCGGAACAAGCGGTGGGGCTAAAGGAGGATGATAAGATGACAGAGCACGGTTTCACGACAAGACCAGAGCTGCAGGGCCGCTTTGGCATGGTTACGACAACGCACTGGCTTGCCTCGTCTGTGGGCATGGCGGTGCTGGAAAAAGGTGGCAACGCGTTCGACGCCGCCGTGGCCGCCGGCTTCACACTTCAGGTTGTCGAGCCTCACCTGAACGGCCCCGGCGGCGATTTGCCGGCGATTTTCTACGCCCGCGCCGATGGTCGTCCGCGGGTTCTATGCGCTCAAGGCCCCTCACCACAGCTTGCGACGATCGCGCACTTCCAGGGGCTCGATCTCCCCATGATTCCAGGGAGCGGGCTGTTGCCGGCTGTGGTGCCGGGCGCCTTCGGTGGCTGGCTGAGGCTATTGGACGATTACGGCACCATGCACCTGCGCGACGTGCTCGGTTATGCGATCAGCTACGCGGAGCAGGGTATCCCAGTCCTGCCGAAAATCGCTGACACGATGAGCAAGGTGCAAGGCCTGTTTGCCGAGCACTGGCCGACGTCGGCTGCGGTCTTTCTGCAAAACAGAGATGTGCCGTCGGTCGGTTCATGGTTCCGCAATCCGGCGCTGGCAAAGACCTATCGCCGGATTCTGGACGAGGCAGAGGCCGCTGGTGGTGACCGTTCGCGCCAAATCGAGGCCGCCCGTCAGGCTTGGTACAACGGCTGGGTCGCCGACGCGATCGACAGGTTCTACACGACGGAAGAGATACTCGATCCATCCGGACGCCGGCATACCGGGCTCCTGCGCGGATCGGATCTGGCGTCGTGGACACCGACGTATGATGAACCGGCAACGATCTCCTACAAGAACCATACGGTCTGCAAATGCGGGTTCTGGTCACAAGGACCGGTGATGCTGCAGCAGCTCGCGATGCTGCGTGACATGGGCATCGCCGACATGGATCCGACGGGTCCTGAGTTCGTTCATACCTTCACCGAGGTCGCCAAGCTTGCATATGCCGATCGCGAAGCTTGGTACTCTGATCCGGACTACTTTGACGGGCCGTGGGACACCCTGCTGTCGGACGCGTATGCGGCGGAGCGACGCGCGCTTGTCGGAGCGCATGCATCGGCCGAGTTGCGCCCCGGTTCGCCGGATGGTCGGGCTCCAAACGTCGCGGCTGCACGCCATGCAGCAGCACACCCCATCGCAGCGGACTCCTTCTACGGCGTCGGCGAGCCGACTGTTCAGCCCATCGGCCAAACCCGCGGCGACACAGTCCATATCGACATCATCGATCGTGACGGCAACATGGTCTCAGCGACCCCGTCGGCGGGCTGGCTGCAAAGTGCGCCTGTTATCCCTGAACTGGGCTTTCCGCTGGGTACGCGCGCCCAAATGTTCTGGCTGGATCCGGAGTCTCCAACGGCACTGGCACCCGGAAAACGTCCGCGAACGACACTGTCGCCGTCACTCGCACTGCGCGATGGAGAACCTTACATCGTTTGGGGAACGCCCGGCGGGGATCAGCAAGACCAGTGGTCGACGTTGCTGTTTTTGCACCACGTCGAACATGGGCACAATCTGCAGGAAGCGATCGACGCACCGGCCTTCCACTCAGAGCATTTTCCAAGTTCCTTCTGGCCGCGAGGTTCCAAGCCGCAGCGACTGGTCGTCGAAGGTCGCTTTCCTGACGCGGCCGTTGCCAACCTGCGCGAACGCGGCCACGACGTCGTTGTTGGCGACGAGTGGTCCGAAGGTCGTTTGACGGCAGCGAGCCAGAGCGACGGCGTGTTGAAGGCCGCAGCCAACGCACGTGGCATGCAAGGTTACGCCGTTGGCCGCTAGTGGTTACATCAGGTTCTGTTTGTGGAGTGTAAAATGCCGGATGTGACGCCGCCGTCCACAATCGGGGTTCTGGGATTTGGAGCGATGGGTGCCGGTGTCGCGTGGGCGCTGCGCACCCAGGGTTTTGATGTTGCAACCTGCGTGACCGATCGCTCAGCGGCCACGCAGGCGCGCGCGAAAGCTGGCGACGTGGTACAGTGCCCGGACCTTGCTGCGCTTGTCGCGCGATCCGACACGTTCTTGTCGATCGTGCCTGCTGATCAGGCGATTCCTCTCGCTGAATCCGTCATGGCCTGTTGCTCCGGGCGCGAGCGGCCACTTCACTACGTTGACTGCAACTCGATTACACCCCGCAAGACCGAGGCCATTGCGGCGTTAATTGCGCATGGCGGCGGTGTGTTCACGGATGCCGGGATCATCGGTCCGCCCCCTGCACCGAACCGCAACGCGACGCGGTTTTACACGTCCGGGCCGCATCGCGCCGTACTCAACAGCTTGGCGACACCGGAAATGCAGATGCTGCCGCTTGGTGAAGCATTGACCGAAGCGACCCAGATGAAAGTCCTGTTTGCAGGCATCAACAAGGGCACGGTCGCTTTGCTGATGAATGTCCTGGCGGCGGCACAGCGGGCCAACCTGTCTGACGCCGTGATGGCCGAGGTGGATTCGATGCGGCCGGGATTGCTTGACGTGGCACGCAGGCCCGTTCGCGAGCTGTCCGGTAAGGCGGCGCGTTGGTCTCTCGAGATGGAGGACATAGCCGAGGCGCTTGAAGATTTGGGTTGCGACGGTGGCTATCACGCCGCGGCGGCCAAGGGGTATCGCCGCCTTGCGGAGCAGAGCGTGAGCAGCGACATCGGCGAGAGTTCTTTGCCGGAGATGCTGCATCAATTGCTCGCGCGTTGGCCGCGGCGAGCCTGAGTGCGCACCATGACAGAATCGAACATGGACAGGCTGGCAGACAAGCCACACGTCGTCGTTGTCGGGGCTGGCATCGTCGGCGTCGCCTCGGCAATCTGGCTTCAGCGGGATGGATATCCGGTCACCATTTTGGATCGCGAGGGGCCGGCTGCCGGCACGTCCTATGGCAACGCCGGCGTCCTTGCATCAAACAGCATCATCCCGGTGACGACGCCGGGCCTGTGGAAGAAGGCGCCAGGTATGCTGTTCGATCCGGACGGCCCGCTGTTCCTGAGATGGCCGTATGTCCCGCGCATGGTGCCTTGGCTCGCGTCGTACATGCGCCATTGCCGTCCGGCCGAGGTCAAGCGCATTGCATCCGCGATCGCCGGGGTGGTCGGCGACAGCCTCAGCGAACACCAGCAACTTGCCCAAGGCACACCTGCAGAGCGTTGGATCACGCCATCCGATTATGTGTTTGCCTACGCTGACCGCGCAGCCTTTGACGGGGACGCATTCGGTTGGTCTGTGCGGCAGGCGCACGGATACACTTGGGACGAGCTCGATGCCGATGCGTTTCACACCTACGACCCGACGTTCCAAGACGTAGCGGAGTTTGGCGTCCGATGTCCGGATCATGGTCACATCAAGGATCCCGGTCGCTATGTTCAGGACCTGGCCGAGCACTTTGAGGGGCAGGGCGGAACAGTTCGCAAAGCCGAAGTCATCGACGTCGCGCGCGCGGACGGTCAGGTCACAGGCGTTGTAACAGCCGACGGCGTTGTGGCCTGCGATCGCGTCATTGTTGCGACCGGTGCATGGTCCAAGCCGCTGGCTCGCGCTCTCGGCGTGAACGTACCTCTTGAAAGCGAACGAGGGTATCATCTGGAGCTGCTTGAGCCGAGCATCATGCCCCGGTCTCCAACGGCGATCGTGTCCGGCAAATTCGTGATGACCCCCATGGATGGCCGCCTGCGCGTGGCCGGTCTTGTTGAGTTCGGAGGCCTGAACGCGCCGGCGAGCAAGGGTCCCATTCGCCTGCTTGAGCGTGCCGTCGCCAAGACGCTGCCAGGCCTCACGTGGTCAGAGACGAAGTCCTGGATGGGTCATCGGCCTGCGCCTATTGATTCCATTCCCGTCATTGGCCCGGCGCCCGGCGTTGACGGCGCCTACATGGGCTTTGGCCATCATCATATCGGTTTGACCGCGGGACCACGGACGGGACGACTTCTCGCTGCAATGATCGCCGGTCGCCGACCGAACATTGATATCGAGCCATACGCACCGGCGCGCTTTGCCATCCGTTGATACTGCCCGGCGTGGCTGCAGCCTCTCGCACGTGGGCGACCGCCTCAATCGGGGATGTGGGACGTCAGCAGCGCAACCGCAAACGAACATGGCAGCACCGCTATTCAGCATGGTTGTTTGCGGCCCGGAGATCGCTCAACGTGTGAGACGGATTGATTCGAAACAGCGTTCGCACGCGAACTTGTGTGCGACGCCAGACGAAGGATCGCAAACGCCTTGCGCCATCCGGAACGAACGATGCAATCGAGTTGCAACGCCTTGGGCTCCCGCCCATGGCTGCCAGTGAGTGTTGCTGCGGTTCTTCCGTTTCGAACGCCGTACTAACATGCGCATTGTGTTGTCGGCCCTGACTTGGATTGGCGCGCACGCCCGGGGTTTGATTGCGGTTGCGCCCATCGTCGCGCTGTTCTTGACGGATCTGTCGACCTTGCTGAGACCGGCTCTGCCGTTTCTCGTCACACTGGTCTACGCGACCGCGATGATGCGCATCGACCTCGGGGCGGTGACGCGTGAGGCGCTGCAGCCGAAGACGCTCCTGATCAATCTCACGATCACTTTTGTCTTCATGGTCTGCATGCCAGCGGTCTTTTACCTCATCGCACAAGTGCTTCGGTTCCCCCCTGAAGCTCAGGCCGCGCTCGTCTATGGCGCCGTCGCGCCGCCATTCGGGTCTGCGGCCGCCGTATGTCTTCTGCTCGGCGCCAATGCAGCGCTTGCTCTTCAACTCAGCGTCTTGTCGGCTCTTGCCGCACCGATTATCGGCCCGTGGGTTGCCGAGCTCTTATTGGGCGAAGCACTGGAGATTGAGCCGCTGACGTTAGGCCTGCGCATCGCGGCCATGCTTGGTGCTGGCGCTGTGATCGCCATCCTTGGCAGACGCCTGCTTAGGCCATCACGTATCGCGCGCCATGCCAAGGCGTTCGACGGTGCAGCGGCGGCGATTATGATTCTCTTCGTTTTCCCGCTGTTCGACGGCGTTTGGGACATGATTGCTGCCGATCCATGGCGTGCTGCAGCGGTTCTTGCCATGGTGTTCGCGGCAAATCTGGCGGTTCAACTGATTGTTGTGTTCGGATCGACAGGTGCGGTCGGAGTTGAGACTGCAGGCGCACTCGGCGTTTGCATGGGCAACCGCAATGTTGCGCTGTATTTGGCGGCGCTGCCGCCAAGCCCATTCTTCACGCTGTTCGTCGCGCTTTATCAGATCCCGATGTATCTCACGCCGGTCGTCATGCGCACTGCCATGCAGATCTGTCGCGATCTGCAAACCCGGCGAACGCTGTAAACCAGCCTTTCGCGAGGCTCGCGACGATCGCGGGACTGAAACCCGGCTTCGACCAGTTGCCGTGGCGCGGACACAAAAAAGCCGGGCCAGCCATTGTCGACCTATGCCCGGCTTTATGCTGACGCGTATCCGTTGGTCAGCGGCACCTTGTATGGCACCGCCTTCCGTCCGATCTACTCGCTATTTTCTGCCACCGCGGCCACCGCGATCGCCTTTGCCGCCGCGGTCACCTCTGTCACCGCGACCACCACGATCGCCTTTATCGCCACGACCGCCACGGTCTCCTCGGCCACCGCGATCGCCTCTGTCGCCACGACCGCCACGGTCTCCTCGGCCACCGCGATCGCCTCTGTCGCCACGACCACTACGGTCACCACGGCCACTGCGACCGCCTCTGTCACCACGACCGCGACCTCGGTCACCACGACCTGCGCGGTCACCTCGGCCGGCACGATCACCACGGTCACCCCTGCCGCGGCCTCGATCACCGCGACCTGCGCGATCGCCTCTGCCGGCACGACCACCACGGTCGCCACGACCGCGATGCCCCCGACTCCGATGACCACGATCACCTCGGTCAGCATGGCGTCCGCGGCCACTCCAGCCACCCCGCCTTCCGTGACGACTGCGGTCAGCATAGTCCCGCCGGCCGGAACGTTTGCCGCGGAAACCCTTGCGGCCCTTGTGCGCGTCCCGACGTGACCATCCGCGATGACGCCCGCTGCGCTTACGATCCGCACGCCGCTTGGACTTCGTGTAGTGGCGCGATGATTTGTGCGCGTACTTACGATTCGCCTTCTTGTGGCGGCGATAGTGTTTCCGCGCGAGCTTACGCTTCTGTTTCTTGTAGTGCCGATACTTCTTACCGACGTGATGCCGCTTTTTCTTGTAGTGCCGGTATTTCTTGCGAACGTGACGGCGCTTCTTCTTGTAGTGCTTATATTTTTTATGCGCGTACTTGCGCTTCAGCTTCTTGTAGCGGCGGTACTTCTTACGGACATGATGCCGCTTTTTCTTATAGTGCCGGTACTTCTTGCGCGCATGACGGCGCTTCTTTTTGTAATGGCGCTTCTTCTTTTTGTAGTGCTTCTTCTTTTTGAACCGCTTCTTATGTACTTTTTTCTTCTTTTTTTCCTTGACCTCGATGACCTCGAGCTCGTCGCAGTTGCCCTCAACTGGAACTGTGATTTTTACTGCTGAAAACGAAGTCCCAGTCGCGTTAATACGCGGTGAATCACAGTTATTAGGTTGAACCGCAGGCTGCGCCCGAAGCAATGACGTCATCGCCACCAGCAACGCAATGGTTGCTATGACTGTACGCATTACAATTTCCTATCAATGGGTTACGCCACACAGAGCCAATTTTATTAAAAATCGGCACCCGTCTTTATCCGTAAACAAGAAGTAAAACGAGAATCAACAATAATCGGCATCTTAGTTAATTCATCTGGTCACGAATTAATTCGATTTGCTTACCGATTATTCGACTACAGATATTTTACATAACTTCCTGGGTTATCGGAAAAACTCATCGTGGCGCGCGCGCAATCATCGCAGAAAATCGTCAACCGGTGGCGGATGCGCTGCGGGACGAACGGGTGAACTGACGAGCCGGATTAAGCCAACCAGCATGCTGACATTACGACCGCAAGGCTTCAATCGGTGGGAGTTTAGTGGGCACCTGGAAGACGACCAAGCCGGACACGAGCTGATCCGTCGTCAGATGTGAATAGCCTGCTGTTCTTGCTGTTGCGCTCCGGCGTCAGGCAACATGGGGTACAACGTTGCGTGCATCACGCACGGTTTGACTCTGCTGGAATGGCGATGACCCACGCTGTCTTGGATCGGGGCGACTTTCATGGATGAAGCCGCATCCACAACGATAGTTTCTGAGCTATTCTTCTTTGCGCGAAGGTCGCGAGATAATACTCGGGCACAATTATGCTTTTGGGTAGAAACGGCCATCCGACTTACGGATGACCTCGATATACGGACTTCTAGCAGTTTTGATCTTTCGAGCACGTGGTTGTTGTAAAATAAAATATTATTCCCTCACGCCCGCCAACGGCTGCAGGCCTCAGACGTGGGGTCTGTTGGAAATGATCACGCCTGCCTTGAAAACATTATCAAACCACAGCTCCGTCAATGCCACGGCGATGACGCTATTCGACAAGCACTTCTACGAAGTCTTGCCCTGAGGCGCTCCGATAAACGTTGACGCGTATAAACGGCGTGCCATTGACAATCCGGTTGACGACACCGGGAGCAGCGCGGCCACGCCTGAGCAAACGCTCTAAACGCCCACGGTTAGACTTGACCGAGAAAACCCCATCGGACTCATCGGATGGATCACGCAGGCCGAACCGGTGAAAATTCGCTCGGTCTTGACGGATGATCGCGGCAGCTGAGCGCAGGCGATCGCCGCGCGAGTTGAAATGGTCCCGCTCGCTCAAATGCGCCACATAGCTTTCAATCAGCGTCTGGGCGTGGGCCGGGCCTGCAAGCAACACAAGCAAGCTCGCAATACCAAGCATAATCGACTTCATTCCGTATCCTCCTGCCGGTCCGTGCGACCGGTTGTACCTACGGCCGGCCAAGGCCCTAACTCAAGCCCGGAACAAATACACAGCGCGGATGGTATTTGCCTTGGGCATCACGATAAACGCAAACGTGATAGTCTCGGTCCTGTGACAGCATTCTCTCAAACTGCGGTGGCACGATCACCAGGATCTCGCCGGCATGGCCGGTCTCAAAGTAGAGGCTGCCGTCGGCAAGGTGCTTCACACGTATGGCCCGGAAACAATCCTGTTCGTTACAGCATTCCTTTGGATACCATAGATGCGCAGACGCGTGTTCTGGCGCAAACGTAAGCGTCCCGGCCATTGCCGCGATACCCAACCCAAGCCTTGCCATCGCAGAACGTCTCAACACGTGATCCACCTTTAACGCTAAAGGCCGGCCTCGCTCAAACAATCTCACCGTCCGTGCTTCGGTGCAACTCTCGCCATCGGGATGACGGGTTTCGTGGCGACGCTTTCGCATTAGACTTCGAAGGTTGGACTTCGAATTCAACCGTCAAGCTGTCATAGTTGGCGAAAGACAACCCAAACGCGTCGACACGAAGATAAGGGAGATCGAGATGCGCTCGCTGATTGCGGCGGTTTGCTTGGCCATCACCTGCGGCACCGCTAGTTCTGCGCTTGCGGCCACGCTGCGCGGAACATGGGTTGGCTCGGGATACTTCAAGCCCGGTAGCGGCCCGAGTGAGCGCGTCCGCTGCCGTGTCACGTACAGCCCTCGCACGCGGCGCGTCATTGGCGTCGTCGCCCGCTGCGCGTCGGCATCGGGGACTTTACGGCAAACGGGCGAGCTGCTGAAAATTCGAGAAAACCGTTATGTGGGAGACTTTTACAACGCGCAATTCAACGTGCGCGGCCGCGTGCGGGTGACGATCTCCGGCAGACGGCAGACTGTTGTGTTCGTTGGCGATGGTGGGGCCGGCCGCCTAAGGCTTCGCCGCCGGTGACGTGACAAGTCTTACCAGAGCCTTGCCGTAGTCGGAGCTTCGCCGCGACCATCACGTTGCCGGGTCGCGTGTCTTGCCGACGTGGCTCTGCGCACGACTTGAACGATCAGGATAAGTCCGCACGTCCAGCGGCTTGATCTGCGTCGGCCTATCGCCGATGGTCTCGCGATCGCTCGAACTGAGCTTTCACCGGCATAGGCGGACACATGACCTTCAATCGCCAGATCAAGATTGCACCATCGATCCTATCGGCGGATTTCGCGAATTTCGGCCTTGAATGCGAAGCAATCGAGGCGCACGGCTGCGACTGGGTGCATGTGGACGTCATGGACGGCCACTTCGTGCCGAACATCACATTCGGCCCGCAGACCTGCAAAGCGATCCGCCGGCATATCAAGACGGTCATGGATGTGCATCTGATGATCGCACCGGTTGACCCCTACATCGCGGCATTCGCGGATGCGGGCGCCGATATCATTACAGCGCACGTCGAGGCCGGCCCGCACTTGGATCGCACGCTGCAGGCCATTCGAGACGCCGGTGCGAAAGCTGGTGTCGCGCTAAATCCCGCGACGCCGGTTTCCTCTCTGGCCCACATCATAGACCGCATCGACCTGGTCTGCATTATGACCGTCAATCCCGGTTTCGGCGGCCAGACGTTCATTGAGGCAATGGTGCCGAAAGTGCGCCAGGTGCGGGACTTGATTGGTGATCGGGAGATCCATATCGAGATCGACGGCGGTGTAACCGCAAAGACGGCGCCCCTGGTCGCGGCTGCGGGAGCAGACGTCCTTGTCGCCGGCTCGGCCGTATTCGGCGGAGGTTCGGTAACGACGCCCGGCACCTATGGTGAGAACATCGCGGCAATTCGGCAGGCAGCTGAAGCGGCCCGCACATAGCCCAGCGCAGCTCCCGGCGACCGCTGGTTCAATCTCGTTTCGACCAATCTCGTTTCGGCCAATCTCATTTCGGCCAATCTCATTTCGGCCAATCTCATTTCGGCAAGGCAACGTTGCCCGTGCTATACTCTCAAGATCCGACAGACTGTGACACGAAGAACGCTGGCGATGAAAGCAGAAGTCTCCTGGATTGGCGTGGATTGGGGCACGTCGCGCCTTCGGGCATGGGCCATGAACGGCAGCGACGCGATCATCGCCGAAACCCAATCCGACGATGGGATGGGTCGCCTCGACAAGGCGCAGTTCGAGCCCGCGCTCCTGGCACAGATCGCGGACTGGCTTCCTGAGCACCGGGTTACGCCAGTGATCGCCTGTGGCATGGTTGGCGCGCGCCAAGGTTGGACCGAGGCGGCCTATGTACCGGTTCCGACGCCACCGCTGTCAGCCCGCGGCTTTACCGCTGCGCCATGCCAGGACCCGCGCATCACTGTGTGGATCATTCCAGGCCTCAAGCAGCTCGCGCCGCCGGACGTCATCCGGGGGGAAGAAACACAGATTGCAGGCCTACTTGCCAAACGGCCAGATTTTGGCGGCACGGTTTGCATGCCAGGCACTCACAGTAAGTGGGTTCAAGTCGAGGACGGTCACATCACAGCGTTTCAGACCTGCATGACAGGAGAGATCTTTGCGCTGTTGGAGCAGGCATCGATACTTCGCCATTCCATGCAGGCTGGCGGTCTCGACGATGCGGTTTTTCGGTCAACCGTCGCCGATGCGCTCCACAATCGTGGCTCGGTCATGTCGCATCTGTTTGCGATACGGGCCGATGATTTGCTCAACGGCGTGCCTGCCAGCGCATCCCGCGCCAGGCTTTCAGCGAACCTGATTTCGTCCGAACTGCAGGCCACGGCCGAGTTCTGGCGTGACCAACCGGTTCTGCTGCTCGGCGCGCAAGCGTTGGTGGAGCATTATGCCGTCGCACTCGAAGTGGCCGGCGCCTCTTGCGAGATTGTTGACGGTCGTGAGTTGACCATCACCGGGTTGATTGCAGCGCGCCATCTGTTTGCAGGAGCGCCCCATGCCTGACCTGTTCAGCATGCGACCGTTGATTGCCATACTGCGGGGGATCACGCCGGTCGAAGCCGTCGATGTGGCTGAAACCCTGGTGGCCGCAGGGATCACGATTATCGAAGTGCCGATGAACTCGCCGAAGCCGTTCGAGAGTATCGCCAAGATGCGCGAAGCCGTCGGTGACGTCGCTTACATCGGCGGCGGCACGATCATGACCGTCGACGACGTCTCCGCGCTGCAAGCGTGTGGTGGTCAGTTTGTTGTTTCTCCCGATTGCAACATCGACGTTATCGAGAGCACGAAGTCCAACGGCCTGATGTCGTTTCCGGGGGTCATGACGCCAACAGAGTGCTTTACCGCCCTGCGGAGCGGCGCCGACGGCCTCAAGATCTTTCCGTCATTTCTCTTGACGCCGGCGGGCCTGAAAGCGGTTCGCGCCGTTCTGCCAAAGGACACTCGTGTTTACGCCGTAGGCGGGTGCGAACCCGCGCACTTTGCTGATTGGCTTGCTGCCGGCGCAACCGGTTTCGGTTTGGGCTCATCGCTTTACAAGCCGGGCGCCGCTTTGGCCGATATCAAGCGCAGTGCGACTGCGGCCGTCGCAGCTTATGACAACGCCATTGCCTGATACGGAACCTGCCTGATACCGAATCCGGATTGCACAACGCCGATCATCGCGTGATCGCTGCAGTGACACTGCGACGAGTTAAGAGCAGTTCCGTCGCGCATCGCGCGCCCGACCAATCAAGCCGACTCCCCGACACACGCACCGTGAGACCGTTTCCGGCATGCGCACGGAAGACGCTGTTCATTGCATAACCGCCTGACAAGTCCTGCTGTAAGGTCCATTTCAGATCCGGAAATCGCTTTTGCGTAGCCGTCAGGAGATCGGTGAACAGTCGGCGGCAGGCTGCCAATTCCTCACCATTGCGATGGTCGAAACGAAACAATCGAATCTCATCGATATGACCACCGCGCTGATGCGCCATAAATTGCCAGTCAACTCCCTTCCAATTGACGTACGAACCAACACCGGAGTTTCCCGAGCATAGCTTTCCCACGACTGCGCCAGGTGCCGTTGCGTTCATGGCCCGTTGGGCTCGAGCCGTGGTCATGCCAAGGCTCACGCCCAAGAACGAAGGTGTTGACGTTAGATCATTCGGGGGCGAGACGACCTTTGCGGCAAAAACAATGCCGGCACTTGCACTCAGCATAACAGCGATGCCGATCAAGCCGGTCTTGATCCTGCTCATGTCATTATTCTCCGAAGCGCATTCGGGTGTTTATGGCGAGCGTTCAGGGGATCACCGCACAAGCCTGGCGGTAGGAACTGTCGTCCGCTGTTGCGTGAATGACGATGGACCGTCCGCGGACGTCCTTGAGCCGAACGCGCGGAGCGATCACCTGGCTTTTCGACGTCCCATCGTCATCAACGGTAATGTCCGGCAAGTCGCCAAGATGACTCGCGAACTTCTGGCCGGACACAGCGCCTGTGCCATAGGCGAACAGGTGATCGCCTGCCGCGAGTCCTCGAACCATTTTTCCGTCTTTCTCGCCAGGGCCACAGTCTGGATTGCTGTGAACATGCAGGGCATGTGGACCGGGCGGCAAACTCTTCAGGTCAACACGTACGGCGAGCGCCGGCTCGGACCTGCCTGCGATTTCAACACTAACTTCTTCGACAGAAGCAAAACCGACTGACTCGCCAACGCCGGACTCTGTGGTCATGTTAAATGCGACAATCACGGACATTATGCCGTCGCTCGCCGGCTTTGGGCGACGAATTGCGGCTGTTGAAACAGGTGATGTCACATTCTGACGTTCCTGACCTTCCTGACCGTCGCACGGCAGCTTCAGCGCTTGGCCGACCTGCAGTGGCCGAGGCGGATAGCCCGTTGCCAGTGGATTGGCGTAGAAGATGACGACCCACTTGTTCGCGTCTCCATAGAACTCTTCGGCTAGACTGACGAAAGAGTCCCCGCTCTGCACCGTGTGGGTCCTCTTGCAAGCGAGCGCTATGTCCGCCAGCCAAACAAAACTCAGAGCGGACAGCAGCCCAACAACAGCCCTCGTCAGTGAACGCAAGCCGATAAAACCCCGAGCCATATGACTCCCCCTACTCGTAGTATCCCGCCAGAGTACCTCGCCAAACTCTGCCGTATGACGCCGCGCTTTACATCCGTAGACAGAACTAAACAAGATAAGCCCCTGCCTTGTCTATTCAAATCGGGCCCACTCTTCCGGCCGCCAGACAGCGCGATTTCATGGGTGGCCAACCAACTTGCGTTGAACCGGTGTGGGCCGGCGAAGCAAATCCCCCTATGGCGGAAATGGTTCAGGTCTCATCTGCATCAGAGATTAGATCATTTTTTGACAGAATACAGACGATATTTTACACCGCTTTTTCCTCTCGATACGACTGGACGCCGTCGACCGCGACAACCAACGACCAAGCGTTCATCCTCAGCAGCCGACGCATTGCCGTCTGCGAGCCAATGCAAACAGCTCGTCTCAAGATAGATGTCATCAGACGACGAGAGCGGTGCGAGCCCTGAGGGCGCGAATTGCGGCCGCCATCGGACCACGAGACTCCATAGTTTGCTCGTGTAGCCGTGATCGAAGGCTTCGCTCTCGGCGCGCCTGCGGATATTGGTGAATTGCTCAATCACCACGATCACGATCACCCCGCCCGGGCAATGCCTCCAGCGCTCTTGATCCGTCATATATTTAGATGTTGTTTGAGGCAGGTCTCAGGCAATCCGGTTCGCATATGGCGCATAACATTTCAGCACTCATCACCCGCGGCCCGCTCGACGAAACACCGGCAAGCGAATTCGATTTACCGCTCATCACCGTCGGGGATTTCGTTATCGTACCGTTATATGTAAACTATTCTGATCATTGGGCGGAGAAGCTTGGCATGCCCCGCGAGACGCACGCGAATATGGCACACGACGCTCCCATAACACTGGAGTTTGCACGGCAGCTGAACATCGCTCGCTTCGCACTTATCCAGACCGAATACTTTGGCGGGTTCGGCGAGCAGTTCGCGACTGTCTATGCCGGCAATCAACGTATGATGGCCGTAACCAAGGGCGGAATAAATGACGCCCTCAGGATGATTGGCGTTGTTCGCCAGGATGGCATGGACGAATTCGATTCCATGGAACTTGGGAAATATCGTGAGTTCTCGACGTACTTTAAGGCGTACTGGCCGTCTCGCTAAATGATGGAGAGACACGACGGCATCCGCATGGACCCTTCGGCCGGTGCTCCGCAATCAGTGCGAGAACGGCTTCGTGGACCGGCCGGCAAAAGGTACGAAATACATCGACGACATGCTCACGCGGGTTGTCGCGGAATACGGAGCCCTTTTCCGTACAGCGGCTCGGTCGCGCGGGCTGCCGAGGCCACGGCTTCGCCGATCCGGTTCGGATATCAGACGTGGCGGGCGACGTGCACCAACCGGCGCGTACCGCTATACTTGAGATGGCCGAAACATGAGATGGCTGAAACATGGCCGGACGCGCTTGCGCCAGCAGTTGAAGGCGGCGCCACGACTGCGCGGTAAGGAGGCGGGAACAAGCATGTCCGACACCAACAAGAACAACGAGTCGACCGGCGCCGAGGCCATGGTCCGAATGCTGGCCGCCCACGACGTCAAGACGATATTCGGACTGTGCGGCGACACCTCGCTTCCGTTTTACGACGCGCTGTACCGGCTCAACCACGGTATGTCGCACATCTTGACGCGAGATGAGAGATCGGCTGCCTACATGGCGGACGGCTATGCGCGTGTTACCGGCAAAGTCGGGGTTTGCGAAGGACCGTCCGGCGGTGGCGCCACCTACATTCTTCCCGGTGTCGTCGAAGCCAGTGAAAGCTCCGTTCCGGTGCTGGCAATCACATCCGATGTCGCAACCACCTCAGCCGGACGGTTTCCGTTGACGGAACTCGATCAGGAGGCGCTGTTTCGACCGCTGACGACGTACAATGCGGTGATCCGCTCGGGCGGCGAACTTCCACGCCGCGTTCGCGCAGCCTTCAAGGCCATGACAGTCGCGCCACAGGGCGCAGCCCACTTGGGCCTGCCCTTTGACGTCCAGAAGCAGGCCGTGCCGGAGGACGAAATCTGGGCCGATCCGCAGTTCGGATCTTTCCCCGCGCTGCCGACCGTCGCGGCCGCTGAGACACTTAAGGCAGCCGCTGGCGCCCTGTTATCGGCCCGGTCTCCGCTGATCATTTGCGGCGGCGGGGTTGTTCTTTCCCGGGCCGAGACCGCGTTGCAGCGGATCGTGAACTTAATCGACATTCCTGTCGCGACCACCGTCTCCGGGCAGGGCGCGATTCCGGAGACGCACCCGTGCGCTGTCGGTGTCGTTGGCTCCAACGGCGGCGTCGAGAGTACAAGATCCATCGTCGATGAGAGCGATGTCATCCTCTTCATCGGATGTCGCGCCGGCTCTGTAACAACGGAGCGCTGGCGCGCGCCGGCACGCGGTGTGCGCATTGTCCATATCGACAACGATCCCGCCGTTCTCGGCGCCAACTATCCAACAGAAGTTGCCGTTCTCTCCGACGCGCGCCTGGCGTTGGAGGCGATTGCCGCTGATATTGAACTACGGGATCCAGACGCGCCGAAGTTTGCAGGCGCCGCGCGTGCTGCACGTGTGCGCGAGGCAAAGGCACAACGCCTTGCGCCGCTCGCAGCCAGCAACGACCGCCCGATCCGACCAGAGCGCGTTATTGCAACCCTGAATGCACTCCTGCCCGATGATGCCGTTGTCGTCGCCGATCCGGGAACGCCTTGCCCATACTTTTCGGCTTACTTCACGCTCCGACAACCGGGCCGGCAGTTCTTTTCCAATCGCGCGCATGGTGCACTGGGCTACGCGCTCGGGGCCTCGGTTGGCGCGCAAGTGGGTCGACCGAACGCAAAAGTCATCTGCGCAATGGGCGACGGCAGCTTCGGGTTCGCGGTTGGTGAACTGGAGACGGTTACCCGCTTAGGCCTGCCGATAACGTTCCTCGTCTTTTCGAACAGCGTTTATGGATGGATCAAAGCCGGTCAGCGGGCAGGATTTGGTGAGCGCTATTTTTCGGTCGACTTCTCGCGCACGGACCATGCGGCCGTCGCCAAAGCCTATGGATTAAAGACGTGGCGCGTGGACGAGCCGTCCCAGTTGGAAGAGGCGTTAAAAGCCGCAATTGCAACAGATGGGCCAACATTGGTCGACATCATAGCGCAACCGTTGAACGAAGCCGCTGCGCCTGTGAGCGAGTGGATCGCCTGATCAGCCGTAGCTTGAGCCGGTCGCAAGAGCCGGAAACCGACGATCACAACCGAAAGTGGAGTTTTATGGCGCCCACTGCTCAGAAGACCCCTGCACCCATGAAACGCAGATGTGTCTCATCAGGATCCTATCTGGAGCCTGAAATTGGCTTTAGCAGAGCGGTTCGCGTCGGGCCTTTCGTTGCGGTTTCGGGAACCGCGCCGATTGCTGAAGACGGCACCACTGTCGGGCCGGGCGATCTCTACCTTCAGACGGTGTGCTGCCTCAAAATCATCGATAAGGCGCTGGCCGAAGCCGGTTTGTCTCTCAGCCAAGTCATTCGCACGCGCATCATGCTGACAGACATCTCGCAATGGAAAGAGGCCGCGCGGGCACATGGCGAAGCCTTCTCGGAGACACGACCGGCATGCACATTCGTCGAAGTCTCTCGCTTCATCGACCCGGATTGGCTGGTAGAGGTCGAAGTGGACGCCGTCGCGGAAGCCTGACCAGAGAGCGGCACCGCTCCGGCTGACACGCCTGGTGCCTGTCGCATGCTGCTGCAGCAACACCGGCACGTCCGTGCTCAAGGTCACAAGGGACATTCGCGCTCTCATCGCAGCTCGGCTTCTCAAGATGCGACGACCTGAAATGTAGTCGGACAAGCGTGCGACACGACGCAACGCGACCGACGTTGTCGCATGCGACATCGCAGGTCCGCCGGACCGTGTTGGGCGCCGCACAAAAGCCCATGCCACCGCCGTTTGAGGCGGATGGCGAAATACTCGAAACCGCGATTTCCAGCATCGTTCTAAAACAAAGAAACCGCAACCAGCGCCGGCGAAACTTCCTGTCGCACGGTGACTAAAACCACTTGCAAACACGGCTCCAAATAATATCAACTCACCTAAGTGACAAACGAAACAACGCAGGCATATAACTCAACGCGCAGTCAATATAACTGCTTCTCTTGTGTCAATGTGGATGAAATAGCGATTAATCACACGCAGAAATAGCAGAGATCAATACATGCACGGAAAAAGAGAAATAGTGTTTGCATCGCTGGCAGCGTATTTTACCGAGCATCGCGGTACGCTTGATCTTTTGCAATAGAGCGTGTCAGTTGATGGATTTGCAGTATTCGCTGCTGGCGGGAATTACGAGTAAAGGAATTTCGGATGTGGTGTCTCGCGTACAGGGATTGGCGCTCTTATCTGTGCGACGTGCTCAGACTTTCCGCACTGTGCAAGCTTGCCTGCCTGTTCGTATGCGTTAGCGCAAGCGCGAATGAACTTCGAATCGGGTTCGTTACCACGTTGTCGACCGGGGCTAAGATCGTGGGTGAAGACCTTCGAGACGGCTTCCTACTCGGCCTGGACGAGATCGGCGGAAAGATTGCGAACTTCGATGTCAAACCAATAATTGTCGATGACAAGTTTTCGCCAGCGGTTGGAAAAGAGGTCACGCAGAAACTGCTGACTGAGCATGATGTTCACCTCGTCACGGGCTTTATCTGGTCCAACGTCTTGTTGGCTTCGAAAGATCTGGTCCTTGATGCGGGTCGGGTTCTGATAAGCGCCAACGCCGGCCCATCGAAGTTGGCGGGTAAAGAGTGCCATCCAAGCTTCTTCAACGTCTCGTTCCAAAACGGCCAGCTGCCGGCGGCAATCGGAAAAATTATGCGCGCACGCGGTTATAGCCGCGCCTACATTATGGTGCCTGACTATGCCGCCGGACACGATATGGCCGCGGGCTTTGCACGAGGATTTTCCGGCGAAGTCGTTGGACGGACCGCCACGCGATGGACACCGACTCCGGAAACGAACTTTGTACCCGTTATTGCCAAAGCCGCCGATGCCGGTAGTGATCTTGTGTTTGCATTCTATCCCGGCAAACCGGGCGTGAAATTCTTTCAGCAATTTAAGCGGACGGGAAGTGTCGGGCAAATTGCGGTCGCGACGTCGTTCACCATTGACGCGCTACTTTTGCGAGGCGTCAAGAAGAGCGCCGAAGGGGTTTGGGGTGCCCTGACGGCGGTGCATTGGGCACCAAATCTTGAAAATCCGAGAAATCAGGACTTTGTCCGGAAGTTTCGCAACCGATTTAATCGGATGCCGTCGTTCTACGCTGCGCAGGGTTTTGACGTCGTATCTCTTATCCAAGCGGCCGTGTTGAATGCAGGCGGCGATACGATCGATAGCAAGAAGCTCAGAGACTCTTTGAAACGTGTTACGTGGCCGTCGGTTCGTGGAACAGTTTCATTCGGAACAAATAATTTTCTTCGGCAAAACCTCTACTTGGGAACGGTCGTCAGTGGTCGCGATGGTCCCGAGATGAAAGCCCTGGAAGTGATCGAAAGGCAGAGCGTTGATGACTATGCCAGCAGCTGCGCTCTCGATGACTAGACTATCTCCGCATGGATGCGGAGGCGTGAGAGGGGCGATGCGGGTATCAGACAAGACGAAAGTGCGCTGTTGAGCTAAGTGGATCTTGGAAAGTGGGCGCTGCTGTCGTAACGGCGCTTCTTGAATTCGGTCCGAGACAGACCTTCGCTCTCATCTCAGCGGAACTCCCGATAGCCGAAGGTCTGCAGTTCATCGAACACAGTGCAGTTGCGGCCTGGCCGGTTCTTTCGGGGCGGTTTGACGATGTTGTCGCGATAAAGATGGTCTGCGAGTTCGCACGGTGAGTAGGCATGGCTGTGTTTGACGGTAACCCTGGACCCGCCATGGAAGGGGTTCTTGCAGGCCAGGCCGGCATAGTGCAGACCGGCGTTCAAGTGCTGGATATGTCACACTGATCCGCAGCAGCAGCCAACTTGAGCTGACCTATGCGCGCACCATCTGACGGTGCAACGGGAGCGGCGGACGCATAAGTGAGATGCGCTTTGCCATTGATCTTGTTGGCGATCGTCCTGTTTGCTGGTGGTCATATGCCATCGTGATCAGAGAAGCGACGCATGCATTGCCGTGCGATCTATCAAAGATGTTCGGAGTTGTGAGAACCGTATTTGCGCCCTTACTTTGGCCGTACAGTAACACGCACGTTTTGAAATGCCGACAACGGTGAGAGTTTCGAGTCTCTCACAGACTCAACGGCTAAAATCGCCCGCGCATGAGCGGGTCGACGAAACTCGAACGCCACAAACCCCGGCTGTCTCATCACCCTATGAGCTGATCCCAGCCGAACCCAAACCGGCCATCGAACACAAGTTCTCCGCTTAACGCTGACCAACACGACATGCGGGCTGTTACAAGAGCGCCGCGGACGCGCGCAGACCACTGATCTGCGCAAGGCCTTCGGTAGGGCTCGCCGACGCCGATGCCATCCCTGATACAACAGAAGTCACGAAAAAGCACACGAACATCGTGCCGCGGAATACCGTGGTTGCGACCATCACTGTGTCCCCGCGGTCATGGTGCCCAAGTCGACGAAGCGGTCCTCAGTGAGAGCGACTTCGAATGCAATTGTCGACTTCGGCTCGGACGCAAATTCAATACGGTACTTGCCGGGCTTCAGACGTTGCGCAACAAATCGCCCTGTCTTGTTTGTGAAGACCTTCGGCGAGACGACCTCACTGCCATCGGCCGCTACTAACGTTCCTGCAACCAATGAAGGCGGCTTGCCATCCGGGGATTGCACAACGCCGAGTGCGGTCAGCGATGCGTCCGAACCAACCTGAATTCCGATACCGGATTTGTAGGCCGGAACAACGTCTTTCGACACGGAACCGAGATCGTAACCGGCGGGCGCACCTTTGGCGCGCCACTTCATGTTGTTCGTTCTGTATCGCGACAAATCCGGAACCAGAGCCGCGCCCCACGCATCGGCAATCGCCGTCGTGCCATGTCGCCCTTCATTCACCTTGATCTTGGCCTTTCCGAGCGGTGGGTGCCGATCAACGATCCCGAAGGAGTCTGTCACTGGACGACCCATTGCAAAGCAGCCGTCCGCGAATGCAAATCCACTGCTCAGACGTGAGCGCGCCGAATGATAGGCTTCCGTGTTGTAGAGATCAGGAACAACGTACTCGCTTTCTGCGCTCGCAAAGAAGCGCTTGGCGTTGTAGACGACGTGGCCAGTTACTGTAACGTCATCATCAGCCGTCTCAAGCGCGACATTGCCGCCGAAGTTACCGACCGTATTGCGCCCAAACTTGCTGACCTGGGTCCGGCTACGATTGGCCGCGTCGGTGCCGCCGCAGCATGCTTTGGAAACGTGACCGGATACCCTTGATGTCGAATGTACGAAACTGGATGGAAACAACCGGCGGCCCGCACCTCTTGCTTCCCGCGGAACTGGTTCCATTTTGGAGGGGAGTCGAGGGTTGGTTCGACCATCTCGATCCGACCGATCACAGCGATTATGCGCGCGCATGTCGAATTGAAGACTGGCTAGGCTCGATACCATGTCATTCTGGTACAGCCGTTGTATTCTCCGGCGATGTCGGCCCAGTTGCATGGGTGCCAGCTTTCACCGTGCAAGGTGGCAAGGATCAAGGAGGGTACTTTGTCCAGTGGATCGGCGGCATCGACAATGAATGCGACGTCGAGCCGATGCTGAGAAGCGAACTTGTCCAAGATAAGCTCGCTGCGAGTGAGGCTGAGAAGATCACCTTCAGCACTGGTGCAAGCGGTCGAATGTTTCTGCTTGACGCAAGCGATGACGGCTCTGACTTGGTCGTTGAACACGCGATTGTTGAGCTTGTATCCGGCACCTACATCATCCGCGCCAACTACATTGAGACGCCAACCATGATGATGGTCGTTCGCGAAGTTCAACCTTCACGCCCAAAGACAGACGGTTGAATTTATGCCCAGCAGTGCCGGTCTGACCTACCAAGCTGCGGTTTCAATCGTGCATAGCTCGTCACCAGCCTTCGTGACGCGGTCATATGTGCCCATCATTTCGGCCGTCGCGCGCAAAGCACGACAACCGTATGCACTGCGCCAACTGCTATCTGCCGAACCGCAATTTCCCGGACATGGATATCGATCGGCTCGAAGGCCTGCTCGCGCATCTGCCAACGCGCGCAGGATCTCGAGCAGCATGATGTCATCCCAGGCCGCTACGAAGCGGATGCGCGCCTGCTACCGGCAGTGCCCGACTCCCGTCGTGGTCAGGGGCTGTGGATTCAACTTTCCGATTGGCGCGCCGATGACGATGGTATCGTCCATCCCGGCTCCGAACGCCGCGGCCGCGTAACGCCTGACTTTCGCATCGCGCCAGCGTTCGAGCACATCAAGGCGAATGAGGGAGGGTATTGAGATGAACTGCAGTAATCCACTTACTATCAGTATAAATTTATCGACGGATAAGTGTGAAAGTTGCGAAAGTACAAATGGCAATTTACTCCAAGGCCAACTTTTCGGGAACTGCGTCATTCAACCACCGCTTCACTCCTGTTTCGCAGGAGGGCGTGTAAATTGAACCTGTTCGACCATCTGCCAATTATCGCATCGTTGGGCTTTAGCACGGCTGTTATTTTGCTGAACTTGGTTTTACTCAGGCTTCTTGTTCATGAAATTGAATTTTATCGCAGTTCAAAATGGGATTTTTCTAAAGACAGCGGGCGAATAAGTTGGGCATATCAAGGCATAGCCGATCGAGCACCCTTCGTCCCACGCGGATTTATAAAACTGTCGGTCATAATAGTATGGTTTATTGCTGCTTGCTGGCTGTTGTGGATAGTCAGCTGGAAGTTTTGGCTCTCGTGATCGCAAGTAGTTTGTAGCAATTGGAAAACCGGAGGCTTGGCGCGACCATGGCTAGAACACCAACCAGTGAAACTACAATAAGTTTTAATGACGTTTTTTCAAACGAATATCAATGACCTCATAAACTCGGATACGAGTATGAGTTTGGCATTAGTTTTAATGTTGGAGTTGGCTTTCCGGGCGCGGCAGGTTTTGTGGTATCTATTGGACCTGACAGCATGACCTTTATGGGCGCCCTCGGGCCAATAATGGGATCGATCGAGATTGAGCCGCACAAGGGGACCGTATTTGGCATATTCGGTGGAGTGACTAGCCGCATAGGATTCGGCGGAATATTGGGAGCTGGAGTGCTTCATGGTGAAGCGATGTACGGCGTCCAAGCCGGGCCCCAGGGAATCAATATAGGAGTATTCGTTGATGGTGGAGCGCTTTTTGCCTTAACAGGTAGTGGGTTTGCCGGTCAAAGGAATCTCAAAAATTCAGCTCCCGCAATATCGGTCACTTTCAACGAGCCGGTTGGGATAAATGATGCAGAATTTGGACCTAACCCATTCAACAATGTAGAGACGATTGATGGGATATCTGTCCCGGCTCCAACTAACTTCGCGCAACAAACTGCGGATGAGTTCAGTGGCGGCGATCCAAACGGCGAACTTGACGGAACACCCGGCGACACCGGTGACGCCTTCGGCGGCAATGACGGTGGGTCTGACCCAGCAGACCAATCCGGCAGTGCTGGCTCAAGTGGCGGCGGCGTGTTCGATGCGAATGGCGATCGCTTTGGCGAGTTCCGCTTTTGGCAGGATGCCGACGGAGACGCGGAAGTCGACGTCGGCGAGTTGATGACCCTGGCGGACGCCCGTTCGATCTGACGCCCGACGAAGACCTACCGCTGATTGTCCTCCGGACGGCTCGATCGTATACGACCAGTCCACCTACGCCCGAAGCGACGGCACGACGGATGCGTTCGGTGACGTTGCCGTGCGCTACGAGGGGGTCGGCGACCATGGCAAAGCCTCTCGATCATGATCTTCGTATCCGACTTGTCGCCGCTGTCGAGGGCGGCATGTCGTGCAGGGCTGTGGCCAGGCGGTTCCGTGTTGGCGACGCGACCGTCATCCATTTAATGGAACGCTATCGGGGAAGCCGGTAGCGTGGCGCCGGCCAAGATGGGTGGACGTCGGCCACGGGTGCTCGAAGATGATCGTGACTGGGTCCTGGCCCGCGTGGCGCAAGAGCCTCACATTACGACACGCAGGCTGGCCGACGGACTCGCGGAGCGCGGTATCAAGGTCAGCCACGTCTCGGTCTGGAACGTGCTCAAGCGCGCCGAGCGGAGCCACAAAAAAGACCCTGATCGCCATTGAGCAGGACCGCCCGGATTTCGCGCGTCGACGGCGGCAGTGGCGCCAGCGCCAGACGCGCATCGATCCGAGGCGCCTGGTCTTCATTGATGAGACCTGGACCAAAACGAACATGGCGCCGCTCAGAGAATGGAGCCTGCGCGGGACACGGCTCAACGATCAGGTGCCACATGGGCGCTAGCGTACGCAGACGTTTCTGGCCGCATGCGGCACGACCGGATCACCGTACCGTTCCTCTTGGACGGCCCGATCAACGCCAAAGCCTTTCTGATCTATGTCGCGCGTGTGCTGGCGGCAACGCTGAACCCAGGCGACGTCGTCATCGTGGATAATCTCGGCTCGCACAAATCGAAGGCTGCGCGTAACGCGATTCGTAGCGTCGGCGCGCACCGCATCTTTTTGCCAGCCTACTCGCCGGATCTCAATCCAATCGAACAGGTGTTCGCGAAGCTCAAGGCGCTTCTGCGCAAGGCCAGAGCACGAACCTTCGACGGCATATCAGATCGTCTCCGCGACCTGCTCGGCGCATTCAGCCCAACCGAATGCGCCAACTATCTCATCAACTCAGGATACGCCTCGGTCTAATATGAACAGGCTCTAGAACTTCAGCGTGCCCTTAAGATAGGTGCCATGCTGTGTGGTGTCGTCCGACAATCGTCCCTTGTAGCCCAAGGACAGCGTCGAGCCGTAGTTGTCGAACATCACAACGCCGGTCTCAATGTCGGCGAAGACGTTCGAGAACTCCGTCGTTGTGGTGAACGTCCCAATGCCACCCGGCTGTTCCAGGAATTCCGATTCCGCGACGTGCTCGTTGTCTGCATAGTAGGTCACGCCGGCTCTCAGGAATGGCCTGAGAGTACGAGACCAGGCCGAAAACTGGGTTCCGACTTCAACGGACGGGGTGACACTGAAAAACGTATCGTTTGCGCCTTTCACCTTGAGATTGATGGAGTTGCCACCGTCCTCAACGATCTCATCGCGCTCAAGATAGGTCAGTCTCAAGTCCACCGACGGTCTCGCATAGAGAGAGCCGTACGTGGCCGTGTAAGAACCACGCAGCTGGCCTGTCAGGAACTTAACGTCGTGTTCGGACTCGGCGACTTCAGAGAATGTGCCGAAAGCAACAGGTCGTCTCGTATCCGTCCGCGTCACACCGCCCGACACGGCGCTTGCGAACAGCCATGGGCCCGACTGATACTTGAGGGCCGCACCAAACTGAAGCCGCTCGCTCTCGCTGTCAGCACCGGAATCTGAGTCCAGTGTTCCACTTTCATATGCCGCGGCGATGTTTCCATAGAGGTTCGGGGCGAACCTGAACTGCATGCCCGCAGAGATGCCGACGTTCGTCTCTTCAAAACCCTGGTTCTCTGCGTCTGTGTCGAATTCCAGGAAACGACCGTTGGGGCGAACCCACACGCACTGATCTTCTCGGATGATCGCAGCACCTTTGCCGCGCGCGGTGCATGAGAACAGACTATTTGTGAATTCTTCCGACGCAAACAGCGAGGCCGTATCACCGTTCAGGTACACTTCCGGCAGCATCTGATTGTAGGCGCCCAGCAAGACGTTGATATCAAACCCCGCCTCGTTGATCAAAGCGAGCAGGACATCTTCCATGCCGCCAACGCCATTATCGACGATCAGGTTCAGGTGTTCGGCGAGGTTTGTCTGATTCTGATTGAGATCGTTGCCGGGTGCCGTAAAGTCGAGAAGAACATCAATTGTGACCTCGTCTTTGTCTTCATCGACCAGCAAGTCGACAAACAGCACGACGTTTCCGTCGGCCTGGTCGAACAGATCTCCCACGCCCAGTATGCCGTTGTCGATCACCTCGTTGGCGGTCAAGATGACGAAGCTCTGCTCGCGCGAGGCGAGGCCGACCACATTGAATTGGACATCGAGTGTGTCGACCAGGCCCGCCAAGTCTGCGGTACCCGTGACATCGATTCGATCCGACTCACCTGTGCCAAGATCAAGATCAACCTGATACACGCCGGTTGCGTTCTGGACGAAGTCGCCGTTGATGGTGGTGGTTATGATATTGTTTGTGCCACCCGGCGATATGATGCCGTCGTTGGTGAATACGTTGCCAGCGCCGCCTAGATCCACAGTCTCACCAACATTGAACGTCGCGCCCTCAAAATTGTTGATGGCATTATGTCCATCGCCCAAGACGATTGCGCCGTTCTCAACGGTGTTTAGCACGCCGTAGTTGTTGAGTGTCGTATCACCGTCGCCGCCGAGTACCGCGAAGCCGTCTCCAGACGATAGTGTGACGACCCCATCGGTGTTCAAGATGTTGCTCGAGTCCGCCCCGCCCTCGAAGTTGACTGCGGCAGCAACGAAGCCGTCGCCGCCAAGCGTGCCGCCTTCGACTGAGATGCCAGCGAGATTGATCGTCGCAGTGCCGTGACCGCCCACACTCGCCGAGATCCCATCTTCACCGGCCTTGATGTTACCGCTGGCCGTCACGTCGATGTCGCCGTTACCTTTGACTTCAGCAAAGATGCCGTCTTCGCCCGCGTCAATGTTTCCTAAGGACGCAAAGGCGATGTTACCGTCATTGCCGATGTCGACCTGAATGCCGTCATCCTCGGCGTTGATGTTGCCGAACCACGCAAATCTAACGTCACCGTCATTACCAACACCAACTTCTATGCCATCATCACCGGCGTGGATGTTGCCTGCGCCCAAGAAGCCGACATTGCCGTCATTGCCGATGTTGACCTGAATGCCGTCGTTCTTTGCGGTAATGTTGCTGCCCAGAAGGAATTCAACGTTGCCATCATTACCAACACTAAGTTCTACACCATCATCACCGGCGTTGATGTCGCCTGCGGCCACAAAGCCGATATTGCCGTCATTGCCGATGTCGACCTGAATACCGCTCTCGCCTGCAGCAATACTGCCAAAGGACCCAAAGCTGATATTGCCATCAGTCTCGACCGAGAGTTGAATGCCCTCGTCACCCGCGGAGATGTTGCCGAAGAAACCTATTGAGATGTCGCCATTGTCGCCAACCTTTGCTACGATGCCGTCATCGCCCGCATCGATGTTACCGACATGGATCACGTCGATGTTACCGTCGTCATCAACGCGCGCATCAATACCATCCTCGCCCGCATCGATGTTGCCATGATGAAAAACAAAAATGTCGCCGTCTTCCTTTACACGCGCCTCAATGCCGTTGTCGCCCGCATCGATGTTGCCAATATGGGTTACGTCGATGTTGCCATCTTTGTCGACGCGCGCCTCAATGCCATCCTCGCCAGCATTGATGTCGCCGCTGTACGCAACTGAGATGTCACCGTCTTTTTTTACACGCGCCTTGATGCCGCTGTCGCCCGCGTGAATGTCGCCATCGTACGCAATGGCGATATTGCCATTACGATCGATCACGGCTGTGATTCCATCTTCACCGGCATCAATGTTGCCGGCATAGCCTACTCTAATATCACCGTTGCCATCGACTGTCGCATCGATGCCGTCATTGTGTGCCGTGATCTTACCGCTGTACGTTATGTCGATGTTGCCCTTGTCGACGTCCGCGACGATCCCGTCATCTCCTGCGTCGATGTTGCCGGCGTATGTCACGTCGATGTTCCCATCATCGTCGACGTTAGCGTCGATCCCGTCATCGTGGGCAATGATATTGCCGGTATGATCGATCTTGATGTTCCCATCACCGTGGACGGTCGCATCGATTCCGTCAGCACCCGCGCCCGTCGTTACGATCTGAAACGGCTCAGTATCAGAATTGATGGTGATATCAGCATCGTCGTTAACGACTTTGATTCCGTCGACTTTGTTCGCAGGCGCGATGTCGCCTTCGATAAAGCTCACGTTGACGGTTACGTCCTTGCCATTGCCGTCAACTTCGACGCCGTCTGATAGGTCTCCCGTGCACAGAACCAGACCGTCCTGCACCTCGAAGCAGCCCTTGCTCACGGTGGCTTGCGCGTTGGGGATCGGGCTGCGACGGCTCGCGCCCAAGCCGCATCAACAGCGGTGGATCAACC
>JBCDAH010000011.1:0-50285 GCA_039186015.1 Pseudomonadota bacterium
CCGCGCTCGAGCCGCGAGCTTGCGAGCGTGCGAACAGCGCAAACTAAAAACGTGCTCAAGTAGCGAGCGGTAGCGCAAACAAAGACACGACCCAGACATATGACTTAATCGCATATAGACGCTATTTCTAAATGCATTGGACAGCGTTTGATTGATCAATCACGCTCGTTGCAGTGTGCCGCCCGGGGCTGGGAGGTCCACAAGTCGCAATGCGAAGGGAGTATGCGATGTTATGTCAAACCATATGGCGGACGGCCAGTCTTGCCATTCTATCCGTTGGGCTCGCCGGCGCTGCGCTGGCGCAGTATCCAAGTAAGCCAGTCACCATTATCGTCGGGTTTGGGGCGGGCGGAGGCGTCGATTCCATTTCGCGTGCAGCCTCCGATGCCCTATCCGCAAAGCTCGGTCAGCCAATCGTCATTCAAAACAAGCCGGGCGGTGGTGGTGCACTTGCGGCGACGACGCTGAAGTCGATGCCGAACGACGGGCATACACTCGCGGCAGTGATATCGACAACCGTGTCGTTCGACCCGCATGCGGGGAACCTGCCGTACAGCGCGGATGACTTCGAATACATCGCAGCATTCGGCGTTTTCCCCGAAGCCCTGGTTGCCCTGCCTAACAAAGGTTGGAAGACGTTCGCCGACGTCGTTGCCGCCGCCAAAAAAAGCGCCAACGGACTGACCTACGCGTCGACCACCTCGCTCGACAAGGTGGTCCTGGCCGAGATCGCCAAAAAGGAAGGCGTCACGTTCAAGCCTGTGCCGACAAAGGGCGGTGCCGAGGCTGTTGCTCAGACCTTGGGCGGCCACGTCGACTTTGCCTATAGTTCGGGCACCTATTACGCACAGGCAAAGGCCGGCAAATTGCTCGTGCTGGCGGGCTTGGGTACGCAGCCGGTGCCTGGATTCGAAAGTGCACCGACGCTAACGTCGCTCGGCTATAACGTCTCCAGTGTGAACATGGTAGTCTATCTTGCTCCGAAAGGAATCTCAGCCGATGCCAAGGCGAAACTCGTGGCGGCCTTCAAGGCGGCTTCGACAGCTGAGGCCGTGAAGGCCTTGCTCGCCAAGCGCAACATGGGGACCTATACGCCAACAGGCAGTGAGGTCGCGGATCTCATCAAGAAGCAAAGCGCCCAGTTCGCCGCGGCGATGAAGAAGTAACTCCGTTCATGGCGCAAGAGCACGAGCGTATCGGTATCTCGCGGCGATCACTCACGACGGCCTCCGTCGAGTTTGTGATCGTCGGTGGCGCAAGCTTGATTTTCATCTTTTGGATTGCGCCGCGATACATCGCATCAGGCTCAAATCTCGGCCTCGCGCCGGACATGTTACCCATCGCATGCGCCATTGCGATTGGGACCATTGCAACCGTACAGTTCGTGCGCGCCGTTTTCGTGCCCGCACGAGCTGACTCGAAGCGCAGAAGCAGTGCTCTGGTTCTCGGCCTCATCGTTGCTGCCGTCACCTCTTGCCTGGTGATTGACGCATTCGGCCTGATCGCAGGTGGCGCAGTGATGACGGGTTCGGGGGCGTTACTCCTCGGTGAGCGACGCCTCCTTGCTCTTCTTGCCATGACCGCAGGCGGCGCTAGCGTCATGTTCCTCGTTGTCTGGTCAGGTCTTTGATGCTTGAGAACCTGTCAACCGGCGCCGCGGACGCATTTTCGCTCTCAGCACTTGCTGCAGTCCTTGGGGGCATTCTCCTGGGGTACCTTGTTGGCGTGTTGCCAGGCCTCTCTCGCCCTGCGGCCCTCGCTGTTGCCGTACCGATCACATACTCGATGGCGCCGATATCCGCGATTGCCTTCTTGGTCGGTGTGACCAAGGCGAGCGCGGCGGGCGGCGCAACGGGCGCCATTCTTCTGAATACGCCCGGTGAGCCCAGCTCGGCCGCGACGTGCTTCGATGGATACCCTCTGTCACAAAAGGGCGAAGGCACCCGCGCGCTCAAGGTTGCGCTCTATGCGTCGGTCTTTGGCGATCTGGTCGCCACCGTCATTCTCATCCTTATGGCCGCGCCACTGGCTACGGTGGCGTTGATGATGGGGCCGGTTGAAATGACCGCGGTGATGATCTTTGCACTCACGTTCATTGCCGCATTATCTGGACCGTCGATGTCGCGCGGGCTGATTGCGGGGATCTTCGGCATTCTCGTGTCAACGATTGGCCTCGATCCGGAAAGCGCAACACCGAGGATGACGTTCGGAACCGTCGAATTGCTCGACGGGATTCCCATCATAGCGGCAACCGTAGGCATGCTCGCCTTTACTGAAATGCTGTTTCAGGCCGAGCGATACCGCACGCGGACGGATCGCAAAGACACAGCGCATACCCAGATCACAGAGCGCGAACGACGGCTGTTTTGGTCGGATATCAAGCGCGTTGCACCAACCACTGTGCGCTCAACGGGCATCGGCATTGCCGCCGGCATCATTCCCGGGCTCGGGCCGACGATCGGCGCCTTTCTTTCTTATGCCGTCGCGAAGAAAACAGCGCGCGCGGGAGACCAGTTCGGTCAAGGAGACATCAAAGGGGTGGCGGCAACCGAAGCGGCCGATAACGCCGTACTACCAGCAAGCCTGATCCCGCTGTTTGCAATAGGACTGCCTGGCAGCGTCTCGGCTGCGATCCTTGTCTCTGCGTTTATGCTTCACGGCGTCGTGCCGGGTCCGCTGGTTTTCGAACAGCATCCGCGCCTGATCTACGGCATCTACGTATCGATGATCGTGGCCAGTATTTGCATGCTGATTGTCGGCCGGGTCGGGCTTACGTTCTTCGCGCGCATCACGCGTGTCCCGATTGCGATCATCATTCCCTTCGTCTTTTTGTTCTGCATCATCGGGTCATACGTGGAACGTGACAGCGTCTTCTCTGTGCTGACGATGATAGCGCTCGGCGCACTCGGATATGTGATGCAGCGGTTCGGATATTCCGTCGTGACGTTTCTGATCGGGTTTGTCGTCGGCCCACTGTTTGAATTGTCGTTGCGTCAGGCCCTGATCGTGACCAACAACGATCTGACGCAGGTTGCCGACCACCCGATCGCAGTCGGATTTCTCATCGCGTCGCTGGGCTCCATCGTCTTGTTTCTCAAGCGCGGCGACCGAGGCGCTTAGCCTTGTTCGCGCGCGTGTTTCTCAAGCGTTTCGATAAATGCGGGCAGAGCCGCCGGGCGATAACGCTTCGGATTCCAAATGGCGGAGACGTTCGCTTGTGTTTCGGTGCGCGCCGATACGATCGGTTTGGCGTGCTCCAACTCGCGTGTGTCCCGTGCCGAAGTCGAGACGATTGCAACTCCGTGTCCATCACGCGCGAGCGCGACCAGCGTGTGCGTGCTGTCGCTTTCGAGAAACAGCCGGGGGCGCATCTCGTGAGCCGCACAAACCTTGTCAAACAAATGCCGGGTCAGAAATCCGCGCCGCATGACCAGCAGGTCGTCACTTGCGATGTCGGTGATGCGGATCTTGCGTTTGGCAGCCAGCCGATGGCCGGGCGGCAACAGCGCGAAGAGCTGGGCGACGAACAGCTTTGTGCCGAGCAACAAGTTGTTGACGCCGAGATGCGCGACCGAAACATGTGCCGCGCCATGTTCAACAAACGACAACAGGTCGTCGTTATGGCCCTCTGAGAGATTGAGGTCGACGTTTGGATACGCAGTGCGGAACTCCGCGATTGCCGGCGACATCAGCCACGCGTTGGTTTGCGGCGACGCGGCGACGCGCAGGACGCCGGAATGCCCCTGCTCCAGGCCAAATGCGTGATTGGACAGCTCCTGTGCATGGTCAAGCAACAGTGCCGCCCGGCCAAGCAAATCCTCGCCCTCGGCCGTGAGGATGAGACGCTTGCCCAACCGCTCGAACAAGGCAACGCCGAGTTTGTTTTCCAACGCTTGAATCTGGCGTGTCAACGCGGATTGGCTGATGTGCACGACCTCGGCAGCCTTTGAGACGTTCAATCGCTCGGCGACTGCTACGAAATTTCTAAGCTCTCTGAGTTCGAACACGGCCACTCCTGCTTCTGGCTCAGACATACATGCACTCGGTGCATTTGGCAGCTACTCAGGAATGCATTGGACGCCAGCCCCCGCCCTGTCAACAATGCATCTACTGGAGGTGCTCGGCGGGATGGCTTTTAGTCTGAATGCAGATGTTGGCGAGGGCTACGGATGCTATGAGTTCGGCAATGACGCCGCGCTTATGCCGTTGATCACGTCAGCCAACATTGCCTGCGGCATGCACGCGGGCGACCCCTCGGTTATGGCGCGGACGGTGAAGCTCGCCAAGCAGCATGGGCTTTCCGTCGGGGCGCATCCCGGTTTCAATGACATCTGGGGGTTTGGTCGCCGCCGACTGGAGATGGCGATTGACGACATTGAGCATCTGGTCACCTACCAAATCGGGGCACTGCGCGCCATTGCAGCGCGCGAGGGCGTTGACGTGCGTTACGTCAAGCCTCATGGCGCGCTGAACAACGTTGCCGCTGATGATCTGGACGTTGCGCTTGCGATCGGCCGCAGTATTCGGGCATGCGGCGGTGGGCTGGCGTTTGTTGCCATCGCCGGCTCTGCCATGGTCCAGGCCGGGCAGGAACTCAACCTGGAGACGATCAGCGAAGCCTACGGCGATCGCCGGTATGATGCGAAGGGACGTCTCGTGCCGCGCCGAGTTGCCAATGCGATGATCAAGGATCCGCACGAGGCAGCGCAGCAGGTGCGGCATCTCATCCAGAACAACGCGGTCCTAAGCCAGGATGGCCACATGGTTCCCGTTTCCGTCGACACGATTTGCATTCACAGCGATGAGCCCGGTTGTGTCGACATCGCGCGGTCTATCCGGGACGCGCTGCGTGAACTCCAAGTCGACCTCGTTGCGATCTAACACGTCTGCCACATGGCATCGCTCAGGGCCTCGGCATGCGCTTGCGCTTGCCTGCGCCGACCTTCGCCCCATGACGGCCCGCCATACGCAACAAGCGTTGGAACTTCGGGCAATCCAAATGGTTCGGTTCCGGGCAGTCTGCGACATGGCGCAGCAGATTACGTAAGGTCGTGAGATTCTGGATCTGGCGATCCAGTTCATCCGCTCTTGCGCGGATCTCCGGTCGCGGCAGGGACGGCTGGCCATCCGGCCCGAAAACCCGCGCAATCTCCGTAAGCGAAAACCCGGCCAGCTTGCCGAGCGCAATCAGAGACAGGCGGAGGAGTGTCTCCGGGCCGAATTGGCGCCGCAATCCGTGCCGGCCAACCGACTCAATGAGCCCGATTTCTTCGTAGTAGCGCAATGCCGACGGTGGCACACCGGCGTGCTCGGCCACCTCCGCAATATCCATCACTTTCATGCTTGACCTCAAGCTCACTTGAACTCGTACGGTGCCCGCACATGGCGTTTCAAGCAAGAGGATAAGATCATGACGCACGCCGCATCCGTCACAGAGACGGACGTTTGGCGCGACCCACGCACGGTCGCGCTGCTCTTGGCCGCTACGCTCATCATTATGGCGAACGCGACGATCAGCCCTGCACTTCCGGGCCTTGAATCGGCATTTGCCGATCACCCAGATGCAGAGTTACTCACGCGCCTGTTGGTTCCAGCACCCTCTTTGACCGTGCTTCTTTTTGCACCGGTCGCTGGCTTCGTTGTGGACCGGTTCGGCCGGCGCTGGCCGATGCTGATTGGGGTTCTCGCATTTGCGATCACGGGAACGGCCGGCCTGGTTCTCAACGATCTTACCGCGATCTTCGTCAGCCGGCTGGCCTTGGGCATCGCCGTCGCGGTTATCATGACGGCCCAGACGGCGCTGATTGGAGACTACTTCACAGGCAACCAGCGTACACACGTCGCGGGCCTTCAAGTCTCGGCGCGGAACTTCGGAGGCTTCGTGATCATTACGCTCGCCGGCTGGCTGGCGGCATTGTCGCCCGTCCTGCCGTTTGCGATTTATGGACTGGCGGCGCTTTACTTGCCGGTCATGTGGGCCGCACTGCCGGAACCGAAGCGACCACCGCGAACGGTAGGCTCGGACGATCGCACCACAACCGAAGGCCTATCGTCATGGCCCGTCTGGCTCGCCGCGCTTTCATCCCTCCAGTTTCTGACCAATCTGACGTTCTTCCTCGTGCCCACCCAGCTGCCGTTCTTTGTCGGTTCGGTCGGTCACAGTAGTGTGTCGATGACAGGCCTGGCGCTCGGGGTTCTGATGCTGGCGGGCGGCTGTACGGCGCTGCTCTACAGCCGATTGAAAGACGAGGTCGGACATACCGGTGTGCTCGCTCTCGGCTACGGTCTCATGGCCGCTGGTTTCGCAGGCCTGCCGAGTGGCGTCAGCGCGATGGTCCTATTGATCAGCACGAGCGCAATTGGCGCCGGCTTCGCGCTGGCGATGCCAAACTTTGTCGACATCGCATTGCAGATCGCGCCGGGACGCCACCGTGGGCTCGCCGCCGGCGCGCTAACGAGTGCTGTGTTTCTCGGTCAGTTCGTGTCGCCGTTTGTCAGCTTGCCATCGATTTCGAGCTTTGGTTTCGATGCAACATTCCATGGTACTGCTGTCATGCTGGGTGCGCTGGCCGTCATCGCCGCGGGCGTGCGCGGCGCAAAGAAGTATCGGCTGTTGCGGTCAGTGTGAGCGGACGAGGCAGTCAACGTTCATCGACCCGACGACGTCCCCTAGGCGCAGCGCGGGGAACCTGTCGGGCGACCGCCGCGACCAAGCACGTGAGGCGGAGTCCTGGACTGCCTCGGCTCGCATAAGGATATTAGAATGTTAACGTATTTTCGAAAGGCCCCGAGGCACCTGGAGCTTCCATTGCAAGAGCGGGCTTCCCATACGCGCCCAGAGCCGCGAGCACGGTCAACTTCCGTGACACGTGCCAGCGTCGTTTTTTCATCAATTGCAGCCTCTCTCGCCTTGCTTGGTAGCGTTGCAGTCGCCAACGCGGACGAGACGGCCACCAATGTTGGCGATGCCGCTGTGACCAGTTTCTCGGGCACGCGCCTGCCTGCCGACGGTGTCAAACCGGGCGCAGATCCTACCGCCGAGACCTTGATCAATCCGGACGGCACTGTGTTGCGCGTTCTCGATCTATCGGACGTCGGGGGACCACCCGGCGGCCAACCCAAAGAGATCGCAGCGAAGCTCAATAAAACTGCCAAGGAAATCGGCCAAGTCTTCGGCGTTGCGTTCCAACCGACGGGAGACGATACGCCACCAAACATTTTCGCAGCTGCAACATCGCTGTTCGGCCTGCACATTGTTGTCGAGCGCGATGGCAAGCTTGTACGGCTCGTCAAAGGTGAGCCTGGGGCCACGTGGATGCCGGGTCAGTTCGGCTTCGATAGCGGCGGAACGCCCGGGACGATCTGGAAGATCGACGGCGAAACCGGCAAAGCGACACCGTTCGCCGACATCCAGAGCGGCGCGAACCCGAACGCCGGTCCGGGTCTCGGAACGCTCGCCTATCACACCAGGCTCGCTCAGCTGTTCGTACCAAACCTGGAGACGGGCTACATTCACCGCCTGAATTCAAAAGGCGAAACAGTCGAAATCTTCGATCACGGTACGACGGCGCTGAAGAAAGCGGGCGAAGATACCGTGGCCTACGACCCGACCAAGCGGGTTGCGATCGATAACCCGGCGTTCGATGTCGAAGATCCAAAAACCTGGGGCTATGCCAAAAGCGCACGCTTGGTCGCCGCAGTCACCATTCACGACAACCGGCTGTACTATTCGGTTGCCGAAGGGCCGCAGATCTGGTCGGTCGGTCTCGATGAGGAGACCGGTGCGTTTGAAGATGACCCGCGCCTTGAACTCGATCTCGGCGAATCCGCATCCGACAACATGGTCACCGGTATCGTGTTCGACGGCGACGGCAAGCTTTATCTCTCGCAACGCGGCGCTCCGACCGGTGCGTTCGACTACGGGAAACTGGCACAGTCGGGCGAAACGTCCATTTTGCGTTTCTCGTGGGACGAAGCAGAATCGGAATGGTCGCAGGACGTCGAAGAGTACGCTGTCGGCAAGACGCCGCCGCATCGTGCAACCAACGGTGCGATCGCGCTTGGCTACGGCTACGACGACGACGGTGAGATCGATACCACGACCTGTAACGCAACACTCTGGACTACCGGCGACAACCTCAACGGCGGCTCTGACGCCGATGCCGTAAACGGCGTACAGGCGATGCCGACAAGTGCGGCGCAGCCGCAGCCCGAGGAGCCGGACTCAGATGATGCCGAAGAGGCCACGCTAGAGCCGCCGAACAAAACCTGGATTCTGGACATTGGCACGGAGCGGCTTGGTACCGATACCCAAGGCCATGTCGGCGCGATTGCGATCTTCAAAAAGGGCTGCCCCGGCGAGATCCCATTGCCGAACCTGGACGATGAAGCTCCCGAGGTCTCACCGCCCGTTGCCGACCTGAATTGGCCGGAACTTGAGCCGGACCAGGAGCCACCGGAGGAATTTCCGGAAGAGGGCCCGCCTGAAATCGGGATGCCGGGGCTCGATATCGACAAGTCATGTGCGCCAGCTGCGATCGGCGGTCTGATGTCATGTACGATCACGGTCGAAAACACCGGTACGGAGCCGTTGCCGGCGCCAATCGTCGTCAATGATACGACGACAGTCGCAGCAGGTAGCGGGGTTGGCACGCTGTTGCCGGCTGCGAACGTACTACCAGATGGCCCGGGCTGGACATGCACTCCGACACCAACCACCGGATTGTCCTGCGGCTTGCCGGCTGACTTGTTGCCGCCGGGCGAGTCCCGCTCGTTCACCGTGCAAATCAATACGGCGAGCATGGTCGCGGACGGTCAGGTTGGCTTCTTGAACTGCGCACGGTTCGGCGCACCCTACTGGGGTACGGCCTGCGACAACGGTGGAACAGACATTTCCATCAAGAAAACCGCGCAAGCCGGCTGTGTCGCCGGTGGGCCCTGCACATTCAACATCGAAATCAGCAACAACGCATCGCAGGCCTTCACCGGTGTGGTTCGTCTCACAGATCAGATGTTCCGTGGCGCCGTCGGCCCCGCCCAGAATGGTGCGATCACGGCCGGTGCCAATCAGTTGGGTTGCATCGGCGGTCCACCTGCAAGCATCCCGTTCTCATGCAACGCCAACCTCAACCTGGCCGGCAACCAAACCAAGTCCGTCAGTCTGACAGTCACGATGCCGGCTGCACCGCCTGCCAGTTATTGGACGCGGAACTGCGTTGCCGTGACGTCGCCGGGTGGGCCCGCACCAAGCCTGGTCAATGAACTGCCACCGGGCGGCGGCACTCTCGGGACTGGCGGTGCTCTGAGCTGCGTCTGGGTCAAGGTTGGGAATCCCGGCCCACATTCGAACCTCAAGATGTCGAAAGCGCCGGCAACGGAAAAGTGCACCAAGGCACCGGGCGATCCCGACACCGTGAAGTGCGACTTCGAGATCAAGGTCGAGAATACCGGACCGTCGGACTTCAACGCAATCGTCAACATCGACGAGACAGTCGACCCGGCTTCCGAACTCGAGGTCAACGGACCTGGATGGTCCAAGAACCCGCCGGCAGGTCTGGCGCCTGGCGGTACGTTCCAGCTGAGCTCTGTCGGGCCAAGGGCGATCGCAGCCGGATCTTCAATCACAATCCCCGTGACGGTCTTGACGCCGCGCACCGTTGTTGAGGCAACCGGTAACGGCTGTCAGGTGATCAACAACGTGACGCTCACCGGGCCGGCGGTGAATCCGTTCACCAACTACAACGGAGCCGATGATACGGCGACGGCAGAGGGCGACGCCTTCCTGCTTGAGGGTCCGATTGAGGATGGCGGCCTGATCATTCTCTGTGACCCAGCCAACATCGTCGTATCCAACGTCGCCAAAGGTCCATGCAGCAAGCAAGGAGATGCCTGGCGCTGTGCGTTTGAAGTCGGTGTCTCGAACACCGGTCCAGACCCAGTCAAAGGCAAGTACATCAAGCTTGCTGACACACTCAGCATCGGCTCAATTACCGAGCCGCAGATCACGGGTGCGCACTGGACGAAGGACCCGGTCGACGGTCTCTATACGCTGAACCTGGAAAGTCTCCCGGGCAAAGAACTCAAGGTGAATGCGCCGCCGGTGAAATTCACCCTGACGGTCGACATTCCAGACGGCGAGTACTGCTCAGTGACCAACACGGCGGCGTTGCGCGCGCCACTCGGCAAACGCTTCAACTCGGAAACCAACGACGACAAGCGCCTGGCCACGGCTGTGATCCCACGGCCGGAGTGTAAGCGGCCGCCGGTGTGCACACCGAAGAAAGGAGAATTCCGAACACCAAGCGGTGTGTGTGCCTGCCAACGCAAGCACATTCGCGACGCAAATGGTCAGTGCGTGCTGCCTGAGCCGACGAAACCGGAAGAGCCCGAAGAGGTGACCTGCCTCAAGGGTATGGAGCCGACTCCACAAGGCACGTGTCAGTGTCCGGACGGCACGCGGTGGAATGGGCGCCAGTGTTTCGGTGGCGTGACCGTGATCCCGCAACCGCCGGAACTCAACTGCGGTGGCGACAGGATGGTTCGGAGCGCATCCGTGGCTGCTCGCTACCGCCGCACCGAGGGCTACACCGTGCGTCGAATCTCGAATGGGCGCGACACGGCATGGTGCATCTCCGGTCGCCGTGAACCGCCACCGCCTCCGGTGCCACTTGAGTGTCGGGACAATGAGAGGATGGTTCGCAGTGCATCCGTGGCCGCTCGCTATCGCCGCACGGATGGCTATCGCGTACGCCGGATCTCCAATGGTCGCGACAGAGCCTGGTGCGTCTCCGGTCGCGCCGAGCCACCCCCACCACCGCCGCTGGAGTGCCGTGGTCAGGAGCGCATGACACGCAGCGCGTCTGTTGCCGCCCGCTACCGCCGCACCAGAGGTTACACGGTCCGTCCGATCTCGAATGGACGTGAACGCGCCTGGTGTGTTTCCGGCCGCCCAATACCGCCACCGCCGCCACCGTTGACCTGTCGTGACAATGAGAAGATGGTGCGGAGTGCCGCTGTCGCAGCTCGTTATCGCCGAACCAAAGGCTACACGGTCCGCCGGATCTCGAATGGACGTGAGCGCGCTTGGTGCGTCTCCGGTCGGCGTGAGCCGCCACCGCCCCAGTGCAACGCCAACGAACGGACGGTGAGAAGTGGCGTCGAAGCGCGCCGTCTCCGGGCTCGCCGATATACAGTTCGTCGGATCGCGCCGCGCGTCTGGTGTGCGAGGCCTCCGGTGGCGCCGCCGAAGCCGCCGTGCGTCGGTGGACAGCTCAATCGCACGAGTACTGGTGGCTATCGGTGCGTCTGCGGCCCGGACTCCCGCCGTATCCCGATCGGCAGAGCGGGCGGCGCGCGGTGTGAACGCCCGACGGCCGTACAGTGCATCGGCGGACGAGCCGCAGGTCGGCGCTGCATCTGTCCACGTGGCACCCGGCGCGTGTCAGTCCGCCGCAACGTCTTCCGGTGCGTCCCGCAGGCGTGCCCGCGTGGGATGGTTGGACGGCCACCGAATTGCCGGCCAGCGAAGTGCCCGCGCGGCACGGTTGGACGGCCACCGAACTGTCGCCCAGCGAAGTGCCCACGCGGCATGATCGGACGGCCGCCGAACTGCCGCCGCGCAGTCTGCCCGCCGGGAACAGTCGGTCGCCCACCGCGCTGCCGGCCTGCGAAGTGCCCGCAAGGCATGGTTGGCCGCCCGCCAAATTGTCGTCGGCCGGTCATTCGCTGACACATTTCATTCGCTGACGCATTAAGATCCAGGCACCGCAACTGGTGCCGGCCAGACCAACCGAGAGCCCGGCGAACGCCGGGCTCTTTTGCACGCAACGGCCCAAGATGGCCTGCTACGGCAAGCGTGCGCTTTTACTGGACAGACTGATGTCGACTTGGATGCGCCCTTCATTCACGAGCCAGGGGCGCACCGTGAACGTCTTCTTTCCGCTCTGATGCATCGGATCGGCCGCAGCGATCCGGCGAGCGTCGTCCAGAGACTCGGCGCGCAGAATGATCAAGCCCTCCATCGACCAGGCTTGACCGGCTTCATCTGCGAGCGGCCCGGCGGCGAACAGGACACCATCGGCTTCCAGCTTCTTTTGGTACGCGAGATGATCCGGAAGCGCCGCCTGGAGATCATCGGCCGACGCCACCGGCACCGAGTGGACCATGAACAACTCACGCCCCATCACGCCCTTAGAACGCGCATGTTCCTTGTAGTCTGACCAGGCAATTGCCATCGACAGGGTCCTCCCAACCACGATTTTATCGGCACGATACCGCTTTGAGGAAAAAAATCGACAAAATTTGACGGCATGATATCGTCAGATTAGGGTCACCAAGACACATAACTTCGGACCGGTGCATCGATGCGACTGATTACATTTCAGAAGGGACGCGAGTCAGCAGTTGGCGTGGTTGTGAATGACCAGGTCATCGATCTGTCTTCGGTATCACCAGATCTTCCTAGCACGATGCGCGGGATCATTGTGGCTGGCGAGGGCGCCAAGGCGAAGGTGCAGGACATTGCGGCGGCTTCGTCATCGGTGGAGCGGGTACCGCTTGGCAGTCTGGCCTTGCTGCCGGTGATCGGCGACGCGCCAAAGATCTTCTGCGTCGGGTTGAACTACGCCGACCATGCGAAAGAGGGCGGCAATGCTGTGCCGGATTATCCCGGTCTCTTTATGCGGTCCAATCAGTCCATGATCGCGGCCAACGCACCGATGGTGCGTCCGAATTGCTCGGATACGCTTGATTACGAAGCGGAACTGATGGTCATCGTCGGGAAAGGCGGCCGCCACATCGCCGAGTCCGACGCGCTCGACCATGTTTTCGGATACTCCATATTCAACGACGGCTCCGTGCGCGAGTATCAGCGCAAAACCTCGCAATGGACGCCGGGCAAGAACTTTGACGGCACAGGCGCAGTCGGCCCGTGGATTATCACGGCCGACGAACTGCCCGCCGGTGCGCACGGCCTCAAGATCGAGTCACGTCTCAATGGCAACGTGATGCAGAGCTCGAATACGGCAAACATGCTCTGCTCGGTGGCGCAAACCATCGCGATCATCAGCGAGTTCACGATGCTTGAGACCGGAGACATGATTGCCATGGGCACGCCCGAGGGCGTTGGCTACGCGCGGACGCCACCGGTCTTCATGCAGCCCGGCGACGTGATCGAGATTGAAATCGAAGGCATTGGCGTTCTGCAGAACCCGGTCGTCGGAGAAGAGGCAACAGGTGGCGGGAGCCAGGCATGACGAGCGCGGCACCGGTCGGAGAGGCACTTGCAGATGCGCGGGCACGCGCTCAGGAGCATGTCCGCCAACTTCGTAGTCGCATCGGCCTTCTCAATGACGATGCGATCGATCTCATTCTTCGCGGTGCGCGCTCCCACCATACGTGGACCGACAAGCCGGTTACAGACGACGATGTGCGCGCGCTGTACGAGATCGTCAAAATGGGCGCGACAAGCATGAACGGCTGTCCGGCTCGATTTGTTTTTGTCCGCGCGCCGGAGGGCAAGGAGCGCTTAGCCAAAGCCGTCAAACCCACCAACGTCGCAAAAATGATCGGCGCGCCCGTCTGCGCCATTGTGGCTTACGATCCAGAGTTTTGGCGCGAGCTGCCAAAGTTGTTTCCGCACGAGGATCGCCGACCGCATTTCGCGGATAAGCCGGCGTATTCTGAAGAAACGGCGTTTCGGAATTCCACGCTACAGGGCGCATATCTTATGATCGCAGCACGCGCCATGGGATTTGACGTCGGCGCCATGTCGGGTTTTTCGAACGAAATCGTTGATCAGGAATTTTTCACCGGTAGCACGTGGAAATCGAACTTTCTCTGCAATATCGGCTACGCGGACGAAACCGGGCTTTTTCAGAGACTTCCGAGATTCGCATTCGAAGACGTATGCCGCTTCGCATAGCAAAGGTTTGATATCATGGCATCAATCAAACCAAAAACAACAGTAACGCAACGGCTCGAAGCGAATTGCCCTACGCATTCACGCGCCGACATCACAGTGCGCGATGTCTCATTCGTTATCGACGAGCCAGTCGAGCGCGACGGCACGAACCTTGGCCCGACACCGACTGAGACGGCACTCGCCGCCCTTGCCGCGTGCACCAACGTCATCGGCAACAAGGTCGCGAACAGAATGGGGCTCAACGTGTCCCATATGCAGGTGTCAGTTGCCTCAGAATTTGATCGTCGCGGTGTCACGCTGGCCGAAGAGGTTGATGTCCCGTTCCGCAGCGTCAAGCTGCGAGTCGAGCTGAGCACCGATGCATCTCGCAGCGAGATCGACGCGCTCGCAAGAGACGTCGCGAAGTACTGCCCTCTTGCCAAACTGTTTCGCCAAGCCGGAACGCAACTTGAAGAGGAGTGGGTCGTCCGCCAGGACTAAGACGCACGTGTTCGTCTGCGGCGGCGGCGATATGACGAGCATCCGTACAAAACAATACACATCGGGAGGAAAAACTCATGTCAATGTGTAGACGAACTCTGCAGGTCAGCGGAATACTCGCAGCGTTGGTCGCAACCGCAGCCGTCTCCGGACCAGCACTTGCGACGAAGACAATCAAACTCACGGCGATTGACGGATACCCGGCACGCGCCATGTGGGTGAAAGAGTTTTCCGGCTTTTTCATTCCCAAGTTGAATGAGAAGCTTGCGAAAACAGGAAACTACAAAATCGAGTGGCAGGAATCCTACGGCGGTACAATCGTCAAACCTAAAGGCGTGCTCGAAGGCATCAAGCTCGGGTTGGGCGATATCGGTATCGTAACCACGATTTTCCATAATTCGAAACTTCCAAGCCAGGCGATTGCAGCCGTAACGCCGTTCATTGCGGCTGATGCGCGTGTCGTCGCCAAAGCGGTGGACGAGATCGCCAAAGAGTTCCCGCAAATGGCGAAGGAGCTGGACGCGCAGAACCAAGTCTATCTGGCAACCGGCGTTGTGCTGGATTCGTATCAGGTGTTCTCGAAAACTTCGATTTCGTCCATAAAAGATCTCAAAGGGTCGAAAGTCGCGGCAGCCGGCTACAACATGCGGTATGTTGAGGGGCTTGGTGCCGTTGGCGTGCGCGGCGGCCTCACGAACTTCTACAACATGCTGCAAACCGGCGTTGTCAGCCAGGCCATGCTTTGGCCGGAAGCCGCAAAAACATTCAAGATCGCGGATGTTGCGCCATATCTCTTCAAAGCCGACCTCGGCGCCGTGAATTCCAAGACCGTCACCATCAACAAGGCGGTCTGGAACAAGCTGCCGGACGAAGTCAAAACCGCGCTCCAACAGACAGCCGTCGAGTATCGTGACCATGTTGCGGGCGTGGCGATGTCACGGGCAGCAGCGAGCATCGACAGCTTCAAGACGGGCGGTGGCAAGGTCGTCAACATTTCCGACGCGGAGCGCAAAGCCTGGGCATCGAGCATGGAGAACATCGCCGTCAAGTGGGCGACCGATCTCGACAAGAAAGGCGCGCCCGGCAGTGCCATGTTGCGGGCCTACATCGCTAAGCTGAAAGCCGCAGGCTTCACACCTGTGCGCGACTGGGCGGCTGAACTGCCGGCCAACTAAAGCGACGCAATGGTGCTCAGAGCGAGGAAACGCGCCGTGGCCGGATGGACAGCCTTAGTGGATCGGCTCTACTTTGCTCTGAGCATATTTTCGCGCGGCGTCAACGCCCTGGGGACGCTTGTCGTGTTGGGGCTTGTCGCCATCGTGAACTTTGATGTCGTTGCACGCGGCGTCTTCAATGCCCCGTTCAAGGGCACGTTCGAACTCGTTCAGTTCTCCATCATCCTCATCGTTTATCTGCAATTGCCTGATGTCATTCGAGCCGGTCGATTGACTCGCTCGGATGGCTTCCTGCTGATCGTCGGCCAATCCAGACCCCAACTGACACGGATGGTTCGACGCGTGATCGATCTGGTTTCGGCCATCCTCATGCTGCTCATCGCGATCACCATGTGGCCTGAGGTTGTGGAGTCCTGGGAAACGAACGACTTCTTCGGCACGCCTGGGATATTCACGGCGCCATGGTGGCCGGTGCGTCTCGTCGTGTTTCTCAGCGCGGTGCTTTGCTGTTTGCTCTGGCTGCTCAAAGCTCTTGGATCAGATCCCGAAAGCGACGCTCCGAAAATGAGCGATGACACAAGCGAAACAAGCCATGCTTAATTGCACCCCAATGCGTGATAGGTCTCATGTCGCCCGTTGAAATAGGCTCCATCTCCGTCCTCGCCATTGTTTTTCTGATTTACATTGGCGTTTACATCCCCGTCGCGTTGGGCGTGGTTTCGTTTGTCAGCGTTTGGCTGATGCGCGACAGTTTTGAATTATCGATGAATCTGCTGAAAGTAGCGGTCGGCGATAGCGTGACAGAGTATGCGTTCGCGACAATCCCGCTTTTTACGTTTATGGGCTTGCTGGTTTCAAAGGCGGGCTTGGGAAAAGATATTTATGAAGTCATGAACGCGGCGTTTCGCAACGTGCGCGGCGGCATTGGTATCGCAACGGTTGGCGCAAATGCGCTGTTCGCCGCCGTCACCGGCTCGTCAATTGCGTCAGCGTCCGTGTTCACGCGCGTTTCTGTTCCGGAAATGTTGCGATACGACTACAATCCCCGTTTTGCGGTTGGCGTCGTTGCCGGGTCATCGGTTCTCGGCATGATCATTCCGCCGAGCGCGATGCTGATTATCTATTCGTTCGTCGCTGAACAATCCGTCGGTGACATGTTCCTTGCGGGGATCGGGCCAGGCATTCTCCTTGCTGTCGCTTACATGGTCGCCATCACCTTTATGGGGCGGTTTACGCCGGGTTTCGTTGGCGGGCGCGATGGCAATGCGCTGGGCGATCACCCAGAACTCAGCTGGCTTGACGTGGCGAACAAAACAATGCCGCTTGCGGGCATCGTTGTCGTTGTGCTCGGTGGCATTTACACGGGCTGGCTGACACCGGTTGAAGCCGGCGCCGGCGGATCGGCTGTGGCGCTGCTTGTCGCGATTGCCCGCCGCAAAATGACCCTTCAAGGTTTCTGGCAGGCGCTTCTCGAAACCGGCCACATTACCGCGGCGATCCTGTTTCTGATTACGGCGGCGAGCCTATACAGCCGCATGCTCGGCCTCGCAGGTTTGCCCAATGAATTGAATGAGATCCTCGTAGCAAATCAGTTGGGATTTGCTGCGATTATGGTCGTCTATGTGATCCTGATGCTGTTCCTTGGAACGTTGTTGGATACGGCATCGGTTATTCTCATTGTCGTGCCGTTGTTCCTCCCGATTGTCGAGCCGATGGGCGTGAGCCTTGTTTGGTTCGGGATCGTGACCGTGATTGGTGCGGAAATCGGCCTGCTGACACCGCCACTCGGCATTTCTTGTTTCGTCATCAAGGCCACGCTCGACGACCCTGCGATTACGCTGAAGGACGTGTTTCTCGGCGCGCTGCCGTTCGCGTTCATTATGCTTCTCGTCCTGATTGTGATCATCCGCTACCCGTGGATCAGCATCGGTATTCTCGCTCGCTGATAAGGAGACGCCTATGCGAAACGTCAATACCCAGTCGGTTACGGCTGCCGTGAAAAGCACGTTCAAGTGTGACAACGAACGTATCGAGTACTTGCTGAACACGCTTGTCGACACGGTGCACAATTACACGCGCGAGACCAAACTCACACATGCGGAATGGCGCGAAGTCATTTCGTTTCTGACGCGCTCTGGAGACATAACAGACAACGAGCGCAATGAGTTCGTGTTGCTGTCGGATGTCTTGGGATTGTCGTCACTCGTCGACATGGTCAATTCACCGCCGGGCGCGACGGAATCGAGCGTTCTGGGTCCCTTTCACATTGCGGGTTCGCCGGCGCTGCCTGTTGGCGGCGACCTGATCGGCGATAATCCAGGTGACCAGGTCGTGGTCTACGGCACGGTCCGCACGGTGGACGGCAAGCCGCTCGCCGGCGCCGACCTCGAAATCTGGCAGACCGCCGACAACGGGCTATATTCCAATCAAGACGCCCAACAAAGCGAGTTCAATTTGCGATGCAGCCAAACGACCGGAGCAGATGGATTGTATGGGTTCACGACGGTTCGCCCCGCGCCCTACACCGTGCCTGCCGATGGGCCGGTCGGAGCGTTGTTGGCTGCAACAGGCCGGCATCCGTGGCGCCCGTCACATCTGCATTTTATCGTCAAGGCCGACGGATATCGCAGCTTGGTCACGGAACTGTTCCCGGAGGACGACCCGTATCTGGATGAGGACGCGGTGTTTGGCGTACGGGAGTCGCTGATCTTGCGGTATGAGACCTGCGAGTCGTTGTCCGGTCTGCCAATCACGTTCGCTGCCGCGAACCGCCTCAAGTCTCCGTTCTACACCGTACACTTCGATTTCACGCTTGTTCCGGCTACGACTTAAGCTTCGGGAAACATGAACGATTTCAGCATGACGGGCTCCGCCGCGAAAGCCGCACCAGCTGCCGGTGAAACCCTAACAAGTCGCACCTACGCCATGCTGCGAGCCGACATTATTCGCGGTGGGCTGCAACCGGGCGTCAAACTGAAAATCGAAGAACTGAGAGAGCGCTACGACGTTGGGACCAGCCCCATCCGCGAGGCGCTGAGCCTGCTGTCGTCCGACGGACTTGTCCATCGCATTGAGCAACGCGGATTTCGTGTCTCGAACGTCAGCGGTGAGGAGTTCGCTGATATCCTGCGCGTCCGGTGTTGGTTCGAAGAGCGCGCGCTGCGGGAGGCGATCGCGAACGGGGACTCGGCGTGGGAAGAGCAATTGGTGCTTGCGGCCTATCGCCTATCGCGCGAGCCGCGCTCCATTGGCACGGGCGAAACCTTTATCGCGAATGCGGACTGGGAAGCGTCCCACAAGGCGTTTCACTCCGCATTGATCTCGGCGTGTGGTTCGCCCATTCTGCTCGCCTATTGCGACGACCTGTATGACAAGAACGTGCGCTATCGCAACCTGGCCGGCACGCTGTCGTATCCCAATCGCGACATCGCGCACGAGCACGATGCCGTACTGGAGGCCTCACTTGCGCGGAACGCCGACTTGGCCGTCGCGGAACTGATGAAGCACTACCAGAGAACCAGCCATCTGCTCGCCGGTCGTCTCAAATGATCGGTCGGCGCGTTTGGCAGGTCAGCGCACGTCGCTGTTTCATTCACGCAGTGTGAAACGCGGACAACCGGACGCATGCACGGCTGGCTTAATCGGGCTCGTAGTTGTCGCCAATCGACATCGCGCAAATGCGCGAGAGGTGCACATAAGGCAGCCCGGTTTCTTCAGCCCACGCGTTGAACTGCGCCTGCACTTTCGCGAGATCGCGCTTCGACTTGACTTCAGCGGCAATGTCCAGCCCGGCATCGCGCAGGCAGGCCACCACATCCTTCGAGGTGACGAACCCGTCCCAACCGAGAAAACGCAGGAGCATCTGGCCGCTGTTTCCTCCGAGGCGATTGCCGCGCTTGGCGAGGAGGTCGAGCAAGCCAATCTCGTCGGACGCTGGCCAGCCGGCGAGAAAGCGACCGAACGTTCCATGCTCCTCTGAGATATCCCGAACGAACTGTGCGTTGCGGCGAACGGACATGATCTTGGCGCCGTTCCGCACAATGCGCGTGTCTTGAGTCAGCGCGTCCCAGAACTCATCCGGTTCAAACAGCAGTCGACTCGGATCGAAGCCAAGGAATGCCTCCTCGAAGCCCGGCCACTTCGCCTCGATTACGCTCCAGGCGAACCCTGCCGAGAAGACACGTTTGGTCATTTCAGCCAGTACGCGATCGTCGCCGAGCGCGGCCACTGCTTTCGGATCGGGCTTTGGTGGCAACAGACGCTTTAGCGCCTTCGGGCCGCCCTTGCGTTTCTCCGCGCGCGATCGGATCGTTTGGAACGCTGTCATGGTGACATAACCTTTCCACAGGCGCCTGGGGAACCGACGAACCGCACGGCACGTGTAATCGAGTCGCGAAAGCCCGGCCCGCCCGGAAGATGACAGCAGTGACTTGAGAAATCGAGTGGAGTTTTGGCGCGCGGCGTCACGTGCGCTGTCTGATCACGACAGCTCTATGTATGGAACAGACGTTGTCGTATACCAGAGGCGGCCTACCATCGCGACGGCAAGACCGTGCCACCGCTGATTTGGCGCGGCGCTTCGTCCGGCAAGGGCAGCACGCGCGGCTCCTCCGACTGACCATTCTCCTTTTGGTGGTCATACGCTGCGTGACCGTTGTGCTCCTGCGATCCGTTAAGCTGGGAGTCGGAATTGGCGGACGCCTGCTCGACGTTTGCGTCGTCCCGGGCGTAACCGTCAAGATCAAGGGCTATGCCCGGGTTGGCGCTATCGCCTTTCACCTCGGCTAATCCTGAGCTCACCTCAGCCGCTTCGGAACCGTGCTGCTGCGCTCCATGCGACACCGCACGTCCCAACAGCGTGCGCCGAGGCTTTTGTGCATTGGCCAGCTTGCGCGCGGCGCGTGCTGTGTCGCGCTCCAACCGCACGGCTGCGCGCAGCTCGATCCGGCGCATGGTTTCAGCGTTGGTTGCCGTCGCGACGGCCGCAAACCCGAACGCCGATGCAAGTTCGAGGAGGATCGATATCAGGCACGCCAACCCAATGCGAACCTGCTCCATCGACAGGCTGGTGAGGCGTGCCAATGTCTGCACTTGCGGATCGGCCGATGCAGTCTGGCCAGCGCTTTGATTCAAGCGGGCCGTCACCCCAACCAGCGCGGATTGCAACTTCGCAGCCTCTTCCGCAGCCGCCAGTTCTCGCCGTAACCGCAGCGCCGGCGCACACATGCGCCGACTGGATTCCCGCGTGATGCGTGTACAATTCCGCGTTCGGCGAATGACGCCGACCGGAATATCGACCTCGACAGTTTCGAGCGCCGCACGCACGACATTCGACGCGCGATGAGCCGGGACTCTTGCAAGCTGACTGCGCAGTTCCTGCTCGCGCCGCTGGAGCGACTGGCGCCGCTCGATATCACCCGAACGCTCGGCAGTCGCGCCATCACGACTCGACGCTGTAAAACCAATTGCGCTTGCCATCGACCACGAAAAACAGAGCAGCCACAGGCAGGAACACAATAGCGCCGCCGCGCGATGCCCCGCACTCCAAAGCAACAAGACGAGGAGCGGCAGAATCGCCTTGAGCCCGTCGACGGCCAGGCTGGCCACGGCGAAGATGTACTGTTCGACGGTTGTGGCGCCCAGCGTCAAGCCGAACTGCCAGTTCATCATTGCGGAAATGATCAACAGGACGGTCGCAAATGCGTAGCCGACAAACCGAAGGGCAAATCGCAATACCGGCCTCACCGCAACCGCACGCGTATCGACCCTCGGCGTCTCAAACGTCGCGACCATGCCTTGCCCTCAATCCAGGCCCCTTAACCGCAGGGCCCTCCTTCGCAGTCACTCCGCGTCATGAGCCCGACGGTTCAACAAATGCTGACGAGTGGGTATCTATCGTTTGCCCTTTGATTGCGCACCTTACTCTTGACCCTGCGGCTCCCTGTCCTGCCAAACGACACCAGCCCAACTCTTTTCGATGCTGCCGCTATTCGCCAGACGCGCTTTCCACACTTATTTCGCCAAACCTGCGCTCATATTCGTCAATTGTGCGTGACAGAACACCCAGAAGCCGCTTTGCAAGAAACGGATTGACGATGGCGCGAGACCGCAGCTTGACGTGCATGCCACTCGGGTCAGGTCGCAGGCCACGCTGTGTGCCAAACAAGATGGAAAACTCCTCTTGGGTTGCAAGCACCGTCGCAACATTCGCGAAAGTTTCATCCATATTGCTATCATCCCAGATAATCCGCGCATTCGTCGGCTGGGCTTCGCCGGTGGCTGGAACTGCTTCTTCCGCCGTTGTGGGCATACTTGAGTTTAACTCGGACATTGTGCTTTTCCCTGTTTCAAGACCGGGCTTTTTACCTCTGGCCCGTTGTACGATTTTCCCACTGAACTCAATCAACTATGCGGAGCCATTTGAGAGGGCTTCGCGTTTCTAAAGCCTACGCATTGTTTCCGTCTCGGTATCGAACCGATATCGCGCCCCACGCCTGCCCCAACGCGTGCCCAGACCAAACGAGCTGAGTAGGGCGGATACGATCGTGCCGTAAGGCGGCGCAGTGCCAGTCTCGCCGTCATCGCCATCGTATTTACCGCCATTACGGCTGTCGTCATCATGGCTGCCGTGATCATGGGTCAACTTCGAGTCATCGAATCTTTGAATAACTGCGATCACCGGATTGATCTCATGCCCGCTATCACCAGGCTCATCGGGCAACGTAAATCGTGGCGTTGCGGCAAAGCCCTCCGGACTCAAATCTATATCCGACTGCCCTAGTTTTACCCCATGCCATACGGTTTCACCATTACCGAACGCTGGAAACTGTTTTAGCTCTTGATAATCCATGTTTAGTGTCTCAACCGCGTCATGCGAAAACCGGTCAAAATAATTCCCAGTCGCACCATCTAGTGGATCAAGATAAACAAACGCCTGCACAATTATCGGGCGCTGATAGTCAGGTAATACGCTGTCCAACGCCACGGGCTTTTCTTCGTCATCTTCGGTTATGCCGTCTCCAAAGAAGCTGTTCATACCTGTGCCGCTGCCAATCGTGTTCTGCGTCGGATCACCAGTAGGCGAAGGATCCGAGCCCGGACCGGAAGGTGGTCCTGGCACCTGGATGTTGGATACCGCGCGCTCCAAGCTGCACGGCGCGCTTGAAGCGATGTCGAAGGCGGCGGCATCACCGAACAGGAGATCCTCGCTGTTGTTGCCATACAGGATATCTTTGTTCGCCCCGCCAACCAGGACATCGTTGCCGGCATCGCCAAAGACATGATCGAAGCCCCCTATCGTCGGGGCAATACTCTGGAAGCTTGACCGCGACTGTCCTGCCCCCTCTACAAATGTGGTTTCTGCAGAGTCGCCTGCGACCACGTCGTCGCCAGCACCACCATGGACGACGTCGTTGCCTTGTGCTCCAAAGACGAAGTCGCAGCCGTCGTCACCCCAGATGCTGTCGTTGCCACCGATCCTGCCTTCACCGGTGGAAATGAACAGCAGACGATTGACGGCACGGGCGTGGCTCGTGTCACTGCTGAATCTGGCGCTCCCGACATCACCCAACAGGCGATCCGATCCGCTGCCTCCCCTAATCACATCGTCGCCGAGCCCTCCGAAAACAAGGTCATCGCCGGCGTTGCCTTCGATATAGTCACTCAAGCCCTTGTCGAATTCACCAAACTCGTCGAAGTGCGTTCTGACCTGCAAGGCATGGAAGTCATCGGTCAGGGTCATCTCCGCGAAGTCGCCCAAGATGACATCATCGCCGCTGCCGCCTTTGACACTATCGGCACCGGACCCGGCAATGATAATGTCGTTGCCGGCCGCACCGACAATGTTGTCGCCGTCGCCGTGTTCTGTGGTTGTCGATATGAGCGTAAGCTGGTTGGCCGATCCGTCGGCGCCGACGATCCGTCCGTGATCGCCGAAGATAATGTCGTCACCACCGGCACCATCGGTGTCAAGCAGCCTGTCGAGATCTGGATCCGCCAGGTCGAACACATCACTGTCAAACGCTTGGTCATGTCCGTCGCCATTTATCTCGTCGGCACCGCCGGAACCCAGGATCCAGTCGCGACCTGTACCGCCAATGATGACATCACTCGCGCCCATGCCGAAGTTGGACGACTCCACATGACCGAGACGATGATCGCCATCTTGCAAGCCGACATTCCCGAAGTCCCCAAGGATCACGTCATCTCCAGCGCCGCCTCCGAGCCAATCGGCGCCGTAACCGCCAAGGATCACGTCATCACCCTGACCACCGGCCACGACGTCATCGGCCTGGCCATTATGCGTCAAATCAGTTGCGTCGATTCCGGAGACCGTCACCGCCTCGATGAACGCAACCGTGTCAGGCAGCGTCGTCAGAAGCGCCTCATGCGCAGGCACAGTGCGCGCGATGGTGCCGAAGTCGCTCAGGATGTAGTCGTTACCGGCTCCGCCGTTGATGGTGTCGGCACCAACGGAGAGAGAGTCACTGCTGAGCGCAGGGCTTGTCTTGTCGTTCACGACCTCAAGCGTTCTGCTCAGCACGTCGACGTTGAAGCCGCTGTCACCGTAGATGTGATCCGTACCGGCTTCACCAAGGATGGTGTCATTGCCGGAACCGCCTGCGATGTGGTCACCGGCCTGGCTGCCGATGATCGTGTCGTTGCCGCGCCCGCCATAGGCCGTGAGCCCGACGCTTGGCATTTCGCCGTTGGCAAACAGTGCGCTGGCATCAATGACGTCATCGCCGTGATTGGTGAATGCGTTCGCGACCGGGAAGCGGAACTCGGTGTCGCCGATCACGCCGAAGCTGTCTCCGGATACCAGCTCCGGACGGCCGTTGTACCAGCGGCCGTCCTGACTGGTATCACCGTAAATGACCAATGGTGCCTCGGCGCCACCACCGCCGGTTACAATGAAGGTGTCGCTGCCGCCGCCGCCGTGCAGCACGGTGAGGCCGCCATGTTCCGCTTCGCTTGCGATGGATCCAGCGACGGTGATGTGATCGTTGCCGGTGCCCAACATGACGTTGAGCACTTCAATCGTCGACTTCTCTCGACTTAGATCTCGGAATGTAATGCCACCGGCAACCGTGTTCGCGACACCAAATGCCGTTTCGGCGAACGTCACGCCATCGGACATACCAAAGCCGAACAGGCTGCTATCCGTGAGCCGTCCAGTTTGATCCGCAGTCTGCAAGTCATCGAATATGTTGAGCACATCAATTGCCGCGCGCTCGCTCACATCGGAGTGCGCTGGAAGAGATGGCAGCGCACCGTTGATCTCCTGAGGTGTCGTGATCGCATGGACCAGTTGGTGGCGCGCGCCTTCACCGCCGATGACGTCCAAAGCTCCCTGTATGGCTGCGAGCGTATGCGGTCCGCTTCCGTAGCTAGAATTGCCCATCGCCGTACTTCTGACGATCGGTTCCGTGACGTCGCTGGCGACATTGATGGTATCGTGCCCCATCCCGCCGATCACGCGCGTGAGTGTTTCGCTGCGTGTTGACCGGACAAACAAATCATCGTCACCGCCGGCACCATCAACCTCACGTAGCTCTTCGCCACCGGCCAATGTGACGCTGATGCCGGCGCCGTCCACGCGATCAGCGGTGATCGCGAATGCGTCATCTGCCTCCGTGCCCAACACGACGACTTTGTCGAAGCCGGCGCCGCCACTGACCGCAACAGGTCCGTTGATATTGTATCTGTGCTCGGCCGCTGTCGACAGCGCCGTGGCCGGGTCCAGCTGGAACGCGCGCAAAACGAACGCGTCATTGCCGGTCTCGCCTTCGAGTTCAAGCTCTCCCTGGTTGGCGTAGACGGTAAACGTGTCGTCACCATCACCACCCAGGGCCCGCAGCGGCTGGCTGTTGCCACCACTGAGTTCCGCCGTTTCTCCGGTCAGCGGATCGATAAGAACTGTGGTTGTCTCGAACTGGTCCTGTGCAGCGAGATTAGCGTTGCCGTTACGCCGGCTTTCGTAGAGTTGGCCGATCTGGAACGTGTCATCGCCCGCGCCACCGTCGAGCGTTGCGGCAACAGTTGCCCCATCGACCGCGAAGACATCGTTTCCGCCGCGACCGTGAACGGTGAGCTGTCCGGTAATTCCTGCATCATAATTGATCCGTGCAGTCTCTTGCGGGCGATCACCAGGCGCGCCGGTCGATGTCTGAGCCTGGGCCAGATCACCATAGATGAGCGATACGGCGCCGGGCGTGTTGGCATCCGGCTCCCCGTCGATCGCTTGCATTGCGCGCAGCAGGAAGATGTCATCACTCGGCTGGCTAGCATCGCCATCGACGCCGTAGATATCAAGCGTATTCCGTCCGTCACCGGGTGCGCCGGAGTCTAGGACGTTGACCACATAATCACCGCGCTCGGTTGCAGCACTACCGGCCGTGAACACGTAGTACGCATCTTTGTCGCCTTGCCCATCCAGCTTCAGGGCATAGCGTTCGATCGTGTTTCCGACGATCCTGTTTGTGCTTGCAAGTTCGACAACCAGGAAGACGTCTTCACCATCATCAACGTCCGCATTCGCCGGGCGCGTGTCGACAGCGCTGCCAAACGCGCGCGCCGGACCTTCGAACGTCGTGCCGACGAACTGGAACGTGTCGTCGTCGTTGTTGCCGAAGAAACTGACGGGGTTGTCTTTCGGGCTTTCGCCCACGGCAACGCCGGAGGCAAACCGGCCCTGGATTTTCATTGACGTTCCGAGGCCGGCATCGGCGTCATTGTGATCGCCGCGGAACGTTATGGTTGTACCCGCGACGACTTGTGAGCCGGCGTCGGTTGTCACGTCGTCGCCAACTAACACGGTCACCGACGAGCCGGCGACAATCTGGCCAAGTGCCCGCGCATGACCGGCGCCAATGCCTTCACGTGCACCCTCGCCGAATACCGTGTCGAGCGCGTAACCGTTCGCGCCTGCGCCGAGCAGACGGAAGTCCTCGCCAGTTGACGTTGCGCCGGCAGCACCGGTGACGTCCGGTACGATGAGACGAACTTCGCCCCCTGCTTCAACAACCAGGACGTTGAGAACGCCCTCGGTTTCCGTAACGTCGATGTCACCTTCCGCTTTGGCATTGACACGCCCGGTGGCCTGGTGCGGCACGCCCTGTAAGGCGGACGAATTGATATCGAAGCTGTTCGCGTGCGAACCGATGCTGCCGGTTCGAGAGACAAGATCGATGTTGGTTCCAACAGCGTTCGCATCTGCGGTGTTGGCGACATCAACGATGGAGCTATCGGCCGCAAGGGCGACATCCGCCTCCTGCGAAACCACAACCCCGACCTGGAAGTCCCCGTTGACTTCATCGAGGTAGATGCCGTCGCGCGCTGTGGCATCGACCGTGTCCCCATGAGTCGACGCGCCGTCTATGGTCGCGGCCCCATCAATCTCCAGAAACGCGTCCGGTCCCGCGCCAATGCCGCCGCCGTGCGTGGTCAGCACAATGCTGCGACCGATGACATCGGCTGCAGGATCTGCGTTTGCAATCTCGGGGTCCAGAGTATCCGGCACTTCGATGATGGAGCCGGCTGCGGCTGTCAACGCGACGTCGGATTGGGTGGACGCTACGCGGGAGATCCGCATATCGCCGTCACTTTCCGTCAGCGTGATTGTTCCACTGGTCTCGACCGTCAACGCACCGGTATCGAGGTCCGTGAAGCCCGCGATGTTCACATGCCTGTTGGGTAATGTGACATGGGCCTCGGCCGCCACAATCGTGATGTTGCGGCCAGCCGAGACGCCAGGCGCAGCAACCGGTTGTCCTGAAGTCGTCTGCAAGGATTCAAAGTTGTAGGTCGTCTCGACAAATGTGCGAGCGGTTCCCGTGGCCGCAGTAAGCGGCACCGTCGGGGGTGACCCGTCGGGTCGGAATTGTGTCTCGAAGGTCGAGACGTTCGACCCCGTTTGCGGATCGGTGACCGCATTCAGATCGTTCTGAATATAGTTTGTCGTCTCGTTCAGAGTTACGGCAACGCCGGTGACCACGATGCCGTTTGGTGTTTCGGCCACGCCGGATCGCAGCAGAATGTCCGCATCCCGTCCGGCATCGATGGTGTCGACTTGGATTGTGGTGTCGGCCGAATTGTCCCAACGACGAAACACGCCCATGAGGTCGAGGAAGATGTCTTCTGCGGCCGTGGCCGAGGCAACAGCGTCGCCGCTCGCGTCGCTCTCGACCAGGTCGACTGCGATCCGCCCGCCCGGTGAGCCGATGGACCCCACGGTTGACCCAAGCTCAAGCTCGTTCGTGACAATCAAATGGGTGCGCAGCTTGAAGGCTTCACCCGGCAACCTGTGTGAGCTGTATCCGTCACGCCCATAGGTGGTCAGAATTTCACCGCGCTCAGAAATCACGCGCGTTGATCCGGTCGCGTTTAAGATCGTGCCATCGAGGCGGAGAGTGTTCTCGCCTGGCGCCTGCGCGTGCATGCGGTTGGCGATCAGGACATCCGTCGCCATCGCGTCATAACCAATCTGGAAGTCCATTGTCAGATTGGCGATGTCCGCGGTCCTGGTGTCGACCCGCGGTACGGGCGTATCAGCCGTCGCGAAGGTCGTGATGTCGCGGACGATCAAATCGTGGATCGAGTAGTTCTCGATCTGCACGCCCGCCATCGTGGTCGAGAACGTAAACGTTCCGATGTCGTCGGCCGTGCCGACCTCGTCAAGAATATCGAGTTTCCACGCCGCATAGAGACCATTCTGGATCCCGTCGTCAGCGTCGAACAGGATCTTGCCGCCACCTGATGGCGCGATATCATCGACGTAGATCTGCCGGTCGTCGGTGAACTGGTCGCCCTCGCCGTAAATGTTGCCAAGATCGTCTTTCACCGTCACGCCCTGCGCGGTCACGATGGTGCCCGTCTCGTCAATGATCAACGTCGGATTGACGCCGGCCCCGACCACGATGTCCGCATCCCAGAAGACGGCTTCCAACCGCGTTGACTGATCTCTTTCGTTCTCCTTTTTGATCATCGCCTTGGCCTTGGCGTCGGGATCAAAGATTGCGAACGTGTCTTCCCGGTTTTCGGCAATGACGCGCAAGGCATAACCGTCGCGTTCGTCTGCGCTGGCCTGCACCACGATCGGCCGGCCAGTGGCGTCGCGGTCGAGCTTGCTGGCTCCACCGGCGCCGGCGGTCACGGTCGCACCAGCCGTTGCCTCGACGATATTGTTTAAATGACCGCCAATGCGGGCCACCGCGTCCGATCTTGGAACGTTGCCGACAATCAGCGCGAAGATGTTCGGAATGCCGTAAACCCGCGTCAACGTGTCGGCGAATACACCGATGGCCGTGTGCTGTGCAATCACGTCGACGCCTCCGAGGCCGACGATGTCCGCGCCGGTATCGATCAGCACCTTGGCGTCGGATTTCAGCACGGCCCTGGACGTCGCGTCCGCCTCGACAAGGAACCCGTTGCCGGTCGCATCTGCGTTGGAATGAACCTCTACGTCGTTGACACGCGCTGCCAGTTCAACAAAGCGTGCTTTAAGCCCAGCTTCGGCACCGACATCGACGACAACATGCGACGTAACGAACGTTCCATCGCGATCGGGCAGGTTCGACTCAGAGACGCCGGAAAGCGAGAGGTTGTAGGCATAAGCATGCGACCGCAAATCGCTATCATGGAAGATGGCTTGAACATGTGCAGATCCGCCAGCTTCAATATCGGCGCTCTGCGCGAGAACAGCTTTCGTGTTGTGAATAAAGTCCAGGCCATCGTAGGCCTGAAAGAGTTCGAGGCCGCCACCGCCGCGCGATCGCGCGTTGGAACTCCCGTTCGCTGAGATTTCAGCGAGGAGAATGAAATCCCCGCCGGCACGAATGACGGTGCGCTCACCAATCATCGCGACCGTGTTTATGCCGTCGTCCAAGCCATCATCGTGGTCGTCGGTATTGGCCGTCAGATCAATCCGCGACCGCGCAATACCATAGTTGCCGATGCCGCCGGTGCCGGTTTTGGCCAATGCACTTGCGGAGAGGTGCGTATTCGCGATCACGGCGACGTCATTTGTCGCCGTCACGACTGAATCTTGAGCAAGCTGAGCCAAGACGGAGACGTTTACTTTGGAAGCAGCTTCCGTGATCTTGACACCGGCCAGGTTACCGGACGAGCCGACGGCTCTTGCCCCGGTTTTCCCATCTCCGGCGACCGGATTGGCATCGCTCAACGCAGTGCCGTTGCCATCGAGAATGCGGTGGACCTCACTGTCGCCGTGATCCGTGTCCTGGAGGTCGAGATAGAACGCTTGCGTGCCGGTGCCACCCGTCGCGAAGTCCACATAGCGGGCGCTGAATTGATGCTCGACCAGCGTCAGGCCGGCGGCGTCAAGACCGGTGACCACATTGGCTCCGTCCAGCGTCGTCGAAAGCTGGAAGGTGTCGCCGGACACGTTGGTCACATAGTAGGTCTGACCGGCGATAAGACCCTTGATTGGTGCCTGCGTTACGTCGGTCAGATAGTGGGCGCCGTCGACCTCTCGCGAGAAGTCCAGGGCGATGACTTGTCCACCCTCGGTGTTCAGAAGTTGGATCGTGTGATCGCCTTCGACGTGGACGATATAGGTCTGACCGTCAACGAGCTGCCGATCGCCCTGCGTGGACAATGTGCCGCCGATTGCCGCCGACGTGCCAATCTCAACCCGCCCTGCCGTGTTCGTGTCATCCAGTGCCGTTGCCCGCGTGGTATAGAGTTCGATAGTGTGTTCATCGACGACGCGGACAAAATAATCCTGATTTTCCGCCAGCACCGGTCCGTTGCCCGTGAAGCGAACGCGGTCACCCGTAACGAACCCGTGGCCGGTGACTTCGAAACTATTGGTGTTCGCGTCAACGCCGGTGATCGTCCCGACGGTATCGTTGAGATAAATCGCCTGATCTGTGGCCGTGTACACGACCACGTCGCCGCTCGTGTAACCGTGATCGGGAACATAGAGGTTGTCGGCATCGGTGTCGCTGACCAACGCGTCATCGCTAGTATCGTCCGTACCTTTCGTGTCGATCCGGAAGTCTCCGGCGCCGATCGCTTTCTGTGCGTCCGCCGGCGGTGTGTACGTGACCGACTGACCGTTCTCGAACTCGTGGCCACGCATGGTGATCGTACCATCGGCATCGACTGCAGTCGCCGCACCTTCGTATCCGTCCGCTGTGTCCGGAGAGATCAATTTGATCGTGAACTCGTCGATGACCATGACGGTGAATTGGGTCGTGTCGGACAGAGCCGCTGACACGCCGCCGTCCTGGGTCGTGATCGCCGAACCGGCCGGATCGTGGCTGTAGTAAATCGTGTCGCCGTCAACAAACCCGTGTTCTGTCGCAAATACGATCTGGTCTTTGTCGGCGTCGACGAACACATCATCCGACGCAATGCCCAGGCGGAATGTGTCCGCGTCATCAACAATGGCCGTATACACGCGCCCGCTCGTCAGGCCTGCAATTGCATCTGCGCCGTTCGAATCGTAGCTGACCGTATCGCCCGTGGTCAGGCCGTGGTTTTCGATCCTGAGCGTATTCGCCGTGCCATCGATATCGTCCTTCGCGAGGACATCGTCAAACGTCACAGCTGCGCCATCGCCGAATTTGGCTTCGACGACCACATCGCCGGCAATGATATCGGCGTGAGAGCCGATCTGGCTGAGAATGTTTGGCGTGGTGCCGCCGTTGGTTACGGTGGCTCTTGCTACTGAGACGCCAGCAGTTATGCCTCCGGCGTCGACACCGATCGCTTCGGCATCGCTTTCCGATTGCTCATTGGCAACAACCTCGATCGTGCCTGCAACATCGACAATCAACGCACCGGCGCCGGCATCATCCGAGAGCACGTTACCCAGGCGCGCCTCGTTACGCGGTGTCACGGTTGCCTTGGCCGTGTTGACTTCGCTGGCAAAGACACCACCTGTCGCGGCCTTCGCATAGGCATCTGCGAGATTGGACCCGACGGACTGTATGGTCAGATCACCATCACGCACGGTCACACGCGTCGTCTCATCTTCGCTCGACCCAATGAACGCGAGACTTGTGCCCGTGACATTGGCCTCGGCAAAGACAGCGCCGACAACCACGCCGCCCACACCGACCGACTTGACCTCTGCGGTTGCGGCGGTGTCGAGATCGCTCAGGACCGCGACGCCGTTGTCCGCGACAATCGCCGAGCCGGCCGCAATGGACGCTTCCGAACTCCGGTCAACATTCACCTTCGCTTCGGCCCCGTTTCCGGAGGCGATCGCTCCACCGTAGGGCGCGGCGATGACTTCGGCCCCGACTGTCGCCTTTGACGTAACGCTGAGGCGGCCGGCCTGAATATTCGCACCGCCTGCTGAATTACCGTTGCGGCTGACACCCACTTTTGCAGACGTAGAGCCGGCAATGCGTACATCCGCCACGGCCACCGCGACCGCGCCCGCACCGGCGAAGGCGAGGCTCAAGATCTCGGTCTCGATGTTCGATATCGATTCCGCCGCGAACATGGCAAGACCATCAACGACGACGGTTGCATCCGCCGCAACACGAGTCTCAACGGATGTCTTATCGGCGATGTTCACAAATCCGCTGACAGCTGCAGCTGCCGAGCCAGCGCCTAGCGGGATCACCATTTGGCTGCTATTGCCGTGCGGTGCGACGGATACCATTCCGTTGGCCGCAACCGAAATCTGACCAACGGTCAACTCGGAGTCCGTCGCTGACCCAACGATCGCGCGATCGCCTACACTGGCGCGCGTCGTTCCACTGGCCTCATAAGCGGCGCGTGTAAACGCGCCTCCAACAACGCCGGAAATGCTGCCGGTATAGGCGCCGATCTTGGCTTCAGTTGCAGTGTCGGCCATTGCATCGACGCTTCGGAAGCCGCCGATCGTTGTTGTTGCCTGGCCGCTTGTGCCGTCTATCGTGTCGCCCAACAACACGCTGACATCACTGGAATCCTGGATAGACACGCCATTTCCGGCAGCCTGAATGAACGCCCCTACGCCACCGACGTACGCGATGGTATCGACATCACGGTATGAGGTTGCGTCGATGTGGAAGTCGCCGATGTCGGGATTGGTGCCGCGAATGGTGGCACCGGGTAAGACGGCAGCCGCGACATCGGCATCGATATTGATGACGGCAACGCTCGCACCGAAACCGGCACCGCTGAGGTTCGCCTGCCCGGCCTGCCCGGCAAAGTCCATGTCGTCATGTGCGTCGATATCGACATGGAGCGTCTCCATCAGCGTATCGCCGCCAATCGTCGCGCTTGTGCCGTCGCTAACTGGTGGGACGCTGACACTCTCTGTAATTGCGCTATCCAATGCGTCGGCAACGGTATCAATGGCGACGCCGTACCCGACGGGCGAAGCGGATAGCCGGACTTCCGTCCTGCCCGGGACGACTTCAGTCGGGTCGATCGTAAAGTCGATGGCAATACCGGCCGCCGCGTCTTCAGCCGTTGCGGCCAGTTTGATCTCTGTCTCGCTGAGCGACGGATCAATCGTGTGATCGATCACGTAGTACGCCTGACCGCTTTCCAGGCCCGTTAGCGGGTCTCCGTTCTCCGCGTGGTAGTAGATCTTGTGTCCGGCAGCGAAACCGTGATCGGCGCCAAGATTGAAGCTGTCGTTGCCCGCGTCGATACCCGGTGCAGTTCCCGTGTTGTCAAATGAGAAGGCGGGCGTGGTATCGATGTCTTGCTCAAGCGTATCGATAATGCCCATCAGGCCGTCGCGGGCGAGGTCGATCACGTCTTGGTCGTCGAGCGTATCGTCGTCTGGATTGAGGGTTAACGCGTTGTACTGCTGATTGTCCGCCTCGTAGACGTCGGAAACGTTACCCCCGATGGTGTAGACGAGGACGCTGCCCTGTGCAGTGGCGCCGCCGACGCTCCCGGCAAGCGCATTGGCGTCGATTTCGCGGTGAGACAGTGCGTTGACATCGACTGTATCGGTTGCCTTGACATCTGCGTTATCAATCACGGCCAGCGTATCGTTGCGGACGACACCGACGGTGATCCCGGCACCAACGGCTGCCAAGCCACCCGTGATCGAGCCGGCCACGACGTCATGCACGAATCGGTTTGATGCCGAGACGTTGACCGAGACCGCGTCGCTCATGCCAGCGGAGTTCGTTGGCAGGTTCGCGTCTTGATTGATCTCGACCTTGCGACCTGCGCCACCAATGGCCGCGACCGTATCACTGTCGACCACGTCAACGGCAATTCCGGCCGCAATCCCGGCAACACCGCTCAATCCGCCTGAAACAGCATACGTTGTCAGTTGCGCGCTGGAGCGCGCGTCAACGATGACGCCCTTCGCCGTGCCGTGATCTGACGCGCTTCCGGCACCGCCAACAGTTGTGAACGCGCCACTGCTATGGATGTCGCCGGTGAGGACGTTTGAGCCGCCGCTACCATTTGGCATGGCGATATCACGCAAGCCGAGCGCGTTAACACGGGCGCCGTCGGTAATCAACGCTTCCGTCGACTTCTCGATATGGGTGACGCCGATGCCCAGGCCAATTCCGACGCCCTTGCCGATCGCACCGCCAATTGCGCCACCAATCGCGAAGGTCTCAGTGTCGTCTTCCGCCGAAACGACGACATTGCCGTCGGCCTTAACCTGAACTTCGCCGGCGATGAGCGCACGGGTTGTCGTATCGACCACGACGGCCGAGGCTGAACCCGCGGCGGCCACTTTCCCTGCGACGGCAACACCAGCGGCAACGCCGACGAACTTGGACTCAGCATCCGCGAGAACCGTGACGTCGTTCTTCGCGTTGACAATGGTCTCGTAACCGGAGCTGCCACCGTCGATCCATGCCTCGGTCGCCCCTTGCAGGACGGGCACGGACAACGCGGCGCTTACACTTGTCTTGCCGGATACGGCCAATCCGCCACCGACAACGATGCTGTCATAGCTGCGCGCAGCAACCACTGTAACGGACTGATTGTCGGACGCGAGATTGCCCGGCTTATCATTGTCGGCATTGATTTGCGCACCGGCATCGATGTGCGCCCGCGTATCAATGGTGTGGACCGCGACACCGCCGGCGACACTGCCACTGGTCGAGTTGCTTGCGGCTGCCGCACCGCCGCTGACACTGTAGGAATCATGCGATACGGCAGATACCGCGACGCCATAGACCAGCTGTTTCTCGGGTGTCTTCGTGACGGCGGTTGCCATGCCGGGGTCCACGCCCTCGACTTGCGCAACACCGACATGAACCACCGGCATGAGCGTGTGCGCCGTTTCGGGCGCGGCACCCGTATCGAGAAACGTAAGGGCCTGGCCCGCTTCGGCATCCTCGCGCGATGCGGCAAGTTGAATGCGGGATGGATCGGCCGGATCGGCTATGGCAAAGTAACGCGCGCCACTTGTCAGGAACGTGCCACGCTGAAGCGTGACCGTTTCGGTCGTTGATGACGATAATGTCGACGTTGCCGCTGTTAACGTGATGACGTTATCCGTTGCGCCATCAATCGATGCGATTTCGTAGGTTCCCGCGTTCGGTCCGCTACCGATATAGATCAGGTCGCCGTCATCAAACCCGGCGTCGCGGAAGCTGAGCCCATCCGCCAGTGTCAGAGTGTCCTGCGCGCTGCTATTGGTCGCGAATGTGATCGCGCCAGTCAGGAGACCATCGCCGGGTTTCGCGCTGTCATCCAATACGGCCAATGGTGCGCCTGACACGATATAGACGATGTCGTCTCCGGTCTTGAAGCCGTGACCGCCGTCGATCCAGATGGTGTGAGATGCACCGTTAATGAAGCCCGCGTCGGCGGTCGTGAACGATTCGGTTTCCGCCTCGCTCCCGTCGTTCGAGCCAGCGTCTGTTGCAGTGAATGCACCGGTGTTGACGGCAATGCCCGCGCCGCGACCGAGCGCTTCGACACTGGTATTTAATCCGATATAGGCTTCGGTCGTCTTGTTGACCGTGCCAACCGATGCCGCCACGCCAACACCGGTGCCAGAACTACCGATCGCAGCGGCGACGGCGCCGGCAACCACATCGCTATCGGCGCCGGCCTCGGCGGAGACGACAACATGCCCTTGAGCCGACACGTCCGCTTTGGACTTGATTGCGGCTTCGGTTCTGAGGTTGAGAACTTGCACACCGGCGGCGGGCGCGACGGCGACCGGCTTGTAATTGGGTCCGCTTGCTGCGACTGCCGACAGCGACGCAGAGACCGAGACCAAGCGGTCGTTCGCTGTGGCGTCGACGATAACCGAGCCGTGGGCCGTGATCGGCGTCGCTTTCGTCGAGCCCCCGATGTAAGCCTCTGTTGTGCGTGTGACCGAACTCACATCAATGCCGGCGACGCCAATGGCATTCAGACTGCTATTGGCCAATACAGCGACATCGCCCAACGACGTCACGCTGCCGCTCCGCTCGGACGGCGTTTGCCGGCCGTCACCGATGTAGGCGCGCGTCGTGTCGTCGACCACGGTGACGGAGGGGAAGATACCAACCGTGACACCGTCGCCGGAGATTGCCCCCGACACGCCGAGTGTCAGCAGATTTTGGTTAGACCGGGCTTCGACAACGACACCTTTGCGCGCGTTACCGTCAACATCCGTCATTGTGCTGCCACGAGCAAATGCGGTGATCTCAGCGCCGCGATCAATATAGGCTTCCGTGCGATTGACGACGGTCGTTTGCGGAACCGCGACGCCAACCGCCGTATTGGCGGCGATACCGACGCCTCCGGCCAAAGTGATGATTCCGCTCGTGTTCTCGGCGCGGACGTGCACATTGCCGTCCGCCGTCACTCGTGTCGCGCGATCAGTGTCGCTATCCATGTCGATGGCGGCGATCACCGAATTATTGATCACGTTGATCGCAACAGAGCCGCCGATCGCGACCTTGTCCGCCCCGGCAAGGCCAATCGCAGAACTGCGGCTGGTTGCGTTTTCGAGTGCCGCGACGACAACGTCGCCACCATTATCCGTGGTGACGTCAGCTCCCTGGATACGGGCGATAACCGTGTTTGAAATCGTGTTGAAGCCGACGGCGGCGCCAACTCCGGTGCCGCCAGTGGCCAGAGCTGCGCCGCCCGTGACGGCGTTGATGTCCGCATCGTCTTTCGCGCGAACCGTAACAGAACCGTCGGCATTGATGACTGAGCCGCCAATGATCTCCGCTTCGATGCGGTTATGGATGGTGTTGGCCGATGCGCTGGCGCCAATCGCACGACCATCACCCAACGCACCGCCAATCGCGAGGGATGAGATCTTGCCGTCGATTGATCCATCACCGCCTGTCGACTGCGAATACAGACCAACCGCGCCATCTGATGTCGTCACGTTTGAATTGTCGATGGCGGCATACGTGCGGACAATGGACTCGTTCCAGCCAAGTGCGGCACCGTATGCGTTCGACTGGGTGCCGCCCCCTAAGCCACCCGCAAAGGCTTGGAGGACCGAGTCGTCGGACGCGAGCAGCGTGATATCCTTGGCAACGCTCACGTCTGCGTTGCGGATGATCGCTTCGACCGGTGTACTCGTGTCATCCGAGACCGCGTCCGGGTCCGTCGAGATAACGTTGATCGCAATTGTGCCTGCGGCAAGCGTTCCACCACCGCTCCCCGCACCGGCCTGGACCCCGGCACTGACACCAATTGCACGAATGGCATTGTCGTTGATGGCCTGGACGCTTAGGCCGCCGTCTTTGGTGACAAGCTTCGTGCGGGCCTCCGTACCAAAGATACCGGCGCGGGTCGTGTTGGAGATCTGATTGTAGGCGAAGGCGCCAGCAGCACCGACATTACCGGAAAACGCCAGGCCGCCCGTGAGCGCGAAGATTTCAGCTGAGTTCGTTGCGAGAAGCGAAATGTCGCCTGCAATCTCGATATCAGCGCTGTCGACATAGGCTTCCGTTGTGTCGGACATCCTGTTGACCGCAACCGAGCCGGCAATCGCTTTGCCCTGCTGTCCCGTATTGACCGATGGCGCAACCGAGAACGCATACAGCCCACCGTCACGCTCCGCCGAAATCAGGAATTCGGTTTGTTCATTCTCGTCGACGTCACTCCGCAGCTTCGCGCCCTTCACGTAGGCCTGCGTTGTCGCGTCGATCTCGTTGTAGCCGACTGTGCCGGCCATCGTTGTGGCGGACGTGCCATAAGCCTGATTGAGCGCCGTGAACGGTGCGTTGATTGCCGCTCCGCCGACGAGCGAGATGACGTCGGTACCGTTTCGCGCCGTGACCTTGACGTGGCCGACATGGTTTGGCTGTGCCGAATTCAGATTGATGTAGGCCTGCGTCGTATCCTTGATGATGTTGATGCCAATCGCGCCAGCCGCAGCCGTGTCAAAATTCGGTATTGGCGCGAGAGCGGCCCCCGGAGGAGCAGCCACCCCCGCTGCAGGGGCTAGCGCAGCCGCCGGAGGCACAACCGCCGGCGGAGCAGGCGCTGCGGGCCAATCGTTGAAGACGACGCCTGCGATCGCAAATGGGGCGTACGTCCCGGAGTTCTCTGCCGCGACCGTGAGATCGCCGATGTCCATGCGTGCGACACCGGTCGGCGTTTTGTCTCCGTCGGCCGGATCAGCCCCGACAAACGCAACCGTATCGCGTTCGACGTCGTTGACGACAACGCTGGCGCCAACGCCTGTTGACTCTGACAGGACGACGGAACCCACGACCTGCACCTGTGTGTTGTCATTGTTGGCCGTGATCGAGACGTCGCCACCGCCCGTCACAATCACGCCGCCGTAGGCGTCGGACATCAGCCCGGCGTGAGTGGTGCTGTTCTGGTCCAATCCGACGCCTGCGCCCGCAATGCCCATGCGCTTGCTGAACGCGCCGGCCTGACCAACCACAACGCGAAGGATCTCTTCTTCGGCGTTGATCACGAGCGCGCCGTCCACCCCGACATGTATGCGCGCGTCGGGCTCAATCACAGCCCTCGTCGTGTTATCGATTGTTGTCGCCGTTATCGCGGTTCCGACACCAGCGTCACTGCCGCGCGCGTAGATGTCGACAATGCTGCCACCCCAGAATTTGTTCTTGATGTTCTCAAGGTAGGCGCTTCCAGTGAAGGGCCCGCCACCTTGTCCGGTCTTGTCAAATTCGGATATCAGACCAGAGACAAACGGCAAATCGCTCGCCGTGATTTTTCCGTCTCCAGAAATTTCCACCTGCTTCATGATCGTTTCTGCGTTCACAGAAACAGATTGGGTGTGAGAGCGATACGCTTGGTCTTGATTGATTTTCGCACCGCCGCGCACGATCGCTTGAGCGGAATTGTCGTAGTTCGTAATGATGAATGAGCCGGCAACAGTATCCGCATCCGGTGCGGTATCCGGCTTTGTTTTCGCCGCAGCACGGGCCCAGGTGTTTGTCAGTTTTGTCGCAACACCTAGGGTGGCGTCCAGAAACGGCAAGATCGCGTTCTGTCCTCGTTCCTGGACGTCTGTGAAGCTGGTTAAATACTCAAGCGGAGTCGATAGGAACGGGTATTCGACTTCTGCATCGAGCACGACATCGTGCTTTGCATCCACCGAGGCTGTCGAGCCGATAATGGCCTCGGCGTTGTTGTCGTACAGCGCGATTGCGATTGCCAGCGAAACACTGAGCCCGTCCTGACTCTTCGACAAATAGCTCTGAACGTAAGACGAGACCTCTTGTTCGATGTTCGATGTGATTTCCACATCGCGTCCGGACTGAAGCACAGGTGCACTGTTCGGGTCCTCTCCGACAACGGCCCGAACGTCGTGATCGACCAGATTGATACCCACTCCTCCGGCGACACGAAACTGGCCATGAAGCGCATCCGGACCAAACACCGGGCTACCGATGAAGTTCGTCGGCAGAAGGTTTGATGTATTTCCAAAGGCTGACAAGATAGTCAGTCCGTAGTCAGCGGCCCATCTGGCATTCTTGAGATCGTAGGGATGATACGGCTCACCGTAGGGTCGACTGATCAGACGATTTTCCGACTCCAGATTTGCGTGGACGCCGATACCAGTCGCGCGGTTTTTAGATGTCAACTGATGATCGCCACCCACACCCTGCGACGTCAGATCGATGGCCTGCGTTGTAATGGTCTCAGCATAGTCCTCAACAAGTCGATAGGTATGATCATCAATCTTGACGACGTAGTAGGCTTGGCCGTGTTCCAACCCGCCAATCTCGGCATCGTTCAATCGCTGAACTGTAAGTGTTTGAACAGCGTCAGGGCCGATGATGTCGAAGCTCAGCGCGATGGCACCATCGCCCGTTCGGGACGACAGATCCACAACCTCACCGGTTGCCGGATCAACAAGCTGAAAGGTATCCGCGTCGATCAAACGAACTGTGTAGGATGTCGCACCGTCAATTCCGCCGCCCACCTGATCGCGTTCGGCGTAGCTTGTGAAGACGGTCTGACCATCCTTAAACCCGTGCCCTTCCAACGAAATGGCGTCCGCTGTGACGTCGATGGCGCCAATCTGCGCTTCCCCCAGACGCGAGACCGACCCGTCAACGCCGTACGCACTGAACGACGCCGTGCCCGTGCCGGTTGCATGCGTGAGATCAACAAATGTTCGCTGCACGTCCTCGAGCACCTCGATGCCGGTGCGCCCATTCGCAAGATCTTCCTCGGTGTAGAGTTTGAGACGGATCGAGTCGTCACCAACGCGCTCGACAACATAATACTGCCCACTTTCCAAACCGCCAATTTCGCCGCTCGCGCCGCCAAACTGATACTGGACAATATCGCCAGTGTGGAGGTCGTGCCCCGGCAAGTTGATTGTGTTTTCGGTCTCGTCGACCGCGTTGAGCGATATGGTTGTTCTCTTGTGAGGATCTTCCGACGTTAGAGTCATGGCGGTCTGTCCTGCGACCGCTGCAACGTCGACGACCGTCGAATCGGCGGCCAGGAACTGGATCGTGTCTTCGTCGATGACTCTGATCGTGTAGGTGAGCTCATGCTCAAGACCAGAGATGCCAGCAGCCGGATCGACATACGTCAGTTTTACCGTCTGGCCATCAACCAGCCCATGGTCATAAATTGAAACTTCATTATTCGGTGCGCCATTGCCCTCAGCCATTGCGATGTTTGCAATGACCACTTCTCTGACACTGTCCTGAGAGATATCAAAGACATCGTTATCGTCATCCGTGAACTGCTCAAAACGCGCCTGACCGTGAGTTTGATTTGCAACGAGATCAACCAAATCGCGTGACGCGTCATCTGCGATGTCTAAACCAGATTTCCCGCTGATCTGATCTTGGGTGGTATAAGCTTTCAGTTGAATACGGTCGTTTCCGGCGTCAACGATGACATAAAAGCCATCTTCGACAAGTCCATCAATAGGCGTTGGACCATCGAACGTGTAGCGAATAATGTCTCCATGCGCGAAGGTGTGTCCGGGCAGATAAATTGAGTCTTCCTGCGCATCGATAGTATTGAAGCTGATCGACAGCGGATCCAGCAGGTCCCAGAATGGCATTTCGACATCGCTCGTCGTCGCATTCGGATCCGTGCCGTAAATCAGGATATCGCCCGTCTCCAGGCCGTGGTCTTGTTGCTCGATGGTATTGGCTTGGCCGTTGACATCGCCACCGTCGTCCGTTGACCGCGCGTCAAGCGTCAGCTCCCGCACAACATACGTGAATCCGTGGCCCGCACCGAGGAAGTCTGCGCCTGAAATGTCGACGATGTTCGCAAGGTTACGCGATTCAATAACGTCGTCATTGTGGAGTTTCAGAAGTTGAAAGCTGTCCTCATCAATGACTTTGACCAGATAGCGCTCTTCAGCCTCCAGGCCGCCAATCGCACCACCGTCCTGTTCTGTCAGCTGGTGATACGTGATAATAGTGTCCTGATCTGCAGGAAATCCGTGATCCTTTATTTGTACAATTTCACTGTCCGGATCGATTTGACCAATGTTCGACGCGGTTACGTGAAGCGTTTCACCTGTTTCGCTTATGACTTCAAACACAGCCAAACCAAGCGCGTCATTATCGCTGAGGGCGACGGGTTGGCCGCCCGCCAACGTGCTTCCTACGTCTTGGCTTGGATCATGGAGATAGAACTTGAGCGTATCGTCGGCCAATTTCTCGGCAATATATAGCTGTCCGGACTCGAGACCGCTTATGCTGCCGTCGCCATCGAATGTATAGCGAATGATGTCACCGGTTTCGATGCCATGGCCCGGCAATCGCAGTGTTTCGCCGTCATCCTGCACGGGGTCAAACGCCGCGTATACCGCCGCAACCTGCGTTAACGTCTGATTCTCGCTCGATATCGACGTTGGTTCCAAGTCGAGATAGGGCTCCAACGCGAGCTGGATGTGGTCCTCGTCAACTTTTATGACGTAGTAGGTCTCACCATTCACAAGGCCGCCGACTTGATGTAGCGGGTCATTGCCGTCAACGTCAGAATTGGTGTTGTAGGTGACGGCATCGCCGGTTTCATATCCATGGTTTTCAATGAAGATTTGATCGGTGATGACATCCACGACAGTTGTGTTTTCAGCATCAAAACTTCCGCCGCGAACGGTGACACTGCTCTCCGTCTTGGCCGTCAGTCGCCCGTCCACAATCGCCTCGACAGTGGCGTCGTCTTTGCTGATCGCAACGGACGTCGCGCCTGGCGGATCGTTGGCACCGGTCTGAGCGTTTGCGATTCCGTAGTTGGATATATGCGCGACCGGGTTGGTTTCTGTTGTGCCGTCAGCGACGACATTGATACTCCCGTCCGCCACGATCACCGTGTCCGCGTCGACTTCAGCGCGGACGGTCAAGCCGGCGTTCGCGATCGCCACGGCAAGAGAATATGCGTCCTCGCTGTCCGAGTTCGGATTGGCAGGCTGGTTGTTGTTGTTGAGCAGCTTCGTTTCAGGTGTCGCGTTGATTGACGCGCGCGCAAGAGCCGATGCATTCGAGTGTCCAGTAGCCTCGATCAAAGCATCGCGGCCTGCCGCAATCTGCGAACCTGATATGATAGTTTGTGCAGTTGCCGCACTCTCGGCGTACGCCCCGGATGCATTGAGGCCGAGTTCTCGCCCAACGGACAGGGCTTCAACATCGACGGATGCCAACGCCTCGGACGTAATTGAAACGTCGCGATCCGCCTCGATTACGGCATCGTCAATTTGAACTGTTGCTGTCGCTTCACGAATGACAACAGACGCGTCCATGCCCGTAAAGTTCGAAACTATCGCACCGGGTACTTGGCTCAGCAAGCTGCCGAGATCGGCAAAGTAGCCCGCGACTTGGACCGGGATCTCATCCGTCAAGCTCTTGTTTTCAGCGATTGCCCGAATGGTGACATCATGGCCGCGGATCTCGGCACCTGACTCGACCGTGACGCTGGCACTGTTTTTCTGTTTGCCGTACTTGTCGTACAAGATCGGCAGTCGTAGCGCGACGTCCTTCGCGGAGATCGTGACGTCTCCACTCCGATATGCAGAACTGCCTGCCACATCCGCTAGGAGACGCGCGCCGGACTCGATCAGGATATTCCGGCCGGAAAACGTGATCGAGCCCGAGTCGCCAATCGCGAGTTTATTGGCATTCATATGCCGCGTGTCGATCGTGTAGCCGGCACCCAGCGTGATCGTGTCGGATTCGATGCGAGCATCGCTTCCCGCAAGTGCGAGATCAGACTCAATGTTTACTGTGTCATCGCTGGCGTGACTGTCATTGATGACCAAACCGCCATTGAAAAGGCTGTCGACGGAGGCAATCGTCAACGTGTCGTCGGCGTCCGTCAGATTGATTGTCAGCTTGTTGGCCGGAACCGCAAACGTGAAGCTCGAGAAGGCTCCGGTCGGGCTCGACAATGTCATCCAACCATCGTTCGCGACACCATCTTCGAGAACAAACTCGGCGTCCGTCGGCGAATCGTAGAAGTCGGACAGATCGAGCGTCAATTCATCTGTTGCGACGGAAACATTTTGTGACAGGAAGCCGGCGTACTCGATCGTGTTGCCGTCCAGATCGAGGTAGCCGGTGTCGGCGGCTGTCGCTTTCAATTCCCCACGTTGGAAGCTGCCAAGTTCTATCTTGAGAACGTCTGTGTTGTCGCCGTGGACAATGCCGCTGACGGAGCCTCCGGCCGCGATGATGAAGGTATCCTGGCTGTTCTCATGACCTTGAAGGTTCTCAAACCCGGTAAAGGCAATGCCACCGACGGTGCCACTATCGTGTCCTGTGATGCGCCACTCCACATCGTCTGCCGGGCCGAGCAAGGTGTCGTTAGTGCCGGAGCTCTGGACGATTTCGATGTCGTTGAATGTCGCGAACGGGGTCGCACCAGTTGTGTCACCAACATCGCCCGAGCCGTCGGTTGCAACGCGCCACAAATATCCGTCAGTCGCAGCAGACGAAACGACACTGTCGCGACCGCCGCCGCCGTCGATCTCCACGAATGCAGGTAGCGCGTCGAGCGGTGTCTCGAACACGAAGCTGTCGTCGCCGGACGAGCCGTTCAGCGACAGCGAATTGATTGGTGACGTAAATGCAATCGCGAACACGCCATTCGAGAGGTGCGCTTCGACAGTAATCTCGCCGTAGCCGTTGCTTGAAACCTCGAACTCCGTTGGCAACGACGACGCAATCGAGACATTGAAACGATCGTCGGCTTGCAACTCGTAGGTGACATCAATGTCGTTCGGCAACGTGGCTGGCAGGCCGTTGCCGTTTGAAACCACATACGGCGCGTTGTCCGGTTGCGCCGGGTCCGTCGGTGACGCCGCGGTCGCTGGAGGGCCCGCCGCATCTTGCGAAGCCCCGGCATTGGACTGACTGGTCTCCGGTTTGGCTTCAGCTGTGTTGACGGGATTGTCGATCGCGTCGATTTCCAAAATGACATTCTGGGACCCGGCCGCCGGCAGCAGTGCCGCAGGATCAGCGGAAAGAAGAACACGCGGTTCAAGTGGCTCAAACAGAAGGGGTGGCGCGTCGTCAGCTGCGCTGTGATCGGGCTGATCGGAACACGAATCGCGGCGCCGCATCAGCAGCGCCTTTATGTGACTCCATGATCTAAAATCATGATTGCCCATCCCAATTCTCCCAATGTCGCCTCGCAACCGGTCACCTCGGCGTGTGCGGCCTTGGCCCGGATGCTGGTTGCCGCCCCGGATCGATTGAAAAACTCAATCCGCACGGCTTTCTGGAAAAGTATGTCAACGCAATCATTGATCCTTATACGGATCTACTGCCTAAGGATTGAATCATAGCAAGTATTGGTTGAGGTGCTCAATGTCGGCGTCGCCGATCACACCGATGGCCGCCTTAAGCCGTGTGATCGCAAGAATGTATTCGACCACAGCATCAAACTGGTCGCGCTTAGCGCGAACGAGATCTCGCTGCGCCTTAAGCACATCGACGCTCGTGGCAACGCCGGACCGTCTCTTTGCGGACAGGTCATCCAGTCGACCTCGATTCGACTCGACAACGCGCCCCAACGCACGAAACTTCTGAATGGCACCGCGCAAGGAGCGCACAAAGCCGGAAATCTCGCGAGAGATTCGAACATGAAGCTGCTTGAGCTTGAGTTGCTCGACCGTGATCTCGTGGTTCTTTTTGATGTGTGGCCGGCCGAGGCCGTTCATATTGAAGATCGGAATTTCAAGTCGAAGTCCGACGGTGACATCACGCGTTTCACTACCGCCGCCAAACTGGCTGCCCTCTTGATCGGTGTAATCAATCGACCCCTTGAACTCGAGTTTTGGCAGATATTCTCCAATCTCCTGGTTCCGATCGAATCGCGCCGCCGCAATCGTTAGCTTTTGTATCTGAAGCTCCTGATTGCTCCGCTTTGCGCTGTCCATCAACTCCTTGACGGATCGGATGCTCAGTGGGCTCAGCGGTGGAACCACCGAGAAGGCGGCCAACCGCTTCGGCGAAGATCCGATGATCTCGCCAATAATGTCCAAACGGTCGCCCAGGCGGTTTTGTGCCTCGATGAGTTCACTTGCCGCCAGTTCAGCCTGCGCCCTCAGTTCGAGTAGATCACTGCGAGATGCACGACCGGCCTCAGCCCGCTCCTGAGCGTCCCGCAACTCGACCAGGATTGCCGCTTGCGCCGACTTGACCAGAACGACACGCTCCGCAGCTGCGAGCGCAAGAAAGTATGCCTCGATCACGCGCACGATTAAGCGCTGGCGTTCGAGTGCGAACTCGGCGAACGACCGCGATCGCAGCGCACGCCCCCGCTTCATGCGCGCGAAACGCCCGTAATCGATCAAGGGCTGGCGCACTTCCAATAGCGCCTGCGTGATGCTGTACTCGGCCTTGCCAAGTGCAAACACTTGGTTGTCGCTGCTCAGAATACTCTGGTATCGCCGGTCGCGATCCAAGCGTGCGAAGATCCTCGGAAAATACCCATATAGGGCGTCGCGAAACTCGCGCTCGCCGATGAGCTTTTTCGTGCGTGCGGTCTCAAGTACCGGGTCTTGGGCCAGTGCGCGCTCGTAGACGTCCGAGAGCGTCGACGGGGACGAGTTCGCAACGGCCGTCGATGCAACAACAGCCGACGCAAGCAGGACAACGGTTGTGTGGAACGCAATGCTTCGCAACGTCGGTCTTGCTCGCATACTCGCTCCCCCAAATCCCGCCAATGCCAAATGCGACACAACGTCAGGCTACGGATGAAGCGTACGCGCGCAAGATGCGACCTGTAAATATTATTTGAATACGAATTATAATTCCAATGTGGCTGTGATCTTGCAATCACAAACCTTGCCAACACCAATTCAACCGTCGCTGGGCCCACCTCAACCGTCGGTAGGCATGGCGCCTCCGTGTCCCCGATCACTTGCGCACGAATGTTGCCTTGCACCGAATGCCAGCCGGAATCGCATGATCTGCGTTATGGATGGTGATTCGCACGCGCGTCATGCCGCTTGCTGCATCCGCAACGGGATCAATCGCGCTAATCCGACCGGCGATGCGCGTCTCATCAAGCACGTCTGAAACCAACGTCACCGCTTGCCCGTGACTGAGGCTGCGGCTCAATCTGATCGGAACAAACACTTCCGCAAACAACGGGTCCAGGCTCACGACTTTCAGGATGTAGGACTCGACGCGATCCGTGCTTTCGCCGGGTTGGCGGGCGACGTTGATTACGACGCCATTAATCGTGCTTCGCACCTCGCGCAGGGCCAGATCGGCAAGCGCCTGTTGAACCTGTAGCCTTAGAAGGTTGCTCTCCTCGCGCGCTTGATCCAGCTCGATCCGTGCAATCCATTGCGCGGTTCTGATCTCATCAGCCTCCTTCTCGGTAATGACCTGGGTTTCCATGAGCTTTCGATTGCGCGCCAGCCGTCGATTTTCAAAGGCGAGACGGGTGCGCCGCAACGCGATTCGAGATTTTGCGTCAGCGCGGGCGCGCGCAATCGTCAAACGTGTTTTCTCGAGGCCAGCGTATAGGCGTGCAACGACCTGTCCCGTTCTCACGCGGTCGCCGCGGTCGACAAGAACCTGAGACACAACGCCAGACACGGGCGCGCTCAACTCTGCGGTTGCACTTGGTTGAATCAGACAATCGAAGGGGCCGATCGGCTCGGGCGCCTCCGCGCGACCTTCAAGGTGTGCGGCGGACCACGCAAGTGCGACGCCCAGGGTAAGCGTAGCAGCGGTGAAGCGAGACGTTTTCATGATTGGTACTCCTGTGATTGATGAGCATGCGACCCGTGATCCGAGCGGGTGGCCCGGAGTGCAACGCGGCCCTACTCCGGCGGTCCAGCAAATGCGAGTAAGTCGGCGAGCTGTCGGTCTTGATCCAAGCAGGCTGCGCGCTCCTGCGCGCTCCGGCGTTCCAGGTCTCTCTGGGCGCGGGTGATCGCCTGTTCCGCAAGCCATCGCATCGGCCAAACCCGGGTTCGCAACGGCCATTTCAAGATGTTCGCGAACCCGGCCCAATGAGATTGCGCAACAAGCGTATCCTCAAGCGACAGATACGCTTCCACCAGACCGGGGTCGCCTTGGCGCGCACAACGGCCGACCAACTGCCGATCGATCCGCCGCGCCTCGTGTCGCTCGGTTATCAGCACAGCCAGTCCGCCCAACGCGCTGGCACCCGGCCCAAGTTTGATATCGGTTCCGCGGCCGGCCATGTTGGTTGCAATCGTGACGCGACCTGTGAAACCGGCCTCGGCGATGATCTCAGCCTCTTGTTCATGATGAACCGCGTTGAGCACATTGTGTGTGAGCCCGATGTCTGAAAGCCGACGGCTCAAGTCGTTGCTGGCCGCGACTGTGGTCACGCCGACAAGCACGGGCTGGCCGGATTTCTGGAAAGCGGCGATCCGCTGGACGATCCGATCGAGTTTATGCGCGCGGGTTGCCATGACGCAGGCGGGCTTCACAATACGCCGGTTGCGCCGCCGCGGCGGTACGCGCATCATCGCAAGTCCATAGACCGTCCAGAATTCCGCCTCCACTTCCTGAGCGGTCCCGGTCATGCCGGAGAGGTGGCTGTAGCGGCGAAAGAAGCGTTGGAAGGTGATTTGCGCCAACGTGTTGGTGGTTGGTGTTGGCGGGCACTGTTCCTTGACCTCCACCATCTGGTGAAGGCCCGCACCCAGCGTTCGATCGGCCATGATGCGGCCGGTGAATTCGTCAATCAGCCGAACCTTGTCATCCAGGACAACATACTCATGGTCGCGGCGCAGGACGTGCAGAGCATGCAGCGCCTGCTCAACCAACTCTTCGCGGCGGCGACGCATCTTGAGCAGCGGATGTCTGTCACGTGCCAGCTCCTCGGCCCGCCTGCTGCCAGCCGGCGTCAGGCGCACACGCCGGTCCGTTTCTCCAAGGACCACATGCGTACCGGTTTCGAGTTCGCGAGCGATGGTTGTCGCGTGCCCCGCAAGCTCTGCCTGCTCGAGGTCGTCACCCTGCTGTGAGAGGATAAGCGGCGTTCTCGCCTCATCGACGAGACTGCTATCGGCTTCATCGATAATCGCCATGTGCAGGCCGCGCATGACCGGCCCACCGTCGCCCGATGCCGGTGTGCACAAGCGCATTGCCGCGCCCTGGTAACGATCGATATCATCGCCGAACGCATGCCGATCTCGCAGATAGTCGAAGGCAATCTGCTTACTCGTTGCGAAAACCACGTCGGCACGATAGGCAGCTCTCAATTCGTCGCGCGATGCGCCCTCGTGCGGATGGCCCAGCGCGAGGCCAACGCCGTCGGCCAGGTCCTTCATCTCGTTCATGTCTCGATTCGCGAGATAGGCATTCGACGTAATGACATGAACGGGTATGCCGGCAACACCTGCCGTCGCTGCGGCGAGCGCGGCCGTAAGTGTCTTGCCTTCACCGGTCTGCATTTCGAGCAGCAGACCGTTCAAGATCCCCAGACTGCCGAGCAATTGCACATCGAACGCTGCAAGACCACACCGCCGCGCGGCGATCTCGGCGACCAGCGCAAGAGTCGTCTCAGCGGACGCAGATGTCAGGCCATGTCGCCTCAAGTCTCTGCGTTGGGCGACCAGCCGGTCTGCGAGCTGTGCGTCTGATTGCTTGGCGAGCCGCGAAATGTGATTGCGCGTGCGGCGAACGGAATGTTTGAGCGGTCGCCCGAGAAGCCCATAGCGAAACGTCTGACGGGCCCACAGTCGTGCGTGATGAAGCAGTTTGTCAACGGCCGCCGTCGTAGGTTCACCTTCGATTATGTGGCCATGGCCTGGCCAAACGGGAATGACGGGCAGTGCCCTGACACTGTTCGGCATCGGGCTACATCCACAAGTGGCGGAGAATGAGTTGGCGCGCCGGGCGGTAGAGCTGCCACAGCAACGGTCGCGCTCCGTAGTTGATACGTACAAATGCCCGCGTACCGACCCGGCTCAATACGGGACCATCCGGCACGACCAGTTCAAACGTGACAATCCGGCCGACAGTTCTCAAGGGATTTTCGGGATCCGGATTGAGTTGAAACGGCCCGCCACCTTGCGTCGATATGGCTTTGCTTGGGAGCGTGTTGCCCGCGAGCGGCAATTCCCGCATGACTTGTGCCGGATAGACCGCTCCCAGGTCGTCGGAAAAGCGCACGTCGGCCTTGCCCTGAAACGCGCGGACCAGATCCGCATCGAACTCTGAAACCGCAAGCCGGACAATGACCGGCGCGTCGCCATCGATCACAAATCCAATGACGTCCCCTCGCCGCAAGTACTTCCCTTTCACGGCACCGTCTGCAACCGCAACGAAGCGGCCGGCGCGTGGCGCACGCACAACGAGCGCTGCAGCTTGCGCCTCTGCTACGGACAGCATCCGCCGCGCATGAGTCAGATGCTGATTGACCTGATAGGCCTGTGACGGGCTATCGGTCAGTGCCAACCCTACCCGCGCCTCAAGCTCGTCAATGCGTGCCTTCAGACCGGCGATACGGGCGCTAAGCGCATCGCTTGACGACACAGCAACGATGTCGCCTTGCGTCAAATGCACGCCATCGGTAGCCGGCACATCCTCAACCAATCCACTACTACCGGCAACCATCCGCGCTTGCTCCGGCATCCAAACCACACCTTGCAGAACACCGCGATGCGGGACCGGGACAACCGCCAGCCCCAGTCCGATCACAGCGCATAACGCGATGCATCGGCAGATTGCACGCAACCGAACGCCGCCAAGTTCTTTGCTATTCATGAGATATCCCAAACCGTTCAGGACTGGCATGATCAATATTTGAAAGCCGTAAATAATAGCCATCAGCACGCCAACAAAGAAATAGTGATTGGCAATGAAAAATATGATCGTGATCCCAACGAACATACGATACAGAAA
>JBCDAH010000012.1:0-50201 GCA_039186015.1 Pseudomonadota bacterium
ACTGGTTCAGACGTCAAGGTTGTTCGAGCCATTGCGGACGAGGAAAGTCGCCGATCCGCAGGCAAAGACGCAGGTGATCAATTTTACTGACGATTCTTGATAGTACCTGTATCATGAACAAAGGCCCTCTCGCTATCCGGCGAGGGGCAATTTCGTTTCGTGTGTTGCGTGCCGGGTAAGGTGTCAGATATCGAGATCTGTCGCGAATGCCGCGCGGTCTTGAATGAAGCGGAAACGCGCTTCCGGCTTTGAGCCCATCAGGGCATTGATCGCCTGGCCGATCTCCGATCTCTCGCCTTCACCAAACTCCACTTTCAGCAAGACTCGTTTCGCGGGATCCATCGTGGTCTCTTTGAGGTGACTGGCATTCATCTCGCCGAGGCCCTTGAAACGGGTCACTTCAATCTTCTGATTCGCTTTGAATATGTCGCCGTCGATAATGCTCTGACGCTCATCCTCGTCGTGCGCGTAGACCGACTTTGATCCCTGGGTGAGTTTGAAAAGCGGCGGCAGGGCTAGGTACAAATGGCCGTTCTCGATCAACTCGGGCATTTCCTGATAGAAGAACGTCATGAGCAGTGAGGCGATGTGTGCGCCGTCTACGTCGGCGTCGGTCATGACAATCACGCGCTCGTATCGCAGATCATCCTCGCTGTATTGCCGGCCCGTTCCACACCCCAGAGATTGTATAAGATCCGAGAGCATCTGGTTCTGCGAGAGCTTCGCCGAAGTGGCGTTGGCCACATTCAGCACCTTCCCCCGCAGCGGCAACACCGCCTGGATCTTAGGATTGCGGGCCTGCTTTGCCGAGCCGCCGGCCGAGTCGCCTTCGACCAGGAAGATTTCCGTGCCGACATTGGAATTTGAGGTGCAATCGACGAGTTTGCCCGGCAGGCGTAGGCGGCGCGTTGCCGTCTGGCGGTTGATTTCCTTTTCGCGCCGACGCCGCAGGCGATCCTCGGACTGCTCGATCGCCCATTCCAGAAGCTTGGTGGCTTGCTGCGGACTTTCTGCCAGCCAATGATCGAATGCGTCCTTGATCGTTGTTTCGACGATCCGGGATGCCTCTGTCGTCGCGAGTTTGTCCTTGGTCTGTCCTTGGAACTCAGGCTCACGAATGAAGACCGACAACATGGCACCGGCCGTGCCCATGACATCTTCGGCCGTGATCTGCGATGCCTTTTTGTTGTTCACAAGCTCGCCGTAGCCGCGCAGCCCTTTGGACAATGCCGCGCGCAGGCCGATCTCGTGTGTGCCGCCGTCCGGTGTGGGAATGGTGTTGCAATACGAGTGGCAGAACGCATCGGCGTTGGCGATCCAGGCCAAAGCCCATTCGACCGAGCCGTGCCCGCCGTCCTTTTCGATCCGTCCGGCAAAGACATCCTTGTTGACCAGCGTATAGCCGTCGACTTGCGCCTTGAGATAGTCGCTGAGGCCGCCTGGGAAATGAAATGTCGCCTCATCCGGTGTGTCATCCCGGATAAGCTCCGGCGCACAATGCCAGCGGATCTCGACACCGCCGAACAGATAAGCTTTTGCCCGGGCCATTTTGAACAGCCGCGCCGGCTTGAAGGCGACGTTTGAGCCGAAGATCTCCGGATCGGGCCAAAACCGAACCTTCGTCCCCCGGCGGTTCTTGATGCTGCCGAGCTTCTCAAGCTTGGTTTCCGCCTTGCCGCGAGAAAAGACCATACGATAGAGCTGCTGGCCGCGCGCGACTTCGACCTCGAGACTCTCTGACAACGCATTGACAACCGAGACGCCAACCCCGTGGAGACCGCCCGATGTGTTGTAGGCTTTGCCGTCGAACTTGCCGCCAGCGTGAAGCGTGGTCATGATGACTTCGAGCGCAGACTTGGACTTAAACTTCGGGTGCGGATCCACGGGAATGCCGCGACCGTTGTCGCTCACAGATAGGGCGCCGTCCGCATCGAGGTGGACATCAATCCAGGTCGCGTGACCGGCGACCGCCTCGTCCATGGAATTATCGATAACTTCCGCGAACAAGTGGTGCAGGGCCCGCTCATCGGTGCCCCCAATATACATTCCCGGCCGCCTGCGCACCGGCTCAAGACCTTCAAGGACCTCAATGTCAGCAGCCGTGTAGGTGTCAACGGGGTCTACCGGCTTGCGTGCACGCGCAGGCTTTGTGCTCATTTCTCTCTCTAAGTGCGTAAACAGATCTTTGGCAGTTCTGATATCCGGCTTTGGCTGAGCCACGAGGTCGCTCCGCAATAAGGCAAGTTAGAGTTCACAGCCACCCGTCCAACACCAACGTGTCGCGGTGACAGACTCTGCAAACCGTCTGAACGCGGAACAGATCGCAATGCGAATCTCGCCGGATCGCGATCATGTCTGAGTTGGCATGAGGCCATGCGGTTGGCAAGCGGTGCCGCGGCCACATCCCGTCCTCGCGGCCTTGGGCGCGCATCAACATCCGTGAGGTGTGAAGAAACCATCACATCTGCCGTGCTCCGGCATCAGATGCGGAAATCCTAACCTTTGAGGTCATGCAATTGCCGCGAGTCATCTATGCGGATTCGATGGACACGTGTGCCAGCTGCGCGATGGAGATCGCGGGCATGGGCACCCCCAGGGTCTATGCGCGTTGTCGCGGAGAGAGAACTATGGCGGAACTGCAACTTGTGACATCGACGCAATCTGAGCCGGATCGCAGCGATGTCGCCGCGCATTTGCTGATGGAGGACAACCGCCTCGTCGGTGGGTTTCTCGAGCGGCTGTTGCTGACGGACGACGAGCGGCGGCGCTTGGTGTCCGGTGCCGAGGTTCTGGCCGCCATTGAGGCCGATGATGCACTCAGTCGTGCGGAATCCGAGCTGGATCTCACAACGTCTGAGTTCTGTGAGCTGCTGGAACTTGTTGCGCTGGTTGCCGATATCCGCGACGAGCGTGCCGCTGCCGAGGTGATCTCCGAGCGCTTATCGCCGGTTGTGGACACGGACGGGATGGCGCCTGGGCATACATTGCCACGGATGTACCCGCGGCTTGGGCGAGTGCTGAACGCGCGCAACGGCGTGGGCTTCGGCGACGCGGAATCGACCATCCGGGCCGCAATCTCTCGTGCTACCAACATTCTCGACTCCGCATTCATTTGCGGCCCGTCGTTCGAGGCGGGTGCGGCTGCGGTGCGACAGCTCGGAGATGATGGCGTCCGGCCGATGTTTTCGCTCATGGGCCGCCGTCCTACAAGCCTTGCGGCCGCGCAAGACAACTTTGAGCTGCTGATCGCTGGTATTCGAACCATCGCCAATGACGCAGGCGCGCAGGATGGCGCCCATCGCTCTGCCATCTTCTCCAGACCGGCGCTTGTCGTCCGACTGGCCGACTTACATCCCCGCTTTGGCGAGAATCATGGCGAGGAGGTTCGCGACTCGGTCGCACTCGCGCTTGGCCACTTGGCGGCAACAGGTGCAGCCAACGGCGTCATGGTTCTTGTTGATACGGCGTCTGAGTCCGACTTGGACGCCACGCTGGCCGTATTCGGCGCGACGTTCGTACGGCGCGAACTCCAGCGGTGGGACGGGTTCGGCCTGACCGTTTCTGCCCAATCCAAACGTGTGATACCGGCCTTGCGCTGGCTGCGCCGCTTGGCGCTTGAGCACGACAAGCGTATGCCCGTCCGGCTTGCGGAGCATGGGGCCGACTGGGTGCGCGACGCGCAAGTAGCAAGGGTGGCCGGGCTTGACGGGCTCCCTGTGCTTTCGACTACCAATCACCTCACGCTGTCGATGCTGGCCAGCGCCAAGTTTTTGATCTCGGAGCAAAGCGCCTTTCATCCCATCTTCGCGACAGTCAGCCCGGTCTCTCTGTCTGCGATTCAGCACCTGTCTCCAGACGTTTCACGTGAAATAGAGCACCCGTGGGGCATTGCGGGCGCTCGTGTGGCTATCGCAGTCAATCAGCGCGCGGCCGTCACCGGACGGCGCGTAAACGCTCGCATTGGTGCGGGCTCTGCCGCCCTGGCTGCGACGCTGCGGGACCTTCTGCGAAGGACAGTCGACGGCACGCCATATTGCGTGACCAGCCGGATCAAGCCCGAGACCGCGCAGGCGCTGGACCCTGTGACCGCCTGTGAAGCGGCCCGCGAATCGGACGGCGGCAGCGGGAGCGGTGGCCTCGCATGCGTTGCGCCGCAGCCAAGTATTGCACGCGGCGTTTTGTTCTCGGAACCAGCGCATGTCGACCCGTTGCGAGATGAGGTTGAAGCGCTTGTGGAATGGGGCTTTGCCGCGTCACCGTTTGTCGCCGTCGCAGACGACGCGCTTGCCGGGGCGACACCGGTCGAACGCTTTTGTCCGCATGATCGTCGTCGTCGCATCGGAACCTATACGCCGGTCGCTCTTGAAGCTGCTGAGGCAGCCCTTGCAAGTGGTGCCAGGGCGTTTGCAGCGTGGGAGATTCAGCCCGTTGGTGCGCGCACCGCTTGCGTCACAAAGGCCGCACATGCGTTGAAGACGGCGAGCAAGCGCCATCGCGCGATTGCCCTTCTTGTCGGCGAGGGCGGCATGACGTTGCCGGACGCTGTTGACGAATTGCGGTCGAGCATCGAGATGCTGGAATGGGTGGCTGGCGAGGCGCAGGCTGTTGCGGCCGGGCAGCAGACATCTGATCATCCGGGTGGGACAGTTCACAGCGTGCACCGACGCGGTCTGGGGCAGTTTTTGGCGATCAGCCCGCCGTGGCGTCCGCTTTCAACGCTTCTCGGTCAGGTCTCATCTGCTTTGGCCATGGGAAATACGGCTGCGGTCGTGCCGCCGGCACAGTTTCCGCTGCTGGCCTCGTTTGCGATTGAGTTGCTTTATGAAGCGGGTGTTCCGGACGATGTCCTTCAGCTCCTGACAGTTGATGCACAGTCTTGCCGACGGTTGGTCGTAAGCCCGTACGTCAACGGGGTTGTTTTCGCCGGCCCGCGCTTGATGGCTGAAACCCTGCACCGCGATTTGACGGCTGACGGGAAGATCATGACGCCATTCATTGCGGACTGCGGCGGGCGGCATGCTGTGATCGTGGACGGCTCCGCCACCGTGGACGCGGCTGCGGACTCCGTTCTCGCCGCCATGCTGCCGTGTGCCGGCCAGATGCCAAGTGCGCCCAAACTCATCTTCGTGTCCGAGTCCGTGGCAGATCCGTTCATTGCGCGCTTGGCTGATCGCATTGGCGAGCTTGTCGTCGGGGATCCGCTCAATCCCGACACCGACATCGGACCACTGATCGACCAGGATACGGCCGATCTGCTTGATGCCCAAAAAATGCGGCTGTCGCGTTGCGGGACGGCGCGCGTCGACCCGGACCTGCCCGGCACGACGGCGCAAGGGGCATTTGCGGCGCCGGCTTTATTTGAAGTCGACGATGCGGTGGATGTGCCGGATTTGCTCGGGCCGGTTATGGCCGTTGTCCGGTGCGCGGCCGAGCGATCTGGCGCCGGTTACGCCGAGGAGATTGCGCAAGCTCGTCCGCGTTTGTTGTCGGTGTTTGCGCAGAATTTTGGGACGATTGAGCGCGTGCGTCGCAACGCCCGGTGTGGCATCTTCAATGTCAACCAATGTGGCGGTCGTCTCATCGCCGGTCTTGCGCCGGTTGGCAGCGACGTTGAGGCCGCAAGCGGTGCCTCAATGGCGACACCGGGCTGGCTATCGCTGTTTGCGCGGATCGCGGTCTCATCCGCCCATTTGGACCGCTAGCTCTGCGCCACCACATGTCGGCGTAGACGTTGGCCGCTGATGCGGCCGGCGAATGTGTGGAGGACGGGATGACGTCACGCTGGCGCTGGAAATGGGCCGAAAAGAGCAAGACCACGCAAATGTCGTCGGAGAAGACGGACCAGCCGGTTGCTGCGCCCGAGGATACCGACGTCGCGCAGGCAAGTGACGCCGACGTCTCAGCATTCATCGCACAAATGACGGCAACGGCACCGCGCATGACTGGGGGCCGAGGCCGGCTTATTTTTGCCATGGACGCCACCATGAGCCGTCAGCCAACCTGGGATATGGCGTTGGCGCTGCAAGGGGATATGTTCCGCGCCGTCAAGGATGTCGGCGGTCTCGACGTGCAATTGATCTACTTCAGGGGCGCCGGCGAGTGTCGTGCGTCCAAGTGGGTCGGCGATCCGGATGCCCTGGCGAAGCTGATGACGACGGTGCATGTTGCCGGCGGCCATACGCAGATCCGCAAAATCCTTTCGCACGCCCGTAAAGAGGCGGAAATCAAGCGGGTTCACGCGTTGGTCTATGTCGGAGATGCCGTGGAGGAGTCGGTTGACGATTTATGTGCGCGTGCCGGCGAACTGGCGCTACACGGCATGCCGGTGTTCCTCTTTCAGGAAGGCCATGATGCGACCGCGAGGACGGCATTCCGGGAAATTGCGCGTCTCACCGGCGGGGCGCACTGTACGTTCGGCGCCGGGTCTGCTGATCAGCTCCGCGCGTTACTTTCGGCCGTTGCTGTGTATGCGGCGGGCGGTCGGCCGGCTTTGGAGGATCTCGGGGCCAAAGGCGGGAGAGGTGCGCAGCTCTTGCTCGAGCAGATGCGGGAGCAACCGCGTTGAGCCGCTTCACGGTTCGTTATTCATAACTGCGAGAGACTGTGCCACGACCGACATCTGTACGAGGTGTTCCCTGCGTAGAGCATGACTTATTTCCTTATGGGCCTGGTTGCCCTGGTCCTAACCCTGATCCTGATGCGTGGCTTTACCAGTGCTTCGGCAGCGGCATTGGCGCAGGTCGTGCGGCTTGTTGGCGGTATTCTTGCGCTCGCAATGGCCGTCGTCTTCTTGGTCCGCGGCGCGGTGGGCTATGCACTGCCTCTCGGCATGCTAGGGCTCTGGCTGCTAAGTCAGTCGGCAGCACAGATCGGTCGTGGGCGCGCGTCGGGTCGCGACGGTGCACGCCTGTCGTCCGTTGTGACCGATCACCTCGAAATGGAATTGGACCTGGATACCGGCGATATGCGCGGACGCGTGCGCAAAGGCGTGTTTGCTGGCAAATCCATTGAGATGATGGCGCCCGCGGAGCTCGCGATTCTTTGGCAGGACTGCCGATTTGCCGATCCCAAGTCGGCGCAGCTCCTCGAAGCTTATCTGGATCGTGTGCACCCGACGTGGCGTGAAGACATGGCCCGCGCCGAGCAGGAAGCCGGTGCCGGCGGTCAAATGACCGTTGAAGAGGCCTATGACATTCTTGGTCTGAATGAAAACTGCTCGGTCGACGACATTCGCCGCGCGCATCGAGAACTGATGCTGAAGATGCACCCCGATCGTGGTGGGTCGAGTTATCTTGCGACGAAGATCAATCAGGCAAAAGATGTGCTGTTGGCACACAAGCGGTCCCGTGACGCGTGACCTCAGTCTGGGCTATACGTCTATTTTCCCGTGGCCGATGCTGCCAAGGGGCTTGTGTCGGAAGGGTTGCGCATGACGAACGTGGTGGTGGTCGGCGCCCAATGGGGTGACGAGGGCAAAGGAAAAATCGTTGATTGGCTGTCGGAGCGCGCCGACGTCGTCGTTCGTTTTCAAGGTGGGCACAATGCCGGGCACACGCTGGTCATAGGCAACCAGACCTATAAGCTCTCGCTCCTGCCGTCTGGCGTGGTGCGCCCGGACAAACTCGCTGTGATCGGCAACGGCGTTGTCATCGACCCTTGGGCGTTGGCGGAAGAAATCGAACGATTGCGTTCGCAGGGGGTCAAGATCGATGCGTCCAATCTTGTGATTGCAGACAATGCGACCTTGATCCTGCCATTGCACCGTGAACTCGACCAGATGCGCGAGGCTGCTGCGGGAACCGGGCGGATCGGCACAACCGGCCGCGGGATCGGGCCGGCCTATGAGGATAAGGTCGGGCGTAGAGCGATCCGCGCGCAGGATCTGAAGAACCTGACGACACTCGGCCCCAAGGTGGAGCGGATTCTCGTTCACCACAACGCGTTGCGCCGCGGGCTTGGTCAACCGGAAGTCTCACACGCTGATCTGATGCAGGAATTGGCGGAGATCGCGCCCAAGCTACTGCCCTATGTTGCTGTGACATGGGAACAGCTCGACAATGCAAAGCGCGCCGGAAAGCGCATTTTGTTTGAGGGCGCGCAAGGGGCGATGCTGGATATCGACCATGGTACATATCCATTTGTGACATCGTCCAACACCATCGCCGCGCAGGCGGCATTGGGTTCTGGGGTCGGCCCAGGCTCGATCGGCTACGTTCTGGGCATTGCGAAAGCCTACACAACACGCGTTGGGGCGGGGCCGTTTCCAACCGAGCTCAAAAACGAGATCGGGGAGCGGCTCGGCGAACGGGGGCACGAGTTCGGAACGGTCACAGGGCGACAGCGGCGGTGCGGCTGGTTTGATGCGACGCTTGTCCGGCAAATGGTCCGTGTCAGCGGCATTGACGGCATCGCGTTGACCAAGCTCGATGTGCTCGATGGTTTCGAAGAGCTTCGCGTCTGTGTCGGCTATGAGCTGGACGGCGAACGCTTTGACCGGCTTCCTGCCGGCCAGAACGCCCAGGCCCGTGTGGAACCGATTTACGAGACGCTCGAGGGATGGACGGCAACGACGCGCGGTGCGCGCACCTGGGCCGATTTACCCGCGCAGGCCGTCAAGTACGTGCGGCACGTCGAAGAACTGATTGAGTGCCCGGTTGCATTGCTATCGACCAGCCCGGAACGGGACGATACGGTTTTGATGCGCGATCCGTTTGAGGACTAGATCGGGCGCTGTCGGGTCGCAGTTGGTCGTGCGTGTCCGGTTTGACTTCACCGCAAAAGTCAACCGGAACCGTGCCGTCGAGCCATCTGACCATCACCCGATCCGGGTCGACCGGGCCTGGGAAGACAAGCTGCCCAGCTGGTACGGGGACAAAGCCAAACCGACAGAAGTAACGTGGGTCGCCGACCAACAGAACAAAACGCGCCTCTGCCATTTCCGCCATTGTGATCGCGTGGCGGACCAAACGGCTGCCGATGCGGTCGCCGCGGCATGCCGGTCGGACGGCGATCGGTCCCAGCATCCTGCCGTGGTGTGGTCCGCACGTTACTGCGGTGAGGGCAACTGCGCCTAAGCATTGTTCTCCACGCTGCGCCAGGTACCACGCGGTGTTGTGGGGACTGCTCACCTCGCGAAGGCGCGACGAGGTGCGGGCAAACCGTCCGGGCCCGAACACGTCGGCGATGAGAGACAGGAGTACGGTGGAGTCGCCAGGAGTTAGCGGCGCAACTTCGATATCGCGGGTCATGGTCACACTGGTGCTTTGAGGCAGGTCATGCAGGTTCGCGTGGGTGCCAATGCGATGCCCCACCCGAATTCGAGGTCAAACGATGCGTAACCGTCGTCGTCGTTGCATGACTATGTTCCGTGTCTCAGCGTGACTGCGAACGCGAGGCAATGATGCCTGGGACGCCCTACTACATGCAATTATTGGTTTTGCAAAGGGTTACCAGTCCAATGACGGACGTGCGCCGTCGCGGATCTCGGCTAGACGCCGCGGCACGCTGCGCGCAACGCCGGTTGGCAGGGCGTTGCATGGGAAAAATCCGTGTTCTGCGATCTCGTAGTTTGGCTTGGGCGGCGTCGGCTGCTGCCAAGCATCGATGATGTATAGAACGACGTGATCGCCGGGAAACGATGCAAAATTCGTATAGATTCCAAACAACCGAGGCAGGCTCTCGCAGACGACGCCGGCCTCTTCCTCCAGTTCGCGTTGAACCGAGGTGATGGCGGCTTCTGCCTTTTCGACCCCGCCTCCTGGAAAGTACCAGCCGTTCCGGTAGGTATGGCGGATCAACAGGACGCGATCCTGGTCGTCAATCACGACGCCGCGGACGCCGACTGTCAGTCCACGAGTCATGCGCCAGTACCATTGCAGCGCTTTTCGGGTCACCACGTCGCTTTTTACTCCGTATTTGCAACAAGTTGCGTGACAGAATGGCTGCGCCGATTTATGCGACAGTCTGTCACCACGGCATCAAGGTGCCAAAACATGGAAAGACACGCGGTACGGGAAAGAGACAAGTCATGCGGGAGATGTAGGCCAGGATGGCAACGCGACTTGCTCATCTAACTGATGTTCACCTCGGGCCGCTGCCGAAACTGCGGTTCTGGGACTGGAACGTCAAGCGCACCTTCGGGTACGCGAACTGGCGGCTGCGGCGGCACCGGGTACACCGGCCCGAAGTTGTGGATTTACTGCTCGCGGATTTGCAGCGGCAAAGGGCTGACCATGTTCTCGTGAGTGGCGATCTCACGAATATCGGGTTGCCAGAAGAGCATCGCGCGGCCGCGCGCTGGCTAGAGCGCCTCGGCCCGCCGGAGCATGTCTCCGTGGTTCCCGGTAACCATGACGTCTACACGCGGCTGATCTCAGATCCCGGAATTCGAAGCTGGTACGCGTACTTTCATGCCGACTCGGCGCGCGATGTTGCGTTTCCCTATGTTTACGATGTTGGGAACATCACGATCATCGGCTTAAACTCGGCCGTGTTCACGATGCCAGGGAATGCGAGTGGTCGGATCGGACGCGCGCAACGCGAACGGCTTGCAGAAGCGTTGAAAGAGGCTGCGGATCGGCAGCAGTTTCGGCTTGTTATGCTTCATCATCCGCCGTTACCGGGTCTCACAAGCTCGCGGCGTGCATTGCGCGATGCCGATGCGCTGATGGAGACGCTGGCTGAAGGGCCGGCCGATCTGGTCATTCACGGCCACAACCACCGGTTCATGCAAAACGCGATCGCGCTAGCAGATCGCAAAATCCCCGTGATTGGCGCCGCCTCGTGTTCGGTGCCTGCGCCGGGGCGGCACGAGGATGGTGCCAGCTATCATATTTATCATATCAGCGGCCACTCCGATGACGGCTGGCATATTACGCTGGAAAGACGGGGCTTGGCTGCGGACGGTCGAGCCGTGGTACGGCTATCGGAGTTTGAGCTTGGCGGTATCGCACAGCGACGTCTGGCGGAGGGTTAGCGCCACCCTCGCAGGCGCAGCGCGCTTGAATAAGCAATCGTCAAGTCGTGCCCGAAGATTATTAGGGCACGGCTGTGGTCTGCGTGTGCGATACTGATCTCCAAATCACGCCGAACGATTGAACATTTCCGCTGTTTCCCCAGTCCGAGGGTTTGCGATGACGACTCGCAGAGCGCCAATTGACCGACTCCCCCTATGGGTCATTCTCTTGACCTGCGCGACCATTGCCGCAATCGGCATGGGCATTCGACAAGGGATGGGGCTCTATCTCAAGCCGATCTCGCAAGATCTTGGCCTGGGGCGCGAGGTCTTCAGCCTCGCGATCGCCATTGCCAATATCGTTTGGGGGATTGCGGCGCCGTTTACCGGTGCCGTTTCTGACAAGTACGGCACCGGCCGCGTGGTGTTGTTTGGTGCGGTTTGCACCGCGGCGGGTATCTTGATGCTGTATGCGGCGGACTCGGCGCCGTATCTCTTTGTATCCGGTATTCTCCTCGGTCTTGGGGTCGCCGGCGCTGGCATTAATGCCATGGTCGGTGCGGTCGGCCGTGCGGCGCCGCCCGATCAACGATCGGCAGCGATTGCGACGCTCGGGATCGGCAGCGGAATCGGCATGCTGATTGCGATCCCGTATACCCACCTGTTGATCGAAAACCTGGGCTGGCAAACAAGTTTGCTGTATCTGGCTGTGACTGCAGCAGCCATTTTGCCACTTGTGTGGATGGTGAGCGGAAAACCCGTTCAAGCCGAAGCGGCAGCAAAGCCGCAAGCGATGGGGGATGCGCTGAAGGAGGCGTTTGCGCATCCAAGCTTCTGGCTTTTGAATGCCGGGTTCTTCGTCTGCGGCTTCCATGTCGTTTTCTACGCCACCCATTTGCCGGCCTATGTGTCCGACCTCGGGATGGGCCCCGAAATCGCAGTCATCGGGTTGAGTGTTGTCGGTATCGGCAACCTCATTGGCACCTGGCTAGCCGGGCAATGGGGCAGGTCGCGTTCCAAGCGGATCGGGCTTAGCGTGATCTACCTGGCGCGGGCCATCATCTTTCTTGGCTTTCTCTATCTGCCGATTACGCCGACGACGATTATTGTGTTCAGCTTTCTGCTCGGGCTGTTCTGGCTGTCGACGATTCCGCTCACCAGCGGTTTGGTGGCCACCTTCTATGGTCCGGTCTGGATGACCATGCTGTATGGCATCGTCTTTTTCTCGCATCAGGCCGGTTCATTCGCCGGGGCGTACATGGCCGGATACCTGTTCGACGCGACGAACTCCTACGACGCGATGTGGTGGATCTCAACCGGTCTCGGCGTGTTTGCGGCCTTGATCCATCTTCCAATCAATGAGCGGCCAGTGCCGCGACTTGCCGCACAACCCAGCGCCGGTTAACGTGCGGGCTGGGCGATCGCGCGGCGGATAAGGCGCGCGATTTGCAGTCCGAAGGAGGCTTTAGGCGTTATGCCCATAGCTATGCAAAGTGGATTGTTTGCTGTTGTTGGCGCACTGATTGCCGGTGCGCTCTATCTCGCGTGGTCACGAGGACCTGCGATTGTTGTGGATCTTTCGGGCGGGCTCGCTGCGATTTTCTGCCTGTAGGCGACCATTGTTGGTCCCCATGAGCCGCCCTGGCGGCCACCGTTACCCCATATCTCGCTTGTGCCCGTTGAATCCGTGGCCGCACCTCGCCTAAACCTCCAACGTTATTTGGAGCGCGACAAGAGGCGGGTGCATGACCGATCAGTCAGCGACAAGCGCGGCGACCATGGACGCCGAGACAAAACCTGAATCGCGGCCGGCCAGAGGCTGGCGGGGTCAGCTCGATCGCGTCATCTCATCGCCGTTTTGCGAACGGTTCATCGTTGGTGTGATCGTGTTCAACGCCATTACCTTGGGGCTGGAGACGAGTCCGACGGTGATGTCGCTATTCGGGGAAACAATCCTGTTTCTCGACAAGGTGGTTCTGGCGATCTTCGCCGTCGAGATCGCCCTCCGGATGATTGCAAAAGGGTGGTCGTTCTGGCGTGATCCCTGGAGCCTATTCGACTTCACGATCGTGGCGATTTCGCTGATACCGCAGTCCGGCAATCTCTCGATCTTGCGCGCGTTGCGGATTGTGCGCGCCCTGCGCTTGATTTCGATGGTGCCGTCCATGCGTCGGGTGGTGAATTCGCTTCTGAAAGCCCTGCCCAGCATGGGATCGATCATCATTCTGCTGGTGTTGATCAACTACGTCTTCGCGGTCATGGCGACCAAACTGTTCGGCAAGACGTTTCCCGAGTTCTTTGGAACAATCGGGGCGTCGCTGTTTACGCTGTTCCAGATCATGACGCTGGAGGGTTGGGCGATGAATGTTGTGCGACCGGTCATGGCCGAGCATCCGTTGGCCTGGACCCTGTTCCTGCCCTACATCATCATCGTTGTGTTCGCGGTATTGAACTTGTTCATCGGTATTGTCGTCGATGCCATGCAGCAGACTGCGAAGGAGCAGAGCGAGGCGGTCATCGAAGTGACGAAAACAGAGTATCACGCGCTGATGTCTGAAATTTCGTCGTTGCGGCATGAGATCCGGGACCTGGCGCCAAACGCCGACGATCGATCACCACGCGACGCACTTTGATCGTCACTTTTGTGACGCGTTGCTCAAGGCGCTTTCAAGTTCATGAGAAAACAGAGATCACCATTGCCTGGGGATGGGCGTACAATACGTCGTGGGCGAATCGTAATTGTGAGCGTTCTCACACTCCTCGCTGCACTAACCACACTCACACTCGTGTTGCTCATTGAGGAGTTCACGACGGCCTTGTCGCCGCCGTCCCCCGCGAGGGGCGCCGATCAACCCACAAACGCCATGGGCCGTGCGGTTGCGCCGCGTGGTAAGCTGCCGTTCGAGATCTCGGTTGATCCGCCCTGGCTGCGGCCGGCCGAGGACCGGCTGCTCACGCGTATCGGCGTTGGATCATGCCTGCATCAGCGCCATCCCCAACCGATCTGGAAGAGCGTGATTGCAGCCAAGCCAGACCTGTTTTTGATGCTGGGTGACAATGTCTACGGTGATATCCGCAACGACGATCCCATCGAGCTTGCACTTGCTTACCAGACGCAGGCCGACCATCCGGACTTAAAGGCGGCGCGCAAAGCCATGCCGTTTTTGGCAACCTGGGACGACCACGATTACGGCGAAAACGATGCCGGTGCAGGCTTCCGCTATCAGTCCGAAGCCGCGGCGTTCTTTCGGACGTTTTGGCAGTTGCCCGAGGCCGTGAACGCCGATGGCGGTGTCTATTATGCAAAGCTGCTCGGGCCGGATACGCGACGTGTGCAACTGATCATGTTGGATACGCGTACGTTTCGCTCTCCTCTCAGGAAGAAAACATCAAGCTTTCCGTACTGGGGCAAGTATGAGCCAGATCTCAGCTTATCGAAGACGCTCCTGGGGCGGACGCAGTGGGCCTGGCTCAGGGAGCAGCTGCAGCAGCCGGCACAGCTCCGGCTGATCGTTTCCAGCATTCAAGTGCTTGCGGACGGGCACGGATGGGAGCGCTGGGGCAATCTCCCCCTTGAGCGGACTCGCCTGCGTGCACTATTGCGCGAGACCGGAGCGCGCGGTGTGGTACTTTTGTCTGGCGATCGCCATAGTGCAGCGATCTACAAAACGCCGCGCAATGGGCAAGCGGCACAACCGCATCTGGTTGAGTTGACGGCCAGCTCACTCAACCGGGCATTTGGCCCGTCAAAGGACGCGCGCCTACCACCACTCGTCAGTGAGATCTACTATCCAGAGAACTTCGGACTGATCGATATTGACTGGGAGGCCCGCGCCCTGACGCTGTCGATCCGCGGTATCGATGGAACGTCAGTCGCGGCCGAGCGCATGTCCTTTGCAGACCTAGGCCTGCAGTGACACGGACGTCGGATATCAGCATAGGCTGAGATACAGTCCCGTCGCATCGTCAGACGTCTTTGCACGAGGATACCGGATGCAGGCCTCATCGTCGGCTTCGATGCGGCGCAATTCGCTGAGCAGTTCTGGCAGCCCGCGGTCCGCGATCGCAGTCATGAGACCGGTGTCGTCATATCGCGCGAAGACGTCGATTAGCCGCATCAGGCCGTCGGTGGCAAGCAGCACGCGCGTACCTTTGGGCAGGTCGATCTGGCAATGGACGACGAATGCGTCCGGTGGCTCGCTGATCGAGAGCACGCCGTAGCCACCAGGCTGGTTCATTCTGTCGCGAGCCGATTTCAGATCCGGGATCAACGCAGTTCTCAACGGTTCGGCCGTGTGCTCAGGTGTGCGGGCGCGATGCTGGCGGATGACCGTTTCAAGCCATTGATCGCCCGCGTCATGCGCGTCTGTCCCGAACCGTGATGTCCCGTCTGCAGTCGTGGCAAGCATCGTACAGTCGCCGACACTGATGTATGTGATCCCGGTCGGTGAGCGACGTGCGATGAGAGCGGCAGCCGATGGGATCTCAAACCGTGCGGATGGTGCCCGGCGTTGCTGTCGCGAAAATGCATCGGCTGTAGCATGTGTCAGTTCGGTCAAGATGTCGCGGAGACACCGGTCGGGAGGCTGTTGCGCCGCGTGCGTCGTCAACCAGCTATGGGCGAAGTCCGCGAGCCATTCCGCGTCGGAGCGCTGGCCGACCAGCGGGGTGTCGATAAGATCCGTCGCGCCGTCCAGGACCCATGCGAAATCCGCTGATCTGCCGGCGCGATCGTCATTTCCCGGCCCGGCACCGACGCTGAGCATGGAGAGCAGGTCAAATTCTGGTGTTGGGTTCATCTGTCACTCATCTTGACGGTGTGCGTGCGGCTGAGAAGCCACGCAAGCCCAATTGCCTGACGTTACAGCGCTGCTACAACGGCAGCGGCGCATTGCGGCTTAGGGGCAGCTGATGTGGTCGCGCGTGGAAAGGGCAGCATCGTGAAGGGGCGGGGGAGAACACGGAAGTTGAACCTGGCCCTGCAAGGGGGCGGTGTGCACGGTGCTTTCACGTGGGGGGCGCTTGAGCGCCTGCTGCAAGACGATGCCTTTGAGTTGGGCTGGATTTCGGGTGCCAGTGCGGGTGCCATAAATGCGGTCGCTGTGGCGCACGGTCTAGTTCATGGTGGCGAGAAGGCCGCCGTTGAGGCGCTGGGTGGATTGTGGAACGCCGTCGAGCAGGCGCAGCTTCCTGACCTGGTTAAACTCAACCCGTTCATGGTCGGTCTTATGCGTGCGGCGCCCGTGTCTTCGATGGCTGGTATGTTGTCGCCCTATGAGTTCAATCCGCTTGGGTTTGATCCGTTCCGTCGCCTGCTCGAGGAGCACATCGACTTTGACGGCATCCGAGACAAGGCGCCGTGTGAACTTCTCATTTCCGCAACCAACGTCGAAACCGGCCGCGCGCGTATTTTTCGTCGCAGTGAGCTCACGGTAGATGTCGTGCTGGCGTCGGCCTGTCTGCCCTTGCTCCATCACGCTGTAACGATTGACGACACGGCATACTGGGACGGCGGCTTTTCCGCCAACCCCGCGTTGATGACGCTGGCAACGGACAGCCCGGTGCGCGACACGCTGCTTATTCAACTCAATCCAACCGTGAAGCGCGAGGTGCCACGGACGCCCGCGAAAATCTCCGACCGGGCCACGACCATCACGTTCAACCAGCCGCTGTTGCGCGACATCGATGAGATTATCCGAGCGCAAAGGGAACGCGGGCGTTGGTTTGGGAGCGACAGCCGCGTGTCCAACATCAAGCGGCATCGTTTCCATCTCATCGAGGCCGGCCGGCATCTCTCTGGATTGCATTCGGACACGAAGGTCAAGGCGGACAAAGGTCTGCTGCGCTATCTCCACAATGCCGGCAGAGCGGAAGCGCAAAAGTGGCTCGAACGCGATGCGCCGAGCGTCGGGAAAAAATCGAGCGTGGATTTGAAGGCGAAGTATTGGGACGCGGTTTGAATACGGCGTGAGGGCAGCATGTGCTGCGAATCTCACGTATTCGACGCACGTCGTGCCGTATCAGAACAGGGCGTCAAGAATGAGCTGCGATGCAGATCGCGCGTCCTAGATTTTCAGAGAATTGTCATCACTTACTGAAGCGATTTGCCGGTCATCGGGGATAAAGGCAACGCCTTCGATTTCAGCTGTGTGGCCAGAAAACGTATGTAAATGTTTGCCGTCACTGCGCTGCCAGAACTTGACCAAGTTATCGCGACCGCCTGAGACGATCTGAGAGCCGTCGGATGACATAGCCAAGGCGTCAATGTGGTTGGTGCGAACGATCACGACGAAGCTTGGTCATGTCGGCTGCGTTCGCGTGATGCGCAATCCAACACACGCGGTTGAAGCAGCGGCGATCGGGCCTCAGTTGACCATCAGCTGCCGCACGGTTGCAGCTTCGGCTAATCGGTCGAACCCGGCGTTAATGTCATCGAGTTTGACACGCTCGCTCATGATCCGATCCACCGGCAATAAGCCCTGCTGATAGAGCGATATGAACCGTGGAATGTCGCGCTTGGGCACGCACGATCCCATGTAGCTGCCCTTCACCAGGCGCTCTTCCGCGACCATCTGCGTGATCGGAATATCCAGGGTGTGCGAGGGGTGGGGCAAGCTTGCGGTCACCGTAGTTCCCCCGCGGCGCGTGGCCTTGTAGGCGAAATCCAGCGCTTTGGCGGAGCTTGCAAATTCGACTGCCGTGTGGACGCCGCCGCCGGAAATGTCCCGCACCTGCTCAAGCGCGTCGGGGTCGGCGGCGTTGACGGTATGGGTTGCGCCAAGTTGTTTGGCAAGTGCGAGTTTAGAGTCGACCAGGTCAACGGCGATCACTTGGCTTGCGCCGGACATCTTGGCGGCAAGCAGGCCCATGAGGCCGACGCCGCCGAGACCGACGATGGCAACCGACGTGCCAGGTTGAATGCCTGCTGTGTTGATGACTGCGCCCGCACCCGTAATAACCGCACACCCGAATAGCGCGGCTTCCTCGTAACTCAGCGAGTCCTCGATCTTCACTACGGAGTGTTGCGACGTGACAGAGTATTCGGCGAAGGCCGACACACCGACGTGATGTGAAACGGGTGCGCCGTTGCGCCTGATTTTGCGGTCGCCAGTGAACATAAGCGTGCCCGTGGCGTTCGCCTGCGCACCCGGTTCGCAAAGGGCGGGGCGGCCTTCCGCGCACGGGATGCAGGACCCGCAATTCGGAATGAAAATGAATATGACACGATCGCCAACTTTGAGATCGCGGACAGCCGGCCCCACTTCGACAATCTCGCCGGCGCATTCGTGCCCCAGTACGAGAGGGAGCTGCCGCGGTCGGTCGCCGTTGATGACTGACAGATCGGAGTGACACAGGCCGGACGCACCGATCTTGACCAACACCTCTCCCTCACCGGGCGGCAACAGTTCGATCTCGGTGACTTCCAATGGCTTGGTCTGGGCATAAGGGCGGGGACGCTCCTGTTCGACCAAAACGGCCGCACGGCACTTCAACGACATATCAGCGTTTCCTCGGTCGTGTTGTCTCGCTTGTGTCTGCAATCACTGTAAGCGGGACGCGAGGTCCGACCAAGAGGCTTCGTGCGGGCCGTGTTCGGCGAGACGGATCGTACACTCGGCCGCCCGTCTCGCCAGAGTTGCATTACTCCGCCTTTGTGGCTGCCGTTGTGAGGCCATTGAGTGCGCCGGTCATCGTCTGGAACACTTTGTCACGATCCGTGATGGCGTGGCGCGACTTGAGGGCGGCCGGAGCGGTGTAGGTCAAAAACACCTTGCCGTCCTTGTCTTCCCAGGCGAGAGCCTTCATTGGCAGATCGAGGCCAATCGCGCGGTTGGACTGCATCAGCGGCGTCCCAAGCTTCGGATTGCCGAAGATCAACAGCTGAGTTGGCGGCAGTTTTGCGCCGGCCTTCTTTGCGCCAGCTGCATGATCGACACGGGCGAACACGGTAATGCCCTTTGATTCCAAGATTTTGGTCAGACGATCGAGTGTGACGGCAACGGAGTGAGCGCTCGGTTTCGTTACCGTTATGCCCTCAGCAGATGCGGCCAGAGTCGTGACAAGAAATGCGAACAACGTAACGACGATGCGCATGGACAGTCTCCCTTTCATTACACGCGGATTGGCGGGCACCGCTGGACCAGCCGATGATCAAAAGCAAGATCTTTCTGGCAGATCGCGTGGATGCGCGTTTGTCCGAAATGATCCCAACCCCCATTCTCTCGGTCTTCCTGGCTCTTGGTCTGCTTGGCCGGCCGCCCATCGTGACGATGTTATGGATGGTCGTTATGGATGGTCGTTATGGATGGTCGGCCAGATTGCGTCGAAGCACAGGCCATGGGCCGGCGAAGTGTGCCCGCCTATGGCAGAAATGATTGAGGTGCGGACGTGACGTATAGTTGCTCAGCCGGTCCGTACTTGGGCAAATCTTCGTGATGCCGCAGGCCTGTGTCGCCCCACTTGCCCGATTCTGGCCACACCGCCGCGCTTCGAGATCCGCCGAAACCATAAGGAGAGTCTACGTGATCCGAGTTTTGGCAGTCATCGCCGCTTTCGTTTGCTGGACAGCAAGCGCCTTTGCTAACGATCCTGCGAATACGCTCGTTATTGAGCTGAAGCAGGGCAACGACATCAAGAAAGTGCTCATTGCGCTAAGACCGGACCTGGCCCCGAAACACGTCGCACGTGTGAAGCAGCTTGCCGGCGAAAAGTTCTATGACGGCATAGTTTTCCATCGGGTGATTCCCGGTTTCATGGCGCAATCGGGAGATCCGACAGGTACCGGGACAGGCGGCTCCAAGTACAAAGATCTTCCTGCCGAATTCACGAAAGAGCCCTTTGGGCGCGGAACTGTTGGCGCAGCACGAACGGCGGATCCCAACAGTGCCAACAGTCAGTTCTTCATTTGTTTCGGCGACGGATGCGGTCACCTAACTGGTCAGTATACGGTTTGGGGCAAAGTCGTTGAAGGTATGGAGTTCGTGGACAAGATCAAGCCGGGCGCGCCAGGAAGTGGTGTTGTCTCTGGTCCTGACCGGATTGAACGCGCATATATCCTCGCGAAGGCAAGCTGAGGCGGTTGCCAGTGGCGGCGATCCGTGATGGTTGCCATTGGCACGGCTTGGGCCAATCAAGGCACATGTATTTCAGCGCGAAACAATCGAACCGAGTGAACAGATGGCTGATATCAAAGATCCCGAAAACACCATCATAATGGATACGACAAAGGGTGAGGTCGTGATTGAACTCCGCCCCGATCTGGCGCCCAACCATGTGGCGCGGATCAAGCAGCTCGCGCGCGAGGAGTTTTACGACGGCATTGTGTTCCATCGTGTTATCGATGGCTTCATGGCCCAAGTCGGTTGCCCAAACGGCACGGGTACGGGGGGATCGAGCCACCCGAATCTTGAGCAGGAGTTCAATAGCGAGCCGCACGTCCGCGGTGTCTGCTCGATGGCGCGCGCGGCCAGCCCGAACAGCGCCAACAGCCAGTTCTTCATTTGCTTTGACGAGGCGTCGTTCCTCGACAAGCAATATACGGTCTGGGGCAAAGTGATCTCCGGAATGGAGAACGTTGACAAAATCAAGCGCGGCGAACCCGTCCGCGATCCTGACAGCATCAAAACCATGCGCGTCGCGGCCGATACCCAGTAGCGGTCAGCACGCGGGAGGGGCAAGCATGCTGATCCGTCTCGTTGCCGCGCTTTGTGGCGTCTGCGGGGCGGCGGGTGTTGCGACACTCGCGGCAGCAGCTCATGCTGCCGCGCCTGGTGAAGGTGCGCGCTTCAGCCTATCCAACGCAGGCATTATGATGATGGTTCATGCGGCTGGCGCGCTTGCCGTCCTGGCATGGTCCGATCGGCGTCATGAGCCAAGGGTCGGGAGCGGCGTGGCGGCTGGTATGGTGGTTGGTGCCTTGCTGTTCGGGGGCGCTGTTGCGCTCCCGCAGCTTTTCGCCTTTACGCTGTTCCCGATGGCCGCGCCGATTGGCGGATCGCTGACCATTGCCAGCTGGATGTTGTTGGTATTGCTTGCCATTTTGGCCGGCAGATCGGGCTCCGACAGGTGAGGCGTGCGGGTGCTGCGCCGCAATGACCAGACATGAAGACCAGCGATTTCGACTTCCATCTGCCGGACGATCGTATTGCGCTGCACCCGGTTGTGCCGCGGGATGCGGCGCGCCTTCTTATCGTGAGACCGGACGGGACGCCGACATTTGAAGATCGCGTTGTCCGCGAACTTCCGGCTTTGCTGCGGGCCGGAGACGTTTTGGTTGTGAATGACACGCGCGTTATTCCGGCGGCGCTCACAGGTTTCAGAGTTCGCGGCACATCGCAGAGCCGCGTTCACGCCAATCTCGTGCGTCGCGTTGCGGCGGACAGCTGGCAGGCCTTTGTGCGGCCAGCCAAACGTCTGGCCGTCGGCGACGAGGTACGCTTCGACCACGGTGAGACCGATGCGGCCGAGCCGCGGTTGGTTGCAACAATCGCAGACAAAGCGGATGGAGGTTTGGTCACCCTGTCGTTCAACCAGGCCGGAGACGCCCTTGACGCGGCCGTTGCTGTCTGTGGCGCAATGCCGCTTCCGCCCTACATCGCGAACCGGCGCCCCGCGACGGATGCAGACAATCGCGACTATCAAACTGTCTTCGCGGAGCGGGATGGAGCGGTTGCCGCACCGACAGCGGCATTGCATTTCACACCGTCTTTGCTGGCTGCGCTTGAACAGCGGCAAATCGGACGTGTCGCCGTGACTTTGCATGTTGGTGCCGGTACGTTTCTACCGGTCAAGGCCGACGCGGTCGGCGATCATCATATGCACGCGGAGTGGGGCGAGTTAACTGCGGAGACGGCCGTACAGCTCAATGCGGCGCGACAGGCGGGCGGTCGTATCGTGGCGGTGGGCACGACGGCGTTGCGGCTGTTGGAGACTGCCGCTGATGCCAACGGCACCATTCATCCATTCTCAGGCGAAACGGACATTTTCATTCGGCCTGGCCATCGCTTTCGCGGTGTTGATGTGTTGATGACCAACTTTCATCTGCCACGGTCCACACTGTTTATGCTGGTTGCCGCGTTCAGCGGGCTGGACATGATGCGCGACGCCTATGCCCACGCAATCGCAGCTGGATATCGCTTCTATTCGTACGGAGATTCATCCCTGCTGTTTCCTGCGCATGAGCTTAACTGGGATCTGGCCGGAGATCTGACATGAGCGGTGCGTTTGGCTTTGTCCTGGAGGCAACCGACGGTCGCGCCCGATCGGGACGCGTCCTCACAAGCCGCGGCGTTGTCCGGACGCCCGCATTCATGCCGGTTGGAACCGCGGCCACCGTGAAAGCGCTTTATCCGGGGCAGGTGAAAGACGCGGGTGCTGATATCTTGTTGGGTAACACCTACCATCTCATGCTGCGGCCGGGCGCTGAGCGTATTGCGCGACTCGGAGGGCTGCATGCCTTCATGAGGTGGGACGGCCCGATTTTGACGGACTCCGGCGGGTTTCAGGTGATGTCGTTATCCGGGATTCGCGAGGTGTCGGAAGACGGTGTCATTTTCAAAAGCCATCTTGATGGATCGCGCCATGAACTCACCCCCGAGCGCGCGATTGAGATCCAGTGTCAACTCGGCGCCGATGTTCAGATGCAACTTGACGAATGCATTGCCTTGCCGGCGGACTTTGAGCGGGCGGAGGCGGCCATGGCGTTATCTGCGCGCTGGGCCGTACGGTGCCAGTCGGCCTTTCGCGCCGCGCAAGATTCCGGACGGGCTGGCGAAGGGCAGGCTTTGTTTGGCATCGTGCAAGGCGGGACAGAGCCCACACTGCGCCAACGGTCTGCAGAGGCGCTTGTTGCCCTGGATTTGCCTGGCTATGCGGTTGGTGGATTGGCCGTTGGCGAAGGGCACGACGCGATGGTGGACACCCTAGAAGCGACGACCGGGCACTTGCCGCGCGACAAGCCGCGCTACCTGATGGGTGTCGGGACGCCGAAGGACATCATTGCTGCTGTCGCCACCGGCATCGACATGTTCGACTGCGTCATGCCGACCCGGTCGGGGCGCCATGGCCTCGCATTTACCTGGAACGGCCGGGTGAACCTCAAGAATGCACGACATGCAGATGATCCCGCGCCGTTGGATCCGATGAGTTCGTGCCCGGCCGCGCGGGACTATTCGCGGGCGTATCTGCACCATCTCATTCGATCGAACGAATATCTGGGCGCGATGCTGCTCTCATGGGCGAATACCTGGTTCTATCAGGATTTGATGCGTGCCATTCGGGCGGCCGTTACCGAGGGGCGGTTTGAGGCGTTTCAACGGGAGTACACGGAGCGGCTCGCGGCGCTGGAGACGGTACAGTAGTGCCTTGGAAAACGGCTCAAATTTGAGCTGTCTTATCAGCAACTCGTGTGATTTCGTGGATCGTGATGCCGTGCGCCGAAACGGACGGTTGACCTGAAGCGCAGCGCTTCATAGAACAGCGCCTCACGGGCGCGTAGCTCAGCGGTAGAGCAGCTGACTTTTAATCAGCGGGTCGGAGGTTCGATCCCTCCCGCGCTCACCAATGTTTCCGGGCACTTTGGTGCGGTGGATGTTGGCGGCGGTCTTCCAGTTTTCCAATCTCAGAACGTTCTATTCTAGTTCTGTTTCCATTTCAGCATCCCGCTTCTAGCCAGTCTTTGTTGGTTCACTCGCTTGGCGTAGTGCGCCACCATCTGCAGCGACTGACCGGCGAGGCGGCTAACTCGGCTTCAGTGCAGCCCACCTCTACGGGCACGTTGACCGCGCTCTTGCGAGGCCTGTGGAAGACGTACCCCTTATCAATCAAGAGCTGCGGTTTGTGCTTCCGGAACGACGAACGGAGGCTGGACGCGGTCCACTGGCTGTTGCCGACGTCAGTTATCAGGATCGTTGCGGAGAGCGTTCTGAAGGCTCGTCCAGCCGCAAAGAAAGAAAAGCAAGCGGGCCTGAAACCAAGTTCCAGACCCGTTTACGCACGTTCGAGATGAGAGCAGATCGAAGGTCAGTCTATTAGTCAATCGACTCGAAAGAGTAACCGTACCAGCGTCCAATCTCAGTTGGGGTGTCCAGCGTTGCGCCGCGCCGATCGATATCCAATAGCGTTCTAGCGCCAAAGTGGAACTTCAGTCCCGCCCGGACCGTGTGGTCAGTGTAGTCCGTGTCGTCGTCTTTGTTCTCGGCGGTGGAGCCCGAGTATCCGACTGTCCAAGCAATCGGGAAGCGTGGCATCATGCGCTCGAATGAAACACCCCAAGCGACCATTGGATCATCGTCGGCATCGGTGCCGCCAAAGTCGATATCTCCTTGTGCGTAGGAAACCTCCGCCTCAAGCTTCGAATTCGGCGAGAAGAAGTAGCGGCCTACACCTCGAACGAACCACGCATCTTCAATACCATCACCATTGTCGTCCTCACCTTCACCGGTGAAGAAACCTGCCTGCCCGTAAAGTGTTACGTTGCGAAGATAGAGCTGTCCTTCCAGTCCGGCACCGTAGAACGTAGCCTGCTCATCTTCGCCGGCGGAAGAGTTACCAACAAATCCGAACACGCCGACGAGATAGCTGCGAGGATCACGATAGCTCAGGTGGCCCGCTGCAGAAAACGCATGACCGAAATTGTCGTCGATCTCATCGCCGCTGAGAAAGTTGGATGTGCCGTCAATGTCAAACTGAGCTGACATCATCAGGCCAAGCGGAATGCTGACACGACCGAGGCCCGTAATGCCGAAATGGTCTTCATCGTCGATAATGAAATCGTCTGAACCATCCGCCCAGGTATGTAATACGGAGACCCCTAACGTTCCCTGGTATATTAGTCCGCTATCGAGCACATCATCTTTCACTGAGCCATCATATTTGCCCAGATCAGCTGCAAAGCTAGGCGACGCCAAACACAATGCCATAGCAGAAATGGCAATTTTCAGTTTCATAGCTGTCATCCCTGCAGGAGGTTTAATGGATATTCCGAGTCAGTAGCATGTTGCGCTGCAATCTGTGCGCGAACGGCTGCGCCGTACAGCACAATCTCGATTTGAGAACGTCATGGGGGAAGCGCGTGACTTGCTGGCCACCTGTAATCAGATAAACTGTTGTGCTGAATACGAAATCATAGAAGATTTTTGAGCAGATATTCTGTCGGATGAGATAAGTCGTGAGAACAAAGTGCTCTGTTTGATAATTAAAATATCACATCTTAGAGCAATATAGAATTGCCCTATATTATTGTTGGTTGAGAGCTTGCTTTGTCGATGTTGAGAAAATGTCTGAATTTTAGAGAGCTGCTATTTTCCCGCAAAGTCACAGCTGGGCCTCGACTGCATTTCACTCGTTTGTTTCTGCATCCTGGAGGGTGATTAGACCTGTGGGACTTCGGGCGGGAAGGTTGATACGCAAAGTGATTGTTTGTGCGCGCAATTCGCCAGCCTGTGGCAGTTTCGGTTGGACTGTGGCCGAATGTCGCCGATTTGAAATCGAAGCGGTCAGTCGGCACTTCCAGACTCAGGCGCGTCCTGTCGATACCGACGGATATTCTAGACGAAGAACGAGGTGGATGACGTTGCGCCAGCCTTGCCAGGGGCGCCCGAGGACTTTGGCTGCGCGGCATGTGTCGCTGGGCTGTTCGGTTTCCGTATTGAAGGATCTCCTTTGTGCGTGTGCGTCATTGATTTAAGATGTCGGACGGCACTGCCTCACGGCCGTCGCGCTGCCTGCGGGAAATCAGCGCGCGCGGGGAGATGCCCCACGGAGGCGTCGGCGCCGAACTGACACCGCATGGCTTTGGGAAGGATAACTCATGTCTGTCGATTTGCGCCCGAGCGCAGAGGCACCTCATGACGATCCCTATGAGTGGCTGGAAGAAATTGAAGGCAGCAGTGCCCTGGCGTGGGTTGATGCGCAGAACACGCGGACGCTGTCTGACTTCGGCGGCGATGCCTGGCATGCTGACAGCGAGATTTTGACACGCCTATTCGATCGGCCGGACAACATTCCGTTCGTTACCCGACGCGGCACGCTGCTGTTCAACTACTGGCGGGACGCCGCCAATCCGCGTGGGATTTGGCGTACGACAACCGAGGACAGCTATCGTAGCCCGGAACCCGAGTGGACCGTGCTGCTCGATCTCGACGACCTCGCCCGCATAGAGAACAAGGACTGGATTTGGGGCTCGGCCGTTACGCGACCGAAGACCCATGACCGGGCCATCGTGCGACTGTCGCTCGGCGGGAGCGATGCTGTTGAGATGCGCGAGTTCGATCTGGAAAATCGCGTGTTCTGTGATGATGGATTTGTCTGGCCAACATCTAAGGGCGGTGCGTGCTGGCTCGACCGTGACACGCTGCTGATGATGAGTTCGCTCGGTGACAATATGGCGACTCAGTCCGGTTACGCGCGGGCGATTCGCATCTGGGACAGAAACGCGGCGTCTGGTCGTTCCCAGGCACCCGATCGTCTCCCGGTGATTGCGGAGGTGCCGCCGCACTACATCGCACTCTGGGCCAGTGTGGTAGCCAACCGCGATCAGGAAACCCTTTGGTTCGTGGCTCTGCCGTCGTTCTTTGAGCGGGAATATTCGGTCGGGGACCGTACAGGTTCGCAGATCAAGCTCGATCTTCCACGGGACGCCGACGCTGAGCTGCGGGCCGATCATTTGCTCATCCAGTTGCGCTCATCGTGGCAAGTGGACGGTATTACCTATCCGGTCGGCGCATTGCTTGCGATCGGTTTTGACGCGTTTGTCGCAGGTGATCGCGACTTCAAAGTTCTCTTTGCCCCGGAACCGCGGCGCGTGCTCAAAGGCTGGACCTGGGCCGGTGACAAGCTTGTCCTGTCAATCCTGGATAGTCTGCAACCGGTTTTTCAGATCCTGAGCGCCGGCGACTGGCAGCTCAGCCAAATGTCCGGTTTACCTGGTTTGGGGGTGGTCCACGTGATGCGGTTGGATCACGAACTTGACGAGAGCGATGGCGCGTTGCTCGCCAGCGCCGAAGATCCGTTGACGCCACCGACGCTCATGCTTCGTACGCCGGATGCCCCGGCGTGGGATGTTCTTAAGCAGGCACCGCCTGGTTTCGCCGTCGATGGTCTCGCTACCTCGCGGCATGAAGCGGTATCGTCAGATGGTGAGCGTATTCCGTATGTCCAGATTGGACCGCAAGGGCCTGCGACGGGCGATGCGCCGGTTCATCTTTTCGGATACGGTGGCTTTGAAGCTTCGATCCTGCCCAGCTATCGCATCGGTATTGGAAAGCTCTGGCTTGAGCGTGGTGGAACAAGTGTCATTGCCAACATTCGTGGCGGCGGAGAGTTTGGACCGGAATGGCACGAGGCGGGCCGACGGGCGGGTAAGCGTTTAGCGCATGATGACTTTGCAGCCGTGGCTGCGGATCTCGTGGCGCGCGGGGTGACACGGCCGCAAAGGATTGCGGCGGAAGGCGGCTCGAACGGCGGGATTCTGATATCCAATATGTTTGTGCGATATCCGGAGCGGTTTGGTGCGTTGTTCTGCACGATCCCGCTCATCGATATGTGGCGCTACAGCAAGTTATTGGCTGGCGCAAGTTGGATCGCCGAGTATGGAGATCCTGAAATCCCAGAAGACTGGGCGTACCTTCAGACCTATTCCGCGTATCATCAGGTCCGTGCCCCGAGTTCCGATTGTATCTATCCGCCGATGCTGCTGGCGACCACGCGCCGAGACGATCGCGTGCATCCCGGCCATGCCAGAAAGATGGCAGCCAAGATGCAGGCCATTGGTCATAACGCGTACTTCTACGAACCCGCCGCGGGTGGCCACGGCTACGGAAAAGATAACAGCGAGAGAGCGGCCTTTACGGCTCTGGGGTTCCGGTTCTTGCGTGCTGGCATCGGCTGGCAGGACTGAGCACCGAGCATGACGGACTGCTCGCGCGTTTTCGTTTGCGCTGTTCGCAAGTTTTTACGTGCGCTACCGCTCGCGACAAGCGCTCGCTACGTGAGCGCGGGCCGGCCGTCTCGCATGTTTCAGGCCGCGACCGCGGCCCGCCGCGTTGCGGCGCGCCCGCGCAGGGCCCGGCCGCAGGCCGGAACAGCCCGTGAGCGATAATCTTTAATTGCGCTGTTCGCACGCTCGCAGGCTCGCGGCTCGAGCGCAGGCTATCCTGCGAGGACGAGATCCCAGGCCGCGACCGCGGCCCGCCGCGTTGCGGCGCGCCCGCGCAGGGCTCGGCCGCAGGCCGGAACAGCCCGTGAGCGAAAGCAAGCTCGAGCGAGGCAAGCATAACGCGATACTCACTACCAAATCACGAGACCGACGCCCATTGCAGTGGTGTCGATTGCCGGCCCGGCCGATGACACGCATCATGGGTGCCGACAATGAGTGATCCTGCGGTGCACGTTATCTGGGGCCTTGAACACGATGTTACCAGACGACTTTGAGCTGGCGCATGCCGTGGCAATCGTACTGTTGTTCGTTTGCTGGTTTGGCTACGCCCTTGTCCTATCCATCGTCGGGCGCGGCTCGCTCAACTCTCAGCTGGAAGTGGTGCGGCGTCTTTGGATGTCGGCGGCGACGCGCCGCCCGGCAAAACCATTTGATGCGGTTTTGCTCGGAAACATGATGAACTCGATTGCGTTTTTCGGCTCTGCGACGCTGATCGTGCTCGCCGGGGTGCTTTCGATTTTCACCAACATCAAAGTGATCCACCAAACCATCTCGGAACTCAAGGTGGGCCGTGGCAGCAGTCTTGAATTGTTTGCGCTGGAGACCGGCCTGCTCGCCTTTGTCTTGATCCTGTGTTTTCTGTCCTACACGTATGCGCTGAGGAAGCTGATCTACACGACGGCACTAATCGGCGCCTTGCCCGATGTTTCCGAAGAGTGTCCCACGCACGATACGATGGTGGACGCGGCAACAACTGTGCTTTCCGAGGCTATTCGCACGCTCAACTTCGGCATTCGCGGCTACTACTATACGATTGCGACACTATGCATTTTCGTGTCGCCTTACGCCTGTATGTTCGCCACTCTCGTGGCGACCGCGGTGCTGTTCTACCGCCAACTTCGTACGCCCACGGCGCGCGCCATTCAGGCCTATGTCGATGCCGCGAAGTCGCTTGAGCGGTAGCGCCTTTGCCGGTTTGCCGGTCATTCGCTACGGCGATGCCGCGTGCGCCGGGCCCTGCGCAAGCATGCAGCATAGGAAGGCTAGAGCGTCGGGCGACAAATATGAATCGTTGAGGTGATTCACATTTGTCGCGAACAGTGATTCTCATTGGGGCACGGAGGTGACCCATGGGAAAAGCAACATCAGCAGACCTGCGCGCCCGGATGGTGCGCAGTATGGCTCGTGGTCAATCGCGACGGTCCGTTGCGGATCGGTTCGAAGTGGCTCCGTCGACGGCGGTCCGGCTTCAGGCCCGCTATATCGCGACAGGCTCGATTGCTCCGGCAAAGCAGGGGCGGCCTAAGAATTCCGGCAAACTCGGGCCCTATCGAGAGTTTCTGATCGAGAAAGTCGAGGCACAGCCGGATATCACGATGCCGGAACTTGCCGCGTGGCTTGAGGCGGAACACGGCGTTGCCGCCGATCCCTCGAACCTGTCCAAGCTTCTCTGTCGTGCAGGGTTCACGTTTAAAAAAAACCGTGCTGGCGGCAGAGAAAGAACGCGCTGACGTGAAGGCTGCCCGCCGCACCAGGATCAATCGGCGCATACCTTTCATGCGGCACGACCCAGGCCGGTTGGTGTTTCTCGACGAAACGAGCGTGAAAACCAACCTGACGCCGCTTCGTGGGCGTTCGGCTCGCGGTGAACGCCTGATCGCCGACGCGCCGTTCGGCAAATGGCACACGCAGACCTTCATTGCGGGGCTCCGGTGGAGCGGCTTGATTGCGCCATGGGTCGTGGACGGGTCCATGGATGGCCAAGCCTTCGACACCTACGTCGAAACGCAGCTCGCACCGGGCTTGAGACCCGGCGATGTTGTCATCCTCGACAATCTCAACGTGCACAAAAGCCCGCGCGCTGCCGATGCTCTGGCCGAGCGCGGCGCGTGGTTCTTGTTCCTTCCGAAGTATTCACCCGATCTCAATCCGATCGAGATGGCCTTCTCAAAACTAAAACAGCTCTTGAGAAAGGCGAAAGCCAGAACTTACGACGCGCTCTGGCAGGCCGTGGGCTGCGTCTGCGACTTGTTTGACCCAGACGAATGCCGAAACTACCTCAAACACATCGGATACGTTGCAGATTAATCGCCCGACGCTCTAACGGGTAAGAAAAGGGCCTAAAGATGGGCATTCGGCCGACCGGGACCAAGGGTATATGTAATGTCGACTACACATGACCAACAAGCCGCTGCACTGAGGTCCATTCTGTGATCGAAGCTATACTGCAGTTTGGCAAATGACGGTCGCATTGCCTGGGGATGAAGTTATGCGTTCAAGCGGCCATCCTTAAAAATCAAATTAACTCTGGTGCGAGCAGCCAATATATATCCAGCGCGTTGCATGTGTAAGCAGATTGCCTCAGAGCCCTTGCTCGCTCCAACGATTTCGTCACTTGGCTCGACAACCAAAAAATTCGGCCGAAACGCGCTAAAATCTATAGACTCCAGTATGCTGAGGTCAGATCCTTCGGTATCCACATTTAGGAGGTGCAAGCCTTCAGATATGAACGGCAACTCCAGCAATTGATGGATAGAGATAGCAGGCACCTGGATGACTTTGTCAACTGACCACCCTTTGGCGCTTCCCCCCTTGCTGTCCAAAAAGCGCTGTAGAAAGTCCGAGTTCGTCGAAGAAACTTCATGCTTCGTCGTGACCAAAAGCTGCACGTTGTCGCGCTCATTGGCGGCCGCTGCATGAATCACCGCATCTCTTGGACGTGCCAAAACCAGCTCAGGTATGAGATCGGGATTGGCCTCCACAAGGACGCCCTTCGCACCGCGCTTGTAGAACATCCAGGTATTTGATGTAGATATGGCATGATTTGCTCCGATATCCAGATATCGGAACGTAGAAAAATCAAAACTTCGTCCGTAATGAGCAACGAATAAGGCGTCGACAATTAAGTCTTCAGCACATTGAGCAAAGTGATCAACATGTGGCGCTTGTATTGTGGGCGTGCTGAGCTGGAGTTTGTGACTATCCTCATAAACGGAGAGGTTTGGCCTGCCAGCTTGTGCCCACATTTGGACGAGATCACTGAGTCCGTTGTGTTTCACGTTGCTACTCCTGGAGTCGTTCACTTTAGCGTGGGAACTGTTATTGTCACCCTTTATAGATTCAGTTTCGTCTTATGCTTTCTGGCCCTCGTCCGGATCCATCGCGCGAATGGACCGTGTTGCGAAAAATTACGCGTGCGAAGCCGAATTAAGGCGTTTACGGCTTGATGCCATTGTGACAGACAGTTTTCGTAGTGATACTCCTCCATAAAAATTTTGGCCTGGCTGCCCATTTTCTGGCGACGCTTTTGGTTATGGATCAGCTCCAATAGAGCCTTTGACCAGGGCGCAATGTCACATTCACCGTTTTCGTACACTAGAATACCATTTTGTCGATCGTGAATAAGGTCATTGACTCCTGGGCATCTTCCGGAGCCGACAGCCGGCAGTCCGGAGATCAAGGCCTCCGCGAGGGCATTTGGGAAGCCCTCGAATTTGCTTGGAAATGCAAAGATTTTGGAATTGGCATAAATCTCAAAAATATTGTTGGTAGAACTGTTAACGCGGACCCTTGCTGTCAGGCCGAGCTCAGCCGCCAAGTTTTCGAGGGCGGCCCTATTTCCGTGGACATCATCACCATACAAGTGGAGCTCCCAGTTCGGGACCTCCTCTGCTATGCGTTTGAATGCGTGGATCAGAAGGTCTTGCCGTTTCTGAGCAAGTGCGTAACGGGCTACATTTAGAATTATGTTCTTTCGTTGCGGTCCATCGTCATCGATGTCGGTCGTTCCCAACAGATGGGGCGGGATCACGGGATTTGGTAGAACGATGATCTTCGGCTTCAGGTAAAACGGGAAGTGAGCAGCAAAACTCGGCAGCTGCAAAGCAATAAGGTCGGCCCTACGATAGGTTCTGAAGTACTTAGCGTTGTTGGAGTGCCAGTACGCTTCTATCGAAGCGGCTGGATCAGCCCGTTCTGAAAGGAGCAATGGGATCCCCAGTTGACGGCATGCCTTGGGGAAATTCCGGACGGCAAGGCCGGACGCCAGTACTAAGAGACAACTTGGATTAATTGCTTCCAAAGATTGCCTTAAATTTTGATTCTCTGCGGTATCAACATGGATGACCGGACAGTTCGCTGGTAAGGGGTAAACGGGGGTTGGCGTGCGGTCGTTCAGATCTCCTGACGACAATACGACAGGGTCGAAGCCATGTGCGGAAAAGTAAGTGGCAAGAATTGAAGTGACTCGCTCCGCGCCGCCGCGGACATCGCTCATTCGCGGGCAGTAGATCGCGATGCGCCGCCTGTTGGCTGACGAAACAAGAGCTTGGCTTCTGTGCTCAACGGCACCTTCGGCGGCTGGTTGGCCCGATAAGACTGCCAGGGCTGGACCACGATGATAACTTGCAACGTCGCGTCGCGTCTTTAGAGAAAAGCCGTCTTCGTGACTGATGTCCTGAAAGGCATTGCGACCGAAGGTCGATGCGAGTACGCAGTTTAGTGGGTGGAGTGCGATGCGGGGCTTGTGGCGGATTTCCCGAAGCGCTGGGCCAAATGTTTCTTCGACATCTCTCACAAAGTTTAGTGCGCCTTTCTGTACGAGTTCGACACGCCGTTTCGAGTGGATATCCAATGATGTATCATGAGCGAAGAGCATTTCACAGTCCCCGTTCCATCCTTGGATACTTGGCCCTGGATCGGACAGAAGGGATTCGAAGATCACGGTGTCTGGCTCGTCCCTGAATACGGACCTTGTTACCTGGGGGAATAGCGCATGATACTGGTCGCTCCGCATGTTTGCCGTGATGCGGCCTTCAGTCATCACGTAAAAACCGAAAACATCGCGATTAAGCAGAAAACTCAAAAACGATTGATAAGTGCCTTTGCGGCCAACGTCAAAAATTGCAGGTCGCGTGGCATCCGCGAACGCAGCCGAAAAATAGTCTTCGGTCGCCTTCGCTATGGGCCTCAAGCGGTGTATAATGAGTTCGCGATTCGAAATTAGGAATTGCCGGAGTTCGACTAATTTTTCAGAAACAGGCGCCGTGGATGGGCCGACCGTTGACTCGTATATTGCTTTCAATTCAGCTCCTTGTTCGGCGCCTAATCGCGTAAAAAAAAGCCGCTCGACTGAGTATTCTTCATCAACTTGCGCACCTAAAAGAGTTGTAACTATATCGCCGTGCACGACCTGATATGGGGCGACGGCGCGACGAGATATATGCAAGTAGCTCGCCTTGATGCTTGTCTCATGTTCGGGAAACATGATGCGCCAAGCCTGGAGTGGTAGAAAACCGTCGCGAGCCAAGAAATGTAAAGAATCAATAGACATGCGGTTTGCCACAAACTCAATTTCCGTGAGCATAGAGTATAAGAACGGGCCAAGCGCATAGTAACCGGTCTGCTCCAACGTTGACGAGCACTCGCCTTCGGGTCGCCTGTACAGGTCCAGCAGCTCTTGGTGATAACGGTTTGCGTAAATGGCTTGGAATGCCCGAGTCACGTCATCAAGAGCACGCGTGTTTCCCCATGTCGATATCGTGCTGTGGTGAGCTAGATAACGTTCTCGGGGAGACTGGAGATAGTATGTCGTCAGCCCTCGCCGAGTTCCCATTTTAATGTCTGAGTGACGATTATCTCCGATGTGGAGAATTTGACTTGGCTGCACAGAAAGAGCGGATGCGGCGATGTCAAACAATCCACCATGCTTTTTTGTCGCCTCCTCAGCTGATGATATAAAGAGATGTTCAAATTTATTATATCCGCATTGGTTTAGCATTCTACGTATCGTTGACGTGTCAAAGTACGTATCCGAAATAAAAATAACTCGTTTGCCAGCATTTAAAGCGTCCCAATATGCTTTCAGCAGCGAGTTGTTAGGTTGGGCAAGTTTAACTTCAGTTTCGACCTCAAGTCGCATTAATTCTTGGATGGTTTGTGTGTTTAGTAGGTGGTTTCTAGAAATTTCTCGATAGATTTCGGATAGGTCGGGATCACGGTGTTTGCGTTGCCGGCTCAATTGCTGTCGAATTTGTGCTTCTGTCGTGATGCGGGCCTCTGCAAACTGGAAGTTTGTAAGTCCGCTAATAATTCGAGCCTTTCGCGCAATAAAATAGAACAGGTCTTTCGGCTCGAGGAATGGACGAACTATAGCGGTGTCAAATATATCAAAGCTTACGGCAATAATGCTGGGGTCCGTCAGCAGTTTTTGAAGGTCTGGAGGTGTGCTCATAGCGGGTTTACCTTGATACGTGCTACCGGGGCGTTTGACGGCCATTCAACAACGCGCTCTGATTGTGGTAGTGTACATAGTTTTTGTCATGCGTGGAAGACGTGTTTTCGGATATGATTTTGACGTTTCAAGAAGTAATCGGGAAGTGGCGCCATTGTCGTGCGCTAGGTGATGTGTGGTGGCTCGTGTTCTTGGGTTGAATGCAACTTGAAGTGCTAATAAGGTAACTCAAGGATGTTATTCAGCGGTATGGGTTGTGCTGGGTAATTCGGTCGGATAAATTCTGGGAGAGTTATTCGATTTGAGGGGCGTTACCTGTGAGTTCGTCGTTAGGAATATCTGGCCGGACCGATGGGCCCGGCGAATTGAGTCCGGGTTCATTGAACGTGCTGTTCGTAAATGGAATCTTCCCTGAATATTCTCAGACGTTTGTTGTTGATCAGATTCGAGACGTTATGGGCGCCGCCGGTAGCCGCGTGTCGATATTTGCGCGACGCATGGTCGGGGCGGTCGATAATGACATGGTCGAGTCCGTGGAAATTATAGCTTCCCGTCCGATGTCAGTGAGAGTAATATATAACCTCTTCAAAAGAATCGCGTTGTCACCGGCTACTATGGCCAGGGCCATATATTTGGTTGGGACGGGAAAAATTGACTCTCATTGCTTTCGATTGATAGGCCAACTTGGTCGCCAACCAAATGTCTGTGTAACGAACTTTGGGCATAATGCCCACATTGGCTGTCAGCTCAAAAGGTTTTTCTTTCCTGAAATGGTTCACATCGTAGTCTTTCATGGTTTTGATGTGTCAGCGCATGTTGCGGGTAGTGGTTGGTCGGCTTACAAGGCACTGCGGGGCGAAATCGATATCGCTTTGGCTGTAAACACCCGGTGGGCAGACGCTTTAGTCAGGCTAGGAAAGTTGAAGGATGTCCGAGTCCACTACTTGGGCACGGACGTGGATTGCGACGTTCGCCGCCGTCTCTTGGGGAGAAGTGAGCCGTTTCGGGTTCTGTTCGTTGGTCGCGTCGTCGAAAAAAAGGGTCTTATGGACTTGGTGGAGGCCGTTGGTCTTTTAAATGACAAAGGTGTGCGGATTCTCGTTAGTTGTGTTGGTGATGGGCCATTACTAAGCGGGATCGTTGAGCTGGTTAATGCGCGCGGATTGCTGGGCTGTTTTGCATTTCATGGTGCACAGCCTCGGGATAAGGTTTATCAGTTTATGAGGAAAGCGGATTTGCTCGTTGCGCCAAGTCGCACGGCTTTGAATGGCGACTGTGAAGGGCTGCCAATTGTCATCCTGGAGGCTCTGGCCCGGGAGCTGCCAGTTGTGGCGACAGCACATTCCGGTATTCCTGAGGTTATTCGTCATAACGTTACGGGATTATTAGTGCCTGAGGGTCGGGCAGATATTTTAGCTAAGGCTATAGGGTGGGCAAAAAATAATCGAGACGAGATGGAGCGTTATGCCGCTGCCGGGCGACGTTTGGTTGTCTTACATCATAATCGACGGATTCAGGGAGATAAGTTCGTGAAAATCATTGCAGAGAAAGTTGGGCAGGATAAACTGAGAGTTGAACACTAACTCGCAAACTGAAGCGCCGCCATTCGTTCATAATACGTGTTTGTTTCGACGAGTTCTTGGTGGCTGCCTTGGCCGGCAATTTGTCCGTCGCGCAGGAGCAAGATCCGATCAGAGCTTCGAATGGTCGAGAGCCTATGGGCGATGGTCAAGACTGTTTTATGCGCGCTGCTGTCGCGGATGTAGCGGACGATGAGCTCCTCGTTCTCGGCGTCGAGTGAGGACGTCACTTCATCAAGAAGCAGTATCGGCGCGTCGCGGATAATGGCGCGCGCCATATTGAGACGCTGCGCCTGCCCGCCGGATATCATCCCGCCGAGCTCGCCAACGGGAGTGGCATAGCCCCGGTCGAGTGACGTGATGAAATCGTACAAGCCCACGGTTTGGCAGGCGTCGTCCAGGCGCTGTTGCGAAACATCTTGAAGGTCAAGGACGAGATTATCCCGGATTGTCCCGGAGAAGATGAAATTTGACTGACCCACGTAGGATATCAGGCGGCGTGCGTCGATCGTTTTGAGGTCGGAAAGATCGTGATGCCCGAGATGGATTTGTCCGCTGGTGGGTTGATAGAATTTGAGGAGAAGCTTGAATATGGTGGATTTGCCGGCGCCCGAAGGCCCAACCAGCGCAACCTTCTCGCCGTTTGCGATGTCAAAATCGAGGTTTTTAAGAATAGCGGGCTTGGCATCATTCTTCGTATCGTAAGCGAACGTGATATCCCGGAAGGAAATGATGGGCTCGGACAGAGTGTCCGACGATGCGCCCGCGTTGTCGGATGCCGTAAAGAGATCGGCCGACCGAATGGACTTCGATCCCAGAGGTTCCGCGTGGTCCGCCTCAATCAGCCGGAAGATGCCATCGGCCATAACGAAAGAGCGCCGAAGCTGTAGGCGAATTTGGCTGAGGCGGCGGGCCGGATCGGCGGCCAGCAGAAGCGCGGTGAGGAACGACATGAAAGTGCCCGGATCATACGGCGTCGTTGGATCCATAAGGCGCGTCCCAGCATACAAGAGGGCGAGCGCGACAGCAAAGCCGCCGACTGTATCGAGCAACGGGACCGGCGCTGCTTGCAACGTCGCGATGCGATTTCGCTGAGTTTCGATGTCGGCTATGGTGTTCGCAGCATCATGTTTTTGAAACTGCTCCAAATTATATGCCTTGATGACAGGTATGCCCTGGACTGTCTCACGCACGATCTTGTTGAGCTGGGCGTAACCTGCCATTTCGTTTTGCGACATTTCCTTCATGCGTCTTAGCAATCTGCCGACGCCAAAAAAGATGATAGGAGATACTGTCAAGCTTATAAGCGTCAGTATCGGATCTTGGATCACCATGACAGCAACAAGACAGGTCAATGTGGCGAGATCTCTTGAACCGGACACAAGCACAATATTCAGGATGGAATGAAACCCTTGAGCGCCTTGGTTGAAGCGCATCAAAAGTGAGTCGGATGTGTTCTTGGAAAAGAACGAAACATTTTGCGTGACGATATGAGAAATCAAGCGATTTTGGATGTCGGCGACCATGGAGTTTGAAATTCTTGCGGCCAGTACAGATTGAAAATAGGTCGAAGACCCTCGAATGATAAATATTGCCAAGACGCCAACAATGAGGGGCGATAGAAGCGCTGCATTTCTGTTGACAAAAACGCTATTCACGACATCTTTGACCAGCCAGGCGGCTGCGGCGGTCGTAAGAGCGGCAATCGAAATCAATGCGAATATGACAACATATGTGCGCCAGTTCTTGAAAAAGTACTCTTGAAAAATGCGCAGGAATATATCGACGTCGCCTTGGCGTGCGTGCTGTATTGTTCTCGCGATAAAACGCGAGACTATGCCGGAGTTCTGTGCACTGGACATCGCTTGGCTTGGCCCGATGTTGTTGAAACTGCTAAAGCGGTTGTGGGGCTACGGTGCTGGACCATGACCGCTAACGGCGGGAAGGGTCGAGAGTTCGCTGATGAAAGATCTTAAGGAGCGGGCGATTGATAACCTGGTTGCGTATGGCCGTTAGTGGCCAAATACGGCTGAGGGGGGCGGCGCACAATGCCACGAATGTAGCCAGATATTTTGGCCTGCCGGACTTGAAGCCGGAAGCGAATTTCGTTTTGGCGATCCCGGTGTTTGGTGATGTCGGCAGGCGGACGAGCGAGGCTCACGGCGCGCTTCGATGCATACAAGACAGAGTATGCGATGACTTCCGTCGAAAGGCGTAGCACAGTGGTTGCCGTTTTCAGTATTGAGCGGATCGGGCGTTCGCTCATGTGCCGGTGCACCGCATTTGCTGCTATACGTTGTGAGCGCCTGGCAAGCCATTCGGATTTCAAACGTTCTCCGTCTTGCCGCTCATTGACGATTGCATTCGCCACCCATCGGATTTTTGCACCGCGCTTTGTCACCATGTAGAACAAGGCGACGTCTGAACCGCCGGTGAAACGATATGCGTTGTCAAAGCGTAATCCTAATCCGGTTGTTGTGCAGAAAATGCGTCTGGATGCCATCGTGTTGTTCGTTGCAGCTGTTGATAGATATGAGCCATGTGGCCCGCCGTCGAATGACTTTAACCGCAGCCAATTCGGTTGGTCGGACGGGTAAAGGAGTTGAACAGGTCCGTGATAAACATCAGCAGAAAACTGGCGCCTTGCTGCAGTCAAGTTTTGCAGCCAGCCCGTTTCGGGGCATTCGTCATCGTCGATAAAGATAATCCAATCCGCTTTCAGGCTTAGTGCTTCGTTAATTGACGTATTGCGCGCGGCGGGTATGCCGGGGTTCGGCTCAGTCATGTAAGATATCGAATGAAAAATGTTGCGCTGTTTCAGTTGAGAGATAATACGGTCGCATGTTCTGTGATGGCTGTTCTCAACGAGGACAAGGGAGACCTTCAGAGCCGACGTTTGAACTTGTGCTGTTATAGCAGCTAGGCAGATATCGAGGTTTGGCCCATGCTGGCGGGTGCATAACGCGATGCAGTGGTGAGTGACGCAGTTGCGATCGGGTTGTGGTGGCGTTGTCATGGCTATGCATCGGGCATGTTGAGCGTTAGCGATGTTGCGAATGTTGTCTCGTGATCGGCTCCGGTTTGATGATTTCGGATATGCGTCATAGACACCTCTTACGTGTTCGCTATTTCCGAATTGCGGCTGCGCGCGTGCCAAGCACGTGCAATGGCTTCAATCCAGTCATCGTATTTTGGCGCCACGACGGAAATGTCGTAGTGCGCTGAAGCATAACTCCGACCGCGAATGGCCACTGCGTGTCTGAGGGCCGGAGCTGATATGAGGTCGGTTACGGCGCGGCTGATGGCGTCAGGCGTCGTTTCTGGCAAATAATACGCCCCGTCAGGGCCACTCACACTCCCGAGGCCACCTGTGCCGGAACTGATCAAACAAGCGCCGCCCGCGTGAGCTTCCAGCGCGGTCCTGCCGAAAGGCTCGTTCCATTTCGATGGTACGATCGCAATCGCTGCGTCTTCATATGCGGATTTAACGTCGTCAAATGGACGTTGAATGTGAATGAGGCCGCGCGCGCCTAATGGCAGCAGAGCTTGGCGCACCTGGTTGATGTATTCGGGAAACCGATGGACTTCCGAGAGAATGAACTCTGCGCACCAGTCCGGATGTTGCCGAAGAGCGGTTGCAATGCCCTGGGCTGCGAGCAGTATTCCTTTTTCTTCGGAGGCCCTGCCGACGCACAGGATTTTGGTGCTGCGGTCAACACGAGGGGTCCAGTTGTCGAACATAAGTGCGTTCGGAACGATGGTTTGCTGCGTGGTGATGTCGGGCCACGCCGTTTGAAAATGATGCTGGCAAGCCGCACTGACATGTGTGAGGCCGGCAAGCCGCATGTATCGCCGTGCGCGATACCACCGACGGGCAGCGGTCGGCATTACACCGCCTGTGAAATCGACGGCTTGATAGTTATGGGTCTGCAAAATGACCGGGCCGGACCAGGATGAGGCCAGCTGCGCCGCCGTCGGAAGATGCTCCTGAACAACGGCAACAGTTGCACCGTGCTCTTGCAATATGCGTTTGATCGTCGGCACACGTTTCCTGGTAGACTGCCAATCAATCGGTGAGCCACCGATAAAGCTTAAATGGTTGAACGGTTTATCAATGTGCGGACCGATCACAACGGAATCCGCGCGAAATCTGCTGTCTGCAACCAAAGTTTCGGTGCAGAGATCAACCGATGTCGCACGTTGAGGTCCGAAGTGGCGTGATCGGCTCAGAACAAACGCCGGTCTGCACGTCCAGCGTTCATCTCCACGAGATGGGATTTCACTGCGTTTTTCGCCGCTTAACTCAGTCACGCGCTGGCCGAGTGGCGACCGCCGATGCGCAAACATAAGAAGATTGGCGTCTGAAGTGTCGTGGCTCATGGTACGATCACGGTGTGACTAGAACGCACAATTCTACTTTTCCCGCCGAACTTGTAGCTTAGACGGAATATCTGTCAACGGATCTAATGGTCGTCTGCTGCATTATCTGTATGTGTGGCTTCTATGTCGAACGGTGTTCGCTATGCGTCATGGACCTAGCTTAAGTCACGGACCGGCTGAGTTCATGGGGTTGGCTCAACTCGCGTGAAAGTCGCACTGTTGGCTTTAAGCTGCGGTCGGGGAAATGCCGGACTCTTGTCCGGCAAAGACGAGCGAGGTTTTGATTTACGGACCGTAGCTTATAGCCGAACTTCGCTTGAGCGATCGCCGCTTCAGATCAGTTCCGCAATAGGCGGAGTCACGACACCGGCCCACACCGGTTCAACGCAAAGCTGACCGATCACCTACGACATCGCGCCGTTGGGTGGCCAGGAGGACCAAACGAACAGGTGTGGCATGGTTCGAGCTAAACCTGAAACGCGCTAGGCTATCTTGGCATAGGCCCGATCAAATGCATTGCGCACGTCATCTCGAATAGGTGTGGCATTGAACGTGGGCGCTGCAGTCGCCTCGATGGCCGGGATGGCGTCGTCAGGGTGAAAGTGGTCCAGGGCACACCCCGTCAGGCCAAGGCGGGTGTGGAGGTCCCGGCTCTTCTGCGAGGTGTGGAGATGGTACGGCTGGCGGCCGCTCACGAGCCTGAGTACGGCCCCATGATAACGCGCGGAAACAACAATATTGGCAATTGCCATAACGCCAATCAAAACTGCGACGCGGTCAAATGTTCCGGGATAGGCAAACAGGTCCATCACCTGGACTTCGGGAACATCGCGTTTTAGCGCATAGGCGATCTGCGAGTCGCTGTCGTTGGTGTTGGCGGCGGATTGGACGAGTACAACGACCTGATGGCCGCGCGTGACAAGGAGGTCAGCCAGCCTCGCCATCCGAGCATAGTAGAGGTTTGCGCTCCGGCCGGGGATCGTGTCGCAGGAGCGGACCGATAGCAGAACCGTTCGGTTCGGATCCACGTTCAGCGCCGCGAATTGAGTCCGGGCGACCGCGATGGCGCTGTCGGTTGGTGTCAATCCAAACGCAGCATCGAACGCAAGATCGACGTCGATACCAGAACGCCGAAGTAGTCCGTAGCTTTCCCTGTCGCGCACGACAACGGCGCGCGCGCGGTGTAATGCGGTCGTCAAAAGTCGCAGGCCCAGCCAACCGCAAGACGTCGGTATCGTTTGGCCGAATACGATTGTTTTGTTTGCGTTTTTGCTGAGCTGCCGAACACTCTCCAGAAACGCGCGCGTGCATAACCACGGTCGGTCATTGTGAAAAATGTCACCACCGACGGAAACGTATCGTTTGGATCCGCCGATATTGCTGCTGACTGATAAGCCTGGGATGTTGATTGGATTGTTGTCGCCAAGCGCGACGCTGACGTGACGCTCCGGCGACATTTCGGCAACGGCAGCCATGATGGCGGCGTCGCCCAGGTTCCGCGTTGAGCCGGCATGAAGCAAGGCTGTCGATGGTGCAGCCACGGTGTCCGCGGTTAGCGTTTCCCCATACATCTGAAAAAACGATTGATGAGTCTGCGCGGTCATTTGGGCAATCCCTGATCCTTGGCTTGCGGTCTTTGGCGCCAATACCAAAGACAGGTCTTAGCAGAATAATCTTAATGTTGAGCCAAACGAGCAGGCGCCGAGTATTTCAATGGCCTTGGTTCATTCATTTGGTCCGAAACGTTTCGCGTAGTTTTGCGATACCCGTTGACTCGCGCACAAGCTGTAAGCGCATTCTTAACACCTTGCGAAGAGGCAGTGCGTGCGTCCCAATTCGCCCTGACTGCAATAAGGTGCGCTATCGTCCTGCCGCCGAAATCTGGCTGATCAATAGTGGCTTGCTTATATGCGGCAATGCGTGGGAGATTCGGGCGGAGCTTTCGTCAATCAGACCGCTGGCACGGACGATAACTAGGGATTGGGTCGGCCAGGGTTCTGGTTCATCTATGTTTGTTGGAGTGGAGCGCTCATGCAGGCCGGAACACCTTGCCAGTTGCTTATTATGCTCGCGCTGCTCGCCACGAGCACCGGCGCGCACGCACAAGCAACACGAGACGTTGAGTTTCCTTCAGCGGATGGGACGCTCTTGGAGGGATACGTGATGCGGCCGCGCGGGCGAGAGGGGCGGTCGCCGGCGGTCATCGCACTTCATGGCTGTGGCGGTCCTCTACGGCGGGATGAGGATCGCCTCAGTTCCCGTCACCGCGCCTGGGGTCGGATACTGGCCAACGCCGGCTACTATGTGGTGTTTCCAGACAGTTTTGGGTCCCGGGGATACGGGTCGCTATGCAAGGTGCGACCGCGGCCCGTGCGGCAGAAGGACCGGCTGGCCGACGTGGAAGGCACAATTCGATGGCTGAGAACAAACCGGCGCGTCAACGGTGACCGCATTGCGCTCATCGGTTGGTCCAACGGCGGGACAACCGCTCTGCGTACCTCCGTGAAGTCTTTCGGGGCCGAACTCAGACAGATCATTGCGTTTTATCCGGGCTGCCGTCGTGTCTTGGAGCAAGTATCGGACCCAGTTCGCACGAAGCTCCAGATTCTCATGGGCGCGGCGGATGACTGGACACCGCCTGAGCCCTGTGTGGCATTGGCGAAACGATGGCAGATACCGATCGTCCTTTATGACGGCGCCTATCACGGGTTCGACTCGCCGAATAGTCGAACGCGCGTCCGCGACAGCTTGGCTTTCACACCCGGTAATCGCGGGACGGCACATGTCGGCACGCATTATCAAGCGCGTCGCGAAGCCATCGCCCATGTGCTGCAGGTGCTCGCCGTCGCACTCAAGCCGTAACGAACAGCACAGTGTCGGAAGCGCCAGGGGTGACCACCTGCCGGCGGGCATTGATTGACGTCTTGCCACAAAGTCCGTGCCACAATGCCTTGGCTGAGATGGGTGCTGGTTCAGATCCGTGGTTGCGGAGTTCATAAGGCTGCGCGGGTTCCGGGCACCGCGCAGCAGCGATCGTCGAATGGTCAGGAGCTGGCTTCGCTCTGGATCGGAATCCAGACTTCAAACCCGCCGCGTCCGGTTGCTGGGTCGAACGACCGGCCGTAGCACTCGATCATCGATGTTGGACTTGTCTCCAGCGTGTCAGCTGTCGCGTGCTTCCAGTCTCCGAAAATCGCAGCACAGGTCGCGCCGATTGTCGAGACGTGATCCTTATGTTGAAAAACCGCATAGCGGCGCTTTGGCAAACGCACACCCGTCAACCCCTCCGGCAAGTCATCCAAAGAAGAGACGGCCACGGCAGCCATATAGTCGAAGCCCTCTTCATCATGAGAAGGTTCGAAGCAAACACCAAATGTTGAAGTCGCATTCTGATTGGCTATGTCACCCATGACGGCAACAAAGCGGCGCCACTGATCTGGGATTCCGGCTCGCTCTTCGAATGTGCGAAACTCTCTGATGCCGGCAAGAAGCAGCGGTCCTTCGTTGCGATAGCTGGGTTCGTCGAGATATGCGGTGGTATCTGTTGGCACGAGGAATGGCTCCCGTAGTGTGATGGCTGCGCAGGTGCGTTGCGTTCTGACGTGTGTCGGCAAAACACCGAATTGTGCGTGAAACGCACGGGTGAAGGCCTCGTGAGAGCCGTAGCCGAGGCTGAGCGCGACGTTGAGGATGTCCGCGTTCCCGTCGGCGAGCAGTTTCGCAGCCTCTGACAGACGGCGCGACCGCATGTAGGACGACACGGATTGGCCGACCACATGAGCGAAGCTGCGAGAGAGATGAAATCGTGACGCGCCACTCGCTGCGGCAACAGCGTCAAGCCCGATCGGATCGGCAAGATGGCTTTCTATAAACCATATGGCCCGTTGCACGATTTTCATTCCTGGCTCCCTGTCGAGACCCTCACATCATGTTGGGACTGGCGGTGGTTGGCTTGATTTGGTTTGCGGACTTTGCGCAGACGTGTGATCGGGGCGCGTTGGTCGTGCCGTCTTTGCGTTGATCCGGAGCTGCTTTCTCTTGCGCTCGCAGCCGGCAGATCCACATGATGGGCAGCACGTTGCACAAGACCGGCGGCCATTGTCATCCGTGGTATCCGGCGCAACGTAATCGATCGGACAGGCGTGTGGGACGGGCTCGATGCCGGATCGTTACCAAGACATCTATCCAGAGCCGCCGCTGCTTGAAAGCACGCGCCTGGTGCGAACGTCCGCGAGCGACCTCCTCACTCTTGAGTACTTCGAGGCGCAGCCCGGAACGATGCCCGAGCGGGTCTACGCCCAGCACCATATACTGCTCAACTACCGTGCAGAACCGCACCGCGTAGAGAACTGGCGCGACGGCGAACACCGCGATTTTACCTACCATAAGGACGAGATTGTCGTGACGCCCGCCGGCATACGATCGGGATGGCGCTGGCACGCCAAGTCGAAAGTGATTGTTGTCACGCTTGAGCCCGACAAACTGGAGCGTTTTGCGCAGAGCGAACTGGGGCTTCTGCTCACAACGCGTCAACTACAGGACTTGCCGCAGTTTACGGATGCGGACATCTGTCAGGCGGGATGGCTTCTCAAGGACGCGCTTGAGACGCGCGACGTCGGATCCGAGTTGATGTTTGAGTCACTTGCGCGCGTCTTCCTAATCAAGCTACTTCAGAAGTATGGTGACCGTGACGAATTGCCGGAGTTAGCGAAAGGGTTCACGTCGCGACACTACAAGCGCGTGCTCGATTATGTGTCGGAGAATTTCGGGAAATCCGTCACGCTCGACACTCTGGCAAAAGAAGCCGGCCTGAGCCCGTCGCACTTCTCTCGGCTGTTCAAACAGACGATCGGCCAAAGCCCGATGCAGTTCGTGCTCAGCTACCGTGTCGAGCAGGCCAAGAAGATGTTGGCTGATCCCAACCGCGCTCTGATCGATGTTGCGCTCAGTTGCGGTTTCGCGGATCAGGCGCATTTTTCGCGTGTGTTCAAGCAGTCCGCCGGTTCGACGCCGAAGGCCTGGCGCACTGCGCAAGGGTTAGCATAGCGTAGACCTCACGACGCGCGATTGCGCGCTGCATTTGACGGCGCCTGACTGCGCCGCGCCGTCCTGCTCGGCGTTCCTGTGGGCGGCGGCCTACCAGATCCCTCGCAACCGGCAGGTTATGTAAACCAGTCAGATCCTTCAAAAAGGAAGTGCTTCTCGTCAATCGCTGCGAGCGTTGGAGGTGCAAAGTGTGGTCATGATGCGAACCGATGGAGCCACTCATGAACACGCTGATCACCCGCATGCGACGCAACGGTCACGTTAATGGGCTATTGACGACACTTGCCGTGTTGGCGATCGTTGTCGTGCAGTCCAGCGTTGGTGCAGCGGGCTCGGCGCCTGTCGGGTTGGTATCGACTATGGCACCTGCCGAATTCTCAACTGTCGCTCATTCGGATCCGGATGCTGGGACGATTTCGTTGTTTGGCTTGTTCCGGTTTGCTTCGTGTGCATCGCACCGTGCAACCGCTGCATCTGACGAGATCAGCACCTGATCGTCAAACGTAATTCCATCATGAGGCCGTTCGAGGTCGCCCCGACGCGGGCGGCCTTTTTGCGTCGACGATTGTGCACATGCCGTGGGGAGATCGTTTCCGGACTGTCAGTCGACTGTGCTGGTAAACAGCAGAATGCTTCAAAAGCTTCGCACGTCCGTTCAATCGACCGGCGGCGGGACCAGACATGATCCTGCCATCAGACGACAAGCTGGACGGAGGCGAACATGACGGATGATCACGAAAACAAACTGACGCGGCGAAGCGTGTTAGGCGGTGTGACTGCCGTGGCGACAGCTGCAGCTGGCGCGATTGCGACCACAACGGCCACCGCTGCGGCGGAAGGTGGACGTGGCCGGTTCAATGGCAAAACTGTTCTCATAACAGGCGCGACGTCGGGCATTGGCCGCGTCACGGCGGAGGCCTTCGCGGCGGAAGGCGCCAAGGTTGCGTTTTGCGGCCGTCGCGAGGCCCTCGGGCGCGAAGTGGAGACCGGGATCGCATCGCGCGGCGGCGAAGCCCTGTACATTCCGGCAGACGTCCGCGAGCTCGACCAGCTCAAGGCCTTCATCGATAAAACGATTGCGCGTTTCGGGCGTCTCGATGTTGCGTTTAACAATGCCGGCATTGGGCAGGCCTTCGGGACAACATCCGACGATACGGCAGATGAGTTCGACAACATCTTCGCGACCAACACGCGCGGCGCGTATTTCGCCATGGTCTATGAGGCGGCTCAGATGGAACGCCAGGGCGGTGGCGTTATCGTCAATACGTCTTCGATCGTCGGGCTAAAGGGATTTGGGGGTGCGGCGGCCTATGCGGCGTCCAAATGGGCGGTGTCGGGCATGACCAAGTCTGTGGCGATGGAGCTGGCGCCGAAGAAGATCCGAGTTAATGCCGTGGCACCTGGCGCCATCACGGACACAGGCTTCATGAAAGCCATAACCGGAAAGGACTTGACACAGGACGAGATCAAGTCGTTCGCAAGCCTGCACGCCATGAACCGCACGGGGTCGTCTCACGAGGTTGCAAAGGCTGTTTTGTGGCTGGCGTCGGACGAGGCCTCTTTCGTCACCGGCGAGGTGATGAAAGTCGACGGCTACTACCTGCCAGGTTGAGCATCTGCAACGATCATTTCATGTCCATGGAGGCCAAAATGAAAGCGCTTCTTGTTGCCCTCGTATCGGCGTCACTCCTCGCCACATCACCGAGCTTCGCGCGCGCTGAGGCCGGCACTAGTGCGGCGCGCGCGGCAGACGAACTTGCCATCCAGCGCGTGCCGACCGAAATCGAGATTGCCGTGGATCGGAAGGATTGGGTGCGCGCGCGATCGTTCTTTGCAGATACGATCCGGGTCGACTTCTCAAGCTTAAGCGGGCAGCCGCCGGCGACCATCAAGGCCGATGATTTGATCAAGGCTTGGTCGACAAATCTCGGGCCCAAGAAGCAAAGCCATCATCAACGCGGCCATGGCCTCGTAACGATCAACGGCGACACCGCCGTCATATACTCCCAGGGCTACGCCTGGAACAGAATGGAAGGCAAAGGCGATCCGCTGTGGGAGGTCTGGGGCAACTACACACACAAGCTGCAGCGAACACCGGATGGCTGGAAGGTTACGGACTTTACATTTGAAGTGACCCACCAGCGGGGCAACACATGGGTTCGTGATACGCCATCACCCAGCAACTGAGGCCGCGGGCCTTGGCCGTACAAGTTAGAGCGCGTCGCGGTTCTGCGCGGCGCGTTCGATAGGGTGTCCGTCGCCGATCAAGTACGCGGTCGTCACCTCAAGCGCGCGCGCACGGACGCGCGTTTCATACGTCAGGCCAGGGCTATCATCGTGCGGCAGTCGGTGTTTGGCATTGTCTGCGACCAAAGTGCAGACGTCACGGATCCATGAGTTGCTGCAAGCGGTTGCGGACGGTCGACAAGTGCCGCTGCATTAAGACCGCGGCGGCGTCTGCGTCGCGATTGACGATTGCGTCGACCACGGCGCCATGCTCCCGAAAGCTGACATAGTCCGCGGATGGTCCCTTCGACGCGCGGGACTGCTCCCAAACGGTTGCGCGCCGTACCAGGTTCAGTGTCTCGAAGAGATGAATGAGAAGCTTGTTCTGCGTCGCGAGCGCAATGGCCCGATGGAGGCTCATGTCCCACATTTCATAGGTGCGCCAGTCGCTGGATTCGCAGCAGAAGCGATGACACCGTGCAATCTCCTTAAACTCGACGTCGTTCCCGTGAATGGACGCGAGACGGGCGAGTTGCGGTTCGATGGCCAGCCGCGCTTCCATGACTTCGCGGGGATTGGTGTGGTCGGTGAGATAGTTGACGTCGGCAATATTGAGGACTGAGCGCGGTCCGACGAACGTGCCCCGGCCGACATGCCGCCAGATCATGCCCTCGCCTTCGAGCACGGCGAGCGCTTTGCGGAGTTGGGCGCGTGTGACGCCAAGCTCCTCCGCAAGGTGACGCTCGACCGGCAGCTTTGCGTTCAACGCTAATTTTTTTTTGCTGATGTAGCTCCGGAGCGCCTCAAGCACGGTATCGTCTTCTGTCTGGTCCATGCTATTTGGACCTCTTGCTGCAAACCAATCTTGAGATTGGTTGAAGAATGTAGGTTCAAATCCCGCTGAAAACCACGATACTTCGATATCTGCTTGGCGGCAAAGCTTGGCATGTCGGAACCAATTTCAAATTGGTGGCGTTCGCGTAGCGAATCCGCTTGTGGTGAGGAGTGGGATTAATGCGTTTCGCGACCTTCCAATCCGGGAAACAGGCCGTCCCTGCGATAGCACTGGCCGACGATCGGTTGCTGGATATTCCAGTAGGCGGGGCTGCGGCGATTGAGGCCGCTCTTTTACCCTCGAGCACGAAGCTACCAACGCGCGTTTTGGACATTGTCCAGGGTGGCTTGCCGATGTTGACGGTGTGCCGGAGATTGATCGAGTACGCCGATCATCCTGCGCTCGCACCGCATGTTGTGCCCAAGACCGCAGAACTGCTCGCGCCGATCCCAAGGCCTGCCAAGAATGTGTTCTGCGTCGGTAAGAATTATCGCGCACACATTTCGGAGGGCAGTGTCGCGCAAGGCATTGCCGACGTCGTACCGGAGAGCCCTGTATTCTTTACCAAGCCGCCGACCGCTGTCATCGGTCCAGACGAGGCCATTCTGCGGCAGCCGGACGTCACCGAGAAGCTCGACTACGAAGTTGAACTTGCGGTGGTGATTGGTCGGCGCGGTCGGAACATCCCAGCCGGAGATGCACTGGACTATATCTTCGGCTTTACAATTATAAACGATATCAGCGCACGAGACATTCAACGTCAGCACGGCGGCCAATACTTCAAAGGGAAAGGCTTGGACGGAAGCTGTCCAATGGGCCCCTATATTGTGACGCGCGATGAAATCGCGGATGTCGATGACCTCAGGATTGCGCTGACTGTGAACGGCGAAATCCGCCAGGACGGCAATACCCGCGACATGATTTTCTCGATCCCCGAGCAGATCGCAGCGCTCTCGCGCGGCATGACGCTCGAGCCGGGTGACTTGATCGCGACGGGTACGCCATCCGGTGTCGGATACGCGATGGAGCCGCCGCAGTTTCTCCAGCACGGTGACGAGGTGACGTGTGAAGTCGAAGGGATTGGCGTGTTGCGCAATCCCGTCAAGAACGTGGACGAGCTTGCGGTCGTGACTGGATAGGGCCGGCTGCCTGATGGCGCGAAACCAGCGCCCAATAAAGCGCGAAACACGCGCGATTCATCCAAAGCAACATGGGAGGTTGACAGGATGGTGAGTATTTTAAGGTCACGGACGGTGATGTCCGCATTTGCGACAGTGGCTCTGGCTGCCGTTGCCGCAAGTCCGGCAGTGGCGCAGGATAAGGGGTCGATGACCGTTGCGTTCGGCGACGTGCCGGGCGGTGAAATGACCAACTTTATGGTCGCGGTTGCGCGTGCGAAAGAGCGCGGTGTCAAGGTCAAGACCGTCTTTCTCAAATCCGAAGACCTGGCGGCACAAGCCGTCGTCAGCGGCGACGCCGATATTGGTGTCGGCACGCCATATGCACTGATCCAGCGGGTCAAGGCGCCAATCCGGATGTTCTACCAGCTCTCGATGCTGCGCTTCTATCCGGTCGTTAACTGCGAGAAGTATAAGACGTGGAAAGACCTGAACGGCGCAAACGTGGCTGTGCACGGGCGCGGATCCGGGACTGAGGCCATCATGCAGTGGATGGCCAAAAAGAACGGCGTCAAGTTTTCCTCGGTGAGTTACGTGCCGGGTTCCGGTGTCCGTGCGGGAGCCTTGCTGCAAGGCCGGATCGATGTTTCGATCGTCGACTATGAGCGCAAACGC
>JBCDAH010000013.1:0-50161 GCA_039186015.1 Pseudomonadota bacterium
GCGAGAGTCTTTACGTTGCGCTGTTCGCACGCTCGCAGGCTCGCGGCTCGAGCGCTGGCTATCCTGGTAGGATGATCCCAGCCCGTGAGCGATCAACAACCAGCGCTGACCATCCGTCGAGCCCAGTTTCAGGCCGCGACTGCGGCCCGGCGCGTTGCGCCGCCCCCGCGGAGGCCTGAGCGAAGCGAGGAATAGCCGTGAGCGCAAGCAAGCTAGAGCGAGGCGAACGCGATGTCGTTGCGCATCACAGCAAGAATTGTTCTTGTAGAACGCAAACTCTGACGTTGTTTCGCTATCAGCAGACTTGAACTCGAGCGTCACGATCGCATCATGACCGCATTCCTGATTTCCGAACGGACGGATTCTGGTCCGCAGAGACCGGACCTTCACATCCTCCTCGCGCACGGGGCCGGAGCGCCAATGGACAGTCCGTTTATGAATATGTTTGCAAACGACGCAAGCGCGCACAATCTGACCGTCGCCCGGTTCGAGTTCGCGTATATGGCGCAACGCCGGACGGGCGGTCAGAAGCGCCCGCCATCACCCGTTGCGCAGCTGTGCGACGAGTACCGCACCACGCTGCGCGCTTATCGAGAGCAATGCGGTGATGATGCCGCCATACTGATCGGTGGCAAGTCGATGGGCGGCCGCGTTGCCAGCATGATCGCGGACGAGGCGTTTGCCGCAGGCCAGATCGCCGGCGTGGTATGCCTGGGCTATCCGTTCCATCCGCAGTCGAAGCCGGAGGTTCTGCGGACCGACCACCTCCGCGAGACCGTCTGTCCGATGTTGATCCTGCAGGGGGAGCGCGATCCACTCGGGTCTCGAGACGAGGTGGCGGGTTACGACCTCTCATCAACGATCTCTGTGCACTGGATCGGAGACGGCGATCACGACTTCGGCCCGCGCGGCCGTTCGGGTTTCACGAAAACCGGAAACATCAAAGCCGCCGCATCCGCAACCGCTGAGTTTGCGCAGCGCGTTGGCCAGTGAGCGGCATAGTTTGATGATGCGCGATCCGCTGACCTTAGCGGACGTGACTTAGGCGCCTGCAGGTTCAGCCGACGGCAATTTCGACGGCAGCAGTGAAACCGCCGCGAACAGCGCACACGCAGCAAACGCCAGCCCCACAAAGAGGGTATCAAAGCCCCAATTGGCATGAACCCAGGCGATCAGCGGCAGCGTGAGACCCAGCACCACGAATGTCACGACGTAGCGTGCGCCATAAATCGACGCGCGCAGCTCTGACTTCGCCATGCGGCCGATCATGTAGTCGTTGATTGGGATCTGCCCAAACGCACCGAGCATGAACCCGAGCGCGACCGCGATGGCCATCTCATCGGTTAATCCCGGCATCAGCGCAAAGAAGACGATCTGGATCGTTGCAACGCCGAGAAACACCGTTCGTGGTCCAAGGCGATCCAGCAGGCTGCCAATGATCAATTGCGCCATCGATGCGACCGCGAACACGACAAACGCCAACCAACCAATCAGCGTCGCGGAAACAGCCAATCCATCGAGGCGCTCTTCGAAAACTTTCGGCAGGGCAAACGTGGTCGCCTGGAAGATCAGGCTCCCGACGGCGGTCGTAAAGAAGATGATCAACGTGATCCGGATCAGGAGGGTGCGGGTATCCGGAGCGAGTTGTGTCCGGATGGAGCCCTGGGCCGTTTGCGCCGGAGCCCTGGCGCGCAACGTCGCCGGAATGCGATCGTGAAAAGCCCAAACGTAAATCACGCCGCAGGCGATGGAGATGACGCCGGGAACAATGAATGCCCATTGCCAGCCTGCAAGGTCGATGAGAAAGCCGCTGATCAGGGCGGCGCTGGCGACACCGAGATTGCCCCACACGCCGTTGATCGCGATGGCCATGCCCATGCCGGCTTGTTGCCGCGCGACCAATGCGAGCGCAACCGGATGATAGATCGCCGCGAATATGCCGACGACAAACAGCCCGATCGCGATTTCGAGTGGCGTGGTCGCAAAGCTCGTCGCCAGCGCAGCGAGGCCGATGCCGACAAAGAACACGGCGATCATGCCTTCGCGGCTCCAGCGGTCGGCCAGCCAACCCGCTGGCAGAGAGAAGACGCCAAACGCAATGAATCCCGGCGTCGCATATGGAATGAGTTCTGCGTAGCTCAAGCCCCATTCACGCGTGAGCGCCAAAGCCGCAACCGTCGCAAAAATCAGCGTGAAGAGATGGTCGAGAAAGTGGCCGATGTTCAGGAACAGAAAGTGCAGCTTGTCGCTGGCTTGCGGTATCACGCCTGACTTTTCCTCGACCACCGCCATGACGGTTCCCTCGCGCGCTATCCGGCAATCTTACGATGCCGGGCCTGAGCCCCCCGCTCCAGTGCAGCGGCAACCAGCCGCCCAATACCCAGTCGGCCGGCAAGCAAATCAAGAAACCGCCGCTCTTCCGGCCGCAGCTTGTGGTCAGACACGGCGACCTCTGCGGCAAGAACGTAAGCGGTTTCCCGTAGATGATCAGGTAACGACGCTTCGATCAAGTCGAGCACGCGCACAAGCCCGTCCGGTGCGGACACAACTTTCTGGCACCCTTTTGCTTCGACAATCAGCTGTTCTTCATCGAAGTCGCGGAAGGGCGGCAGCTCGCGCACCATGGTGCCAATGCGTCTGAGCTCTACATCCGACATCGTACTGTCAACAGCCGACATCGTGATCATGGCGTAGATCATGGCCTGTTCAGGCTGTAGGATTTGCGTCTGCATGGTCTGTCCCTATTGGAATGATCCGGTCATACATACGTCCGAAACCGGCCGGCCGCGCCCAGGCTATCCCAGCTAGCCTTGCCATTTCGCCTTACATATTGGAAACCGTCGGGCAGCCTCGGGAATACCGTATTCGCTATTGCCGCACCAGCCGTGGACCCATTTCGCCCATGCCACAAGATGTGATCACTTCAGAGCTTTCGGAATTGGCAACCAATGCCCGCGCCTGGCCGTTTGAAGAGGCGCGGCGTCTGATCAAACGGCTCGAACGGATCGATCCCGAAGGCACCAAGACCGTGATCTTTGAAACGGGCTACGGCCCGTCCGGGTTGCCACATATTGGCACGTTCGGCGAAGTGGCCCGCACGTCCATGGTCCGGCACGCCTTTCATGTGTTGACGGGCGGCAAGCGCGAGACGCGTCTGATCTGCTTTTCCGATGACATGGACGGGTTGCGCAAGGTGCCGGCGAATGTCCCCAATCAGGAGATGTTGGCGGCCCATCTGGATAAGCCGCTATCTGCCGTGCCGGACCCGTTCTCGAATGAGTACGAGAGTTTTGCCGCCCATAACAATGCGCGTCTGCGCCGTTTCCTGGATCGCTTCGGGTTTGACTACGAGTTCTACTCGGCGACGGAGTGCTACCGCTCCGGCATGATGGACGCGACCTTGCTCAAGATGCTCGCGGTTTACGACAAGGTCATGGATATCATTCTGCCGACCCTCGGCGCCGAGCGTCAGGCCACCTATTCACCGTTTCTTCCGGTCTGTCCGCGGACTGGCAAGGTCCTTCAGGTGCCGATGGTTGCGCGGGACGTCGCAGCCGGCACCGTGACCTATGTCGACCCGGATACGAACGAGGAGATGACAACGCCTGTCACCGGCGGTCGCGTGAAGTGTCAGTGGAAGGCCGATTGGGCCATGCGCTGGACGGCACTTGGCGTCGATTATGAGATGGCCGGCAAGGATCTGATCGACTCAGTCATTTTGTCGTCGAAGATCTGCAAGGCGATGGGCGGCACCCCGCCGGAGGGCTTCAACTATGAGTTGTTCCTCGACGAGAACGGCGAAAAGATCTCGAAGTCCAAAGGCAATGGCATCACCATCGATGAGTGGTTGACCTACGCCAGCCCGGAAAGCCTGTCTCTGTATATGTTTCAGAAGCCGAAGTCGGCTAAAAAGCTGTACTTCGACGTTATCCCGAAAGCCGTGGATGAGTACCTGATGTTTCTCTCGAAGCACGGCGCCGAAGATGCGGCCAAGCAGCTCGACAATCCGGTCTGGCACATTCACGCCGGAGAACCGCCTGCGGCAGAGGCGCCGATCACGTTTGCGCTGATGCTGAACCTGGTTTCAGCATCCAATGCGTCAGACAAGGCAACCCTATGGGGTTTCATCCAGCGCTACGCGCCTGGAGCGAATGCGGCGTCGCACCCGATACTCGATCATCTGGCCGAGTATGCCGTCACGTACTATCGCGACTTTGTCCTTCCGACGAAGACGTATCGCGCTCCAACAGATGCCGAACGCGCTGCACTCGAAGCGCTGTACGCGTCACTTGCCAGCGCCTCGGCCGATGCCAGCGGTGAAGATCTGCAGACGATTGTCTACGAAACCGGAAAGGCAAACGGCTTTGCTGAGAACCTGCGCGACTGGTTTCGTGCGATCTATGAGGTCCTGCTCGGGCAAAGTCAGGGGCCCCGCTTCGGCTCATTCATCCAGCTCTACGGAGTGGAGAATACGAGAGTGCTGATCCGGGCCGGTTTAGACGGCGAACTTGGGTAGGACAGGGTTTCGGACGCTGGAATCATCTGGCGCAATGTTCGCCATTCAGTATCCGCCCCAACGTCCCGCTGCGAGTCTGCGGGACGTTGCGCGACCGGGGTAGACCACGTCTGCCATAGGCGGAATGACGTCGCCGGCGCCGGGGGTGGGCGCTGCCTACGTCCGCTCCAAGAACTCTTTGAATTTGTCGAGCGTCACTTGGCTGACGTGATGCTCTATGCCCTCGGCATCTGCATCCGCCGTTTGCGGATCAACACCAAGTGCGATCAGGAAATCCCGTACGGTGCGATGGCGCTCGCGTGACATCTGGGCGAGTGCCTCACCTTCAGCCGTCAGAAAGATCGAGCGATACGGCTTGCTGGTGACGAGGCCGTCGCGTTGAAGACGCTGAATCGTGTTGTTGACCGTGGCTTTGGTCACACCAAGCCAATCCGCCAGGTCGACGAGCCGTGCCTCACCCGTTTCCTCGATGAGTTTTGCGATCAACTCAACGTAGTCCTCGGCCAGCTCGGTCTGATGTGCATCGCGCACACGCTGGAATCGTGCCGCGTGACGGCGAGCTTCAGCCGAGAGTCTTTGGTCGCTCATGGACGTATCTCCGACAGCGCGCTGCGCCTGTATGCGCCCTATAGCGCGAATCGGCCTTGACCCAAAAGTTAGCCTATACTAATATTGATTAGCGCTTGCATTCGAGTTCAGTGCTTACATATTGTTTTTACCATCCCATAGTCGCAAGTGGCTTTGGGTTGAACTGGTGAGAGACGTGAGGCGAGAGACGTAAAATGACAGTCTTTCTAAGCTGGGTTGTCGCAGCAGTTTCGGCAATTGCTGTTCTAGCGACTCCGATGGTCGCCAACGCATCTGATGGCGCCAAAATCCGCGTCGTTGCCACGACCGGCATGATTGCGGACGCTGCGGTGCGCGTTGGCGGCGATGCCGTCGATGTGAAAGCCCTCATGGGGCCCGGCGTTGATCCACATGCGTATCGGCAAACGCGCACGGACATCGTCGCGCTAACTCAGGCGGATGTCGTGCTGTGGCACGGCCTGTACCTTGAGGCGCAAATGGAGGTCTTTCTGCGCCAGTTGGCACAGCAGAAGCCGTCGGGGGCTGTCGTGGCCGTCGGCGAGGCTCTCCCCAAAAGCCTCTTGCTCGCGCACGACGACTACGACAACAAGTTCGACCCCCACGTCTGGATGAATCCAAATCTGTGGTCGAAGGTGATCATTGCGGTCCGCGACGCACTCATCAGTGTCAGACCAGGCTCGAAGGACGTCTTTTCGGCGAACGCCGAACGTCATCTTGACGATGTCGCAAAGCTCGCGACCTACGCGCAGAGCGTCCTTGCGACCGTGCCGGTGGACAGTCGCGTTCTTCTGACGGCGCACGATGCGTTCAACTACTTCGGCACGGCCTATGGATTCGAGGTGATCGGCATCCAGGGAATCTCGACCGAGAGCGAAGCCGGCCTGAAGCGTATCTCCGATCTCGTCAATCTGCTCGTTTCGCGAAATGTCCGGGCCGTGTTCGTCGAAACGTCCGTGTCGGATCGCAACATTCGCGCGCTGATCGAAGGTGCAGCGGCCCGTGGGCATGAAGTTGTGATCGGTGGCGAGCTGTACTCCGACGCGATGGGTGAACCCGGCACGTATGAAGGCACCTATCTCGGCATGATCGACCACAACGCCACCACGATCGCACGCGCGCTTGGCGGTGACGCAGCGCAACGTGGCATGTCCGGCCGTTTAGGCGCTAAGCGTTGAGAGGGCTCTTGCAATGACATTTCTTCGAGCAGTCGCTCCGATCCAGCTGGTAACGGCTGACGGCAAGGCAGCCAAAGCACCCGACAGCGCGGCCATTGCGCTGGATGTGCAAGGTTTGACCGTGTCTTACGGACAAACGCCGGCGGTGTTCTCGATTGATGCGAACGTGCCGGTTGGCAGTATGACGGCCATTATCGGACCTAACGGCGCCGGGAAGTCGACCCTGTTGAAGGCCGTACTTGGCATCATTCCTCGCCTGTCAGGCACGACGCAGGTCTTTGGTCAGCCAGTGGCGCAAGCGCGGAACAAGATTGCCTACGTTCCCCAGCGTGCCAGCGTCGACTGGGATTTTCCGACGCGTGTCATCGATGTCGTAATGATGGGGCTGTATCGGGACGTCGGACTGTTGAACTTTATTGGGCGAGAGCATCGCAAACGCGCATTGGACTGCTTGCGTCGGGTTGGCATGGTGGACTTTGCAACGCGTCAGGTCGTGCAGCTCTCGGGTGGACAGCAACAGCGTGTGTTTCTCGCGCGTGCGTTGGCGCAGGATGCAGAGCTGTATCTGCTCGACGAACCGTTTGCGGGCGTCGATGCGGCCACGGAGAAGGCCATCGTTGATGTTCTGAAAGCGTTGAAGGCGAGCGGAAAAACGGTTGTCTGCGTGCATCACGATCTCACGACGGTTACCGGTTACTTCGACCACGTCCTGATGATCAACGTGCGGAAAATCGCCGAAGGGCCCGTTGAAACGGCGTTTACTGCGGAGTCGTTACAGGCGACCTACGGTGGGCGTCTGGCAACGGTACAGATTGACCAGCTGCGGCTGCCGGTAGCCTAATCCATGTGGCAAGTCCTTGAGCCTCTGCTCTTACAGTCCGGCTATAATGCGACTTTGGTGACGATCGGCGCCTGCCTTCTTGGACTTGCTGCAGGCAGTGCCGGGACATTTCTGTTTCTCAGAAAGCGAGCTTTGGTCTCCGACGCCGTGGCGCACGCAACGCTGCCCGGCGTCGGCCTGGCATTCATTGTCATGGTAGCCCTTGGCGGCGACGGCCGATACACCATGGGACTACTCGTCGGTTCAGCAATCACAGCCGGTATCGGGTTGTGGCTGGTCGAGTGGACGGCGCGCCAGACGCGCCTGTCGGAAGACGCAGCAATTGGTGCCGTTCTGTCGGTTTTCTTTGGCTTCGGCGTCGTTCTGCTCACTGTCGTTCAGACGATGACGTCGGGCAGGCAGGCCGGGCTTGAAAGCGTATTGCTCGGCTCAACAGCCGGCATGTTGTTCGACGATGCTCTCGTGATCGCAGTTGGCGGCGCCGTCACGGTCGCCACCGTATTCGCCCTGCGCCGTCCGCTTACGATCGTCTCCTTCGATCCGGAATTTGCAGCAGCCTCCGGCATCAATGTGCGGTGGACCGACTTGGCCATGATGGCACTGGTCATGGCCGTCACGGTGATCGGGCTGAAGATCGTTGGTCTCATTCTGATTGTCGCATTGCTTATCATACCGCCGGTGACAGCGCGGTTCTGGACCGACCAGACAAATCACGTCGTTTGGATGGCTGGTCTATTCGGCGCGCTGTCGGGTTACATTGGCACAGCCATTTCGGCCTCGGCGCCGGCTCTGCCGACCGGGCCCATTATCGTCCTGGTCAGCTTTGCGCTGTTTCTCGCATCTCTGATGTTTGCACCCGCCCGTGGTGTTGTCGCGTCGGTCTGGCGCCACCGGCAGTTCCAGCTTCAGGTGCACCGTCGCCAGGGCCTTCTTGCTCTGGCGCGGGGCGAGCCGATTTTCGATCGCTTGACGATGACGGTTCTGCAGCGCGCCGATCTCGTCCGACCCGATGGTGTCGCGACCGATGCAGGCCGCGCTCAGGCCGCGAAAGCACTCCGCGATGAGAAGCGCTGGGAAGTCGTCCGCACGCTGCACCAGGATCTGGCAATTGCAGGACGCTACGACGGACTGACCCCGATCGAAGCCGTGCTCACACCCGACGAAATCGCCGAAGTCGATCGCCAGATCGGCCCACCGGTTGGAGTTTAGAGCATGTCCGTCGAATTCGTTCAGCTCAGTCTGGTTCCAATCGTGATTGGTGTGTTGGCCTCGATCGCATGCGCACTCCCAGGCAACTTCCTGATCTTGCGGCAGCAGGCGCTGCTCGGCGACGCAATCAGCCACGTCGTGCTGCCTGGTATCGTGGTCGCGTTTCTGGTGACGGGCACCGTAAGCAGCGTGCCGATGGTGATCGGTGCGGCCGGGGCGGCGATTGTCGCCGTCGTCATGATCGAGGTCATCAAACGGCTCGGCCGGATCGAGCCCGGCGCGGCCATGGGCGTGACGTTCACTAGTTTGTTTGCGGCCGGTGTCCTGGTGCTCGAGCAGTCCGATACCAGCTCTGTCCACCTCGATGTCGAGCACGCCTTGATGGGTAATCTCGAAAGCCTGATCTGGCTGTCAGCCGAAGGCTGGCACTCGGTGCTGGATCCAGCCGCGTTGGCCGAACTGCCGCCGGAGCTTGTCCGCATCACGGTTGTGACCCTTGTCGTGATCGGCTTCACGATAGTGCTGTGGCGTCCGCTCAAGATCTCGACGTTTGATAGCGGGTTTGCGGCAACGATTGGCATTCCAACCGCCACGTTGAGTTTCGCCCTTGTTGTGGTTGCCGCATTGGCTGCGGTTGCAGCGTTCGAGGCTGTGGGCTCGATTATCGTGATTGCCATGTTCATTTGCCCACCGGCCGCCGCACGTTTGATGACCAACCGGTTGGAAGTCCAGATTGCGTGGAGCGTCGTTTTCGCAACGGTCTCGGCTGTACTCGGCTATATCTTCGCCGGTTATGGTCCGCTGTGGTTTGGGGCGCAGAATGCCGTCAGCGCCGCGGGTATGATCGCAACCGTCTCTGGCGTCATCCTCGCACTGGCTTGCCTGTTCGCACCGTGCCGCAAGCGCCAGGGCGTGGCCGCAACACCGTCCTGAACCGCACGCGACACTTCGCTCACTCGGAAGCTTGATCAGGTTCGGCAATGCGTCTTTCGGGATGAGGCGGCAGGAGGCGTGAATGTCATGGGCGAGCGAAACAGTTTGGCGACGTACGGCATGAAACGATCATCCACCCGGTGGCTGGCTGGCCTCGCCGTTCTCCTATTCGGGTTGAACGCGTGGGGTGCGCACGCGGCCGAAGACGAAAAGCGGCTGATCGATCTTGTTCGCACGGGGCAGGCCTTCGCGATTATGCGCCATGCGCTTGCACCGGGAACGGGCGATCCCGCAAACTTCGACGTGAACGACTGCAAGACGCAGCGCAACCTGTCTGCAACCGGTCGCACTCAGGCGACAGCGATTGGAGCGCGCCTGCGCAGCCTCGGCCTCGAAACCGCTGATGTGATGTCGAGTGCGTGGTGCCGGTGCCAGGACACGGCGCGGTTGCTGAAGCTTGGTCCGGTCACCGTACTTTCGGCGCTGAACTCGTTCTTTCAGGACATGGCAAATCGCGAACCGCAAACACGCACCTTGCGACAGTGGCTGACGGCCAGGACGTCACGCGCGCCGTTGGTCCTCGTCACGCACCAGGTCAACGTGAGTGCTTTGACCGGCCGGTTCACGACGTCTGGTGCCATCATCGTCGCCAGCCTGCAATCTGATGGCGGCGTGACCGTGCATGGTCGGCTGGAGCCGCAGTAGCTGTCCTGTTCCGCAAGCAATGTTGATCGATCTGGCGAGCCTGGCGGGCCGCAGCCCCGTCTCACCGGATGACTGGGCCCAGTCAGATCAGATCGAGTTTCAGATGAAGTCTCAGATCAACCGCACGCCTCGACCCAGCGTCGACACGCCCAGCGGATCCCTTCTTCGCAGGCCAACGTCAACCGACGACAGTGACGGCGCGGATTGCTGCGGGAACGGTTAGAGCGGCGGGCCGGTCGTCCTTCCCAGCGGCGCGCATAGTCGCTGTATCGTCCGCGTGACGGTAGGGGCTCGCCCAACTCTTCGGGGTCGAAATACTCGTCGTCGTAGCCTGGTCGCGCGTCCCAACCGTCGATTGGCGGATCATCATCATAGTATCTCCGGTCGCGGCCGGCTTCGCGCCAACGGTCGTTGCGATCGGTTCGCCGCGTCCGCCACGGATCAGAGTCTGCTGATCGGGACGATCTGCGCCGGTTCCTGTCGGTGTCGCGTTTGGGCTTTGGCGTTCTGGCAGTCTGGCGCTTCGTCTGCGGCCGCCGTTCGGCCTTGGCGTTCGGGCGCTTGTTCTTGGTGGCGTTGGCTCGTTTCTTGGCCGGTGCGGTCCGATCTTTCTTCTTTGCGGCCGTTGCCTTGCGCGCCTTCGGTCGCTTGGCCGGCGCATAAGGATCGGCAATTGGCTTTTTGCGGCCTTTGCCGTCCGATTTGCGGGCACTGGATTTGGGTTTGGGCTTCGATTTGCCGTTGTTCGAGTTGCGCTTGTTCGACTTGCCCGTGGATGACGAGTCCCTGTTCAGAATCTTGATACCGTTCAGCGTTGGCTTGGCGCCGCCGTCAGAATCCGACTCTGCGCTCGCCGAGCCAGAGGCTATGGCAAAGGGCGCTGCGAGGATCAGCAGCGCCAGAATACGGAACACGAAAGACATCGCAGCCCCCCTGACAGTTCGGCAAAACACCGAATCGACTGTGCAGTCTCAGTATTAATGGAGCTAAAACGGGGCCACAGTGTAACAGTTCGTATCAACCGGATGCGGTGATTGCCGCACGGATGAGCCGGATTGCATCCTGACCGGCCCATTTGGCCGGGCCGACGAGGCGGCCGATCTCGCGGCCCTGGCGGTCCAACAACAATGTCGCCGGCATGCCGATTGTCTTCAACTTGACCCCAAGCCGTGACGTTGGATCATGGTAAAAAGCGAGTGATTTCACACCAATACGATCCAGGAAGGCTTTGGGCTTGTCAGCGGTGCCGCGATCCAGGCTGATCGCCACCACTTCAAAGTCGTCGCTGCCGAGCTTTTGCTGAAGCTCATTCAGGTCCGGCATTTCCTTGCGGCAAGGCGCACACCACGTCGCCCACAGATTAACCAGGACGACTTTCCCCTTGAGGTCCGCGAACGTCATCTCTTTCCCGCCATCGCTCTGGAACGCGAACGTCGGCAACTCAGCGGGCGCCGGCTTGAAAACGAACATCGCCATATCGCCGACGCTGAGCGGATTTTTGCCTGGACCAGACGGCAATTCAGCAGTCGATGTGCCGGTATTCGATGCCGGCTGTGCCGTCGGAGACTGCGAGTTTGCGTTCGCCTTGGTCTCCTGCTTGGGCGGTGCGGTCGACGTATCACGGTTTGCTGACGGCCCGAGGCTCAGGTAAACGGCTGCAAAGCCGACCAAACCGAACGCAACGGAGACGGCGGTGGTTTTGATCGCGCCGGCCGAACCGGACGGCTGCGGTTGCTGATCATTATTCGCGTCTGCCACGGGAAGCCTTTCCCAGGTTAGCCAAATGGCGGTATCTGCTGTGCCACGTTACGTGTGTGTCACGTCACTTGGCGCAAAACACTTACACTCATGACGACGGTGATATAGCCGATAACGGGATCACATATGGGCTCAAAATCAGTCAACAAAATGTGGGGTGGCCGCTTCGCGATGTCACCCTCCGAGGTCATGGGGCAGATTAACGCCTCGGTCGGCTACGATCAGCGTTTTGCGCGCCAGGACATTGCCGGCTCCAGCGCTCACGCGGAAATGCTTGCGGCGCAAGGCATCGTTACCAAAGCGGATGCGCGCCAGATCCTGAAAGGACTGGCCACGATCGCCAAGGAAATCGAGGCCGGTGACTTCACTTGGGACGCCCGGCTTGAAGATGTCCACATGAACATCGAGAGCCGTCTTGCAGAGTTAATCGGGCCTGCCGCCGGCCGACTGCACACGGCGCGGTCGCGCAATGACCAGGTGGCGACCGATTTCCGGCTCTACATCCGTGATCGTATTGACGCGTTCGACACCGCGCTGGCGGGTCTTCAGACGGAGCTTGCGCGAAAGGCCGAGCAGTTTGCGGCGACGGTCATGCCCGGCTTTACGCACCTTCAGCCTGCTCAACCGGTTACATTCGGGCATCATCTGCTGGCTTATGTCGAAATGCTCGCACGTGACCGCGGACGGTTGGCTGACGCCCGTCAGCGACTGAACGAATGCCCACTTGGCGCCGCAGCATTGGCTGGGACGTCGTTTCCGATTGATCGGCGCGCGACGGCGACGGCATTGGGGTTTGACCGGCCAACGGCGAATTCCCTCGACAGTGTGTCAGACCGCGATTTCGTGCTCGAGACCCTGGCCGCGCTTTCGATTTCGGCCGTGCATCTTTCGCGGTTTTCTGAAGAGATCGTGATTTGGATGACGCCGCAGTTCGGCTTCGTCACGCTAACGGACCAGTGGACGACAGGATCGTCCATTATGCCGCAGAAGCGCAATCCGGATGCGGCAGAGCTGGTGCGCGCCAAGGTTGGGCGTATTGCAGGTGCATTTCACAGCTTGCTGATGGTTATGAAGGGCCTTCCCCTGGCCTATTCCAAGGACATGCAGGAGGATAAAGAGGTCACGTTTGATGCGCTCGATAGCTACGCGGTTGCTGTTGCCGCGCTATCCGGCATGGTCCAGGACATCGAGCCGGTGCCGGAACGGATGCAGACGGCCGCCAGCGCAGGGTTTTCCACCGCAACCGACTTGGCGGACTGGTTGGTCCGCGTTCTCGGACTTCCGTTTCGTGAGGCGCATCACGTCACAGGCCGGATTGTCGCGCGCGCCGAAGCTGACGGAGTCGAACTTCAGGACGTGTCTCTGGGGGCCATGCAGGAGATCGAGCCGCGTATCACAAAAGACGTCTTTACCGTGCTGAGCGTTGAAAAGTCCGTCACAAGCCGGACAAGTTTTGGTGGAACGGCGCCACAGCAGGTAAGGAAATCGGCACGGGCCTGGCTCCGGCGGCTGGAACGCGAGCAGAGCGCGCGCTAAATACGCTAGACGCCACGATGGCGGCCGATGTCGCAGTTGCGCCGATCTCGCGGTGTCTGAGTGAAACGGTGGCCAATGAAAACGGTTGTAGGTATGACGGTCTCGAAAATCACCGCAACAGTGGTTTGCCTCGGCTTGCTCGGCGGGCTGATCGGATGCGGCGTGCGCGGGCCTTTGGATCTGCCCCCGGAAAGCAAGGCGGAAGTCGCGCGCACGGCAACCGCATCGGCGGGTCAGGGCAAACCGAAGGGCGCGGCTGGTAAACCGCACCGGCCATTCATCCTTGACAGCCTGCTGGACTAACGCGCCTGAAGCGCTGTGGTTTAAGCCGCCATAGCACTTGCAAGTCCGCGATATTTCACTTCTTTATGCACAGGATTGGCCTAAATCACGTCCGCATCAGGCGAGACGGTTTCGTTGTTCCATTCCCCGCTCGGCAACCCGTGTTACCGCAATACGAGGCCGAATTCCGGTGTGGAGCGGCTTTGGCTGAATTTGAAATATACGACGTCTACCGACATACCGAACGTTGGCGAGCAGCACATGCATCATTTCGCATACCGTGATGGAGCCCTTCACGCAGAGGATGTGTCGCTCGCCCGTGTTGCCGCGCACGTCGGAACGCCATTCTACTGCTATTCAACAGCAACGATTGCTCATCATGTGCGCGTGCTGCAGACCGCTTTTACCGGGCTCGACCCGCTGATCTGCTATGCTGTGAAGGCGAATTCAAACCAGGCTGTCCTGTCAACGCTGTCTCATCTCGGCGCTGGCATGGACGTCGTGTCTGAGGGCGAACTGCGTCGCGCACGTGTAGCCGGTGTGCCCGCCGACCGCATCATATTTGCCGGAGTTGGCAAGACCCGAAGCGAGATGGCTTACGCGCTGTCCGAGGACATTCTGAGCTTCAACGTCGAAAGCGCCGCCGAACTCCATGCGCTGAGTGCCGTTGCGACCGAAGTTGGACGGACGGCCCGGATCTCGATCCGGGTCAATCCCGACGTTGATGCAAAGACCCACGCGAAGATCTCAACGGGCAAGTCGGAAAACAAGTTCGGCGTGCCATACGACGATGCGACCGCGCTTTATGGGGTCGCGGCCGATCTGCCCGGACTCATCGTTTCCGGTGTGCACATGCACATCGGCAGTCAGATCAGACAGCTGGATCCGTTCGCATCCGCCTTCCAGCTCATGCGCGAACTGGTCGAAAAGCTGAGATCTGACGGGCACAATTTGACGCACCTGGATCTGGGAGGCGGCCTGGGCGTGCCTGATCGCGCCGACGAACCTGCGCCGCCACCACCGGCCGACTATGCGCAGATTGTGCGGCAGACGTTAGGTGATCTCGGCCTGAAACTGGTCATCGAGCCCGGGCGCATGATCGTCGCGAATGCCGGTCTTCTGGTGACGGAGGTGATCTATACAAAACCCAGCACCGCCAAGACGTTCACCATTGTTGATGCGGCGATGAATGATCTCATTCGTCCGACGCTGTATGAGGCCCATCACGAGGTTTGGCCGGTGTCAGAGGCCATCGCGCGCCGGACCCGTATTCAACAGGACATCGTTGGCCCGGTTTGCGAAAGCGGTGACTATCTTGTCCAGGGGCGTGCGTTACCGGAATTTAATGCCGGTGACCTTATCGCGCTGATGACGGCGGGCGCCTACGGTGCTGTTATGGCATCGAACTACAACACGCGCCTGCTCGTGCCGGAGGTGCTCGTTAACGGTGGTGAGTACGCTGTCGTTCGGCCTCGGCAGAGCTATGACGCCCTAATCGGAATGGACAAACTGCCGCCGTGGCTGGCTTAGCAAGGTTCAAGTCGATCTATCCGGCTCGATCTGTCCGGCCATGCGATAACCACGTTTTCCAGGGACGACCGACGCAGTCGCGAGATGAGCCGCCGTTGGTAGACGCACTTTGCCATCCAGGGCGGTACTGAGGCTACGGTTCCGACAAACGCGAAAAAGACTGGGACCGTTGGAGAGAGCCTCGCATTCGTGAATTTCTGCGTCTCGCAAGATCATGGTAGGCTCAACGGATGGCCAAGCTTGAAGCGCAGCCGGGCGCGGAAACCGGCAGGACGGACCACTCAGGCGCAGGTGAGACGCTTGCTCAGCGGTTGAACCGCAAGGTGCGTCGCAGCCAGTGGGCAATGTTCCTGGAGCGGTTTTGGCTGCGGATGTGGCCGCTTCTGGCCCTTGTCTGTGTCTTCCTGCTGGCGTCTCTGGCTGACGTCTGGGCGCTATTGCCGCTGTTTTGGCACCAAGCCGTCATTGGCGCTTTTGGCCTTGGTTTGTTCGCGTCGCTGGTCGTTATAGTGCGAACGCCCTGGCCCTCATTCGCGGAGGCTCTGCGCCGGATCGAAAAGCGCAATAACGTGCCGCACCGGCCGGCCACTGCGCTGAAGGACACGGTATCAAGCGCATCTGAAGACAGCACGGAATTCGCCATTTGGCGGCAGCACCAGCGGCGCATGGCCGAACGCACAGAGCGGCTCAAAGTTCCAGGCCCGGAGCCGCGGACCTATCGGTTCGACCCGTTCGCAGCGCGAGCAGCTATGCTGTTGATCCTGGTGCTCGGCTTCGCCGTGGTTGGCAAGCAGGCCATTCCGCGCGTTTCGGCCGCGTTTGATTTCGGTCGCGCCGAAGCCATCGCCGCGGCTTTGAGGCTTGACGCATGGATTACGCCGCCGACCTACACGGCGCGCGCGCCGATCATCCTTGCGGATGGTGGTCGTCGAACCGCAGCATCAGACGCTGGTGACGCGCCAGGCGCTAAGCCGTTTGAAGTGCCGCAGGGCAGCGTCGCGACCGTCCGTGTGTCTGGAAAGATCGGCGATGCCAGCGACATTGAACTCGTCGCACTCGATCGCGAGGGCAACGTTGTTCCCGTGGCAACTGAGGATGACGCGGCTGAGACCACTGCGGACCGGAGCGCGTCGGCCAGTTCACCGTCTGCCGATTCGGCCACTGCGGCCGACAAAGGTGAGCGGGCTTCAAAGGTCCGGGAGGCACGTCTTTCGCTGCATCCTGGAATGACGAAGCTGTCGGCGCGCTTCAGGGGGCGCGAAATCGCGTCTTGGGATCTGTCCGTAACGCCTGACAATGCACCCGAGATTGCATTAACGGATGAGGTCGAACGGACGCGTCGCGGCGGCATGAAGCTGTTTTATAGCGTCACCGACGACTTCGGTGTGGCGTCGGCTGAAGCCAAGTTCCGGATGCTGCCGCCAGATGAGACGGATCCACGGACACAGTGGGCACGGCCGGATGTTCTCAAAGGACCGCGCCCGCCGTTAGAGCGTCCGCCGCGCGTGACCTTGCGTCTACCGCCGCGCAACAGCAAAGACGGCAAGACCTGGAGCTTTAAGGAAATCGGTGGTCATCCCTGGGCCGGGATGCGGGTTGAAATGACGCTGGTTGCGCGCGACCACGCCGGCAACGTCGGTACGTCGAAGCCTGTTGTGATGCGTCTGCCGGAGCGGGTGTTTCTCAATCCGTTGGCGCGCGCTGTTATCGAGCAGCGCCGCAACCTTGTGATTGATGCGCGCTATCGGGACCTCGTGCGTAAGTCAATTTCCGCTCTGACGATCGAGCCCAAGGGCTTTATCAAAGACTTGAGCGTCTATCTCGGTCTGCGCAGCGTCTATCACCGTCTGCGGCAGGATCGGACACGCGCCGGATTGCGGTTGGTCATTGATCAGCTCTGGAATATTGCGGTGCGCATTGAGGATGGCCGCGGACTAAGCGATGCCGAACGTCGGCTTCGCGAAATCCAGGACAAGCTGGCAAAAGCGCTGGAGCGCGGAGCGAGCGAAAAAGAGATCCAGGAGCTTATGAACCAGCTCCGGCAGGCACTGAATGAGTTCCTCAACCAGCTTGCGCGCCAGTCCGACCAAATGCCCGAGATGCGCATGCCCCCGGGCATGAGCCCCGAGCAGTTCATGTCGCGCCAGGATCTCGAGCGGATGATGCGGAACCTTGAGAATATGTCCCGTCAGGGTTCTCGCGATTCCGCCCGTGAAATGCTCAGCCAATTGCGTGACCTGATCGATCGGCTGCAGTCCGGCCGCATTGCGCGTCGCAGCCAGCAAGGTCAGATGTCCCGGCAAATGATGCAGATGATGGACGAATTCGGCAATCTCATCGGGCGCCAGCAGCGCTTGATGGACGATACGTTCAATCAGCGGCGTCAAGGACAACAGGGCCAGCAAGGACAACAGGGCCGGCAAGGACAACAGGGCCAGCAAGGGCAACAAGGCCGCCAAGGTCAACAAGGCCAAGGTCAACAACAGGGCCAAGGTCAACAGGGCCAGGGACAGCAACCCGGGCAAGGTAACCAAGGTCGGTTCGGGCAGCGTGGCGGCCCGGGTCAGCCCGGTCAAAACGGCCAGTCGGGCCCAACGCCGGGCCGCGGCGAACTCACACGCCGCCAGCAGCAACTGCGCGAAACCTTGGACCGACTGAGCCGCGGCATGAATGGCCTCGGCATGCGCCCGCCCGGTCAGCTCGACGGCGCGCGTGAATCGATGAACAGCGCGCAGCGGGCATTGGAGCGCGGAGATCTGGAAACCGCAACGCGAGAGCAGCAACGCGCGCTCGATCAGTTGCGCCAGGGTGCTCAGCAAATGGCCCGGCAAATGCTGCGCCGCATGCCGTCCCGCTTCGGTCGTGCCGGCGACGCTCCGCTGGATCCGCTGGGTCGTCCTCAGCGCACGGAAGGCCCGGATCCGGGCTCGAGTGTGAAGGTGCCAAGCGAAATTGAGATGCAGCGGGCCCGCGAGATCATTGAAGAACTTCGCCGGCGGCTGGGTGAAACCACGCGTCCGTTGATTGAACTCGATTACATCGAGCGCTTGCTCAAACGGTTCTGAGTAGCCGAGCCAACACGACACAGGCAAGGCGCGCCCAGCCGAGAGAGCCGGGCGCGCCTTTGTTATTCATGGCAGTGCGATTTGTTCGCGTTGCGCGCTACTGTGCTGGCGCGAATGACCCTGGCGCGGTTGATTTGACCAAGACGCCAGCCACCGCATGGTGCGACGTCAGTTGAACGCGCAAACGTCCGCCCGGCGGTGTTCGGCCGTAGATCCAATCCTGAATCTGCTCCCAAACGTCGGTAACCAGCAACCAACCGGGACTGCGATGGGTCAGCGGAATGTCGTACGGCGCATACGTAAACTTGTATTCGAGAAACACGGCCGTCCGACCGACCTGGATTTCCAGGCCGCCGAGAAGCTGCGCAGCCAATCCTGCGTATTGGTACTCGTAAGTCCGGACGTTATCGCCACGAAAGCCAACTTCCGAGTGCGGCAACGTGATACCCGCACCAAGCCCCACATACGGCCGAAACCGGGCCCACGACGGTGCGAGCCGCAACAATCCGTTAAGCGTCAGAATGTTGTGGCCATGACTGAACTCCAGCTTGGAGAACACGTCTCTGATCGGCGCTTTTTCGGGCAACGCCCGGCCGTTGTGCTGACCGTCAATCGTTGCGACATCGTCGGGCTTCGCAATGGCCTTGGCATGTATGAAATCGAACATGCCGCCGATCCGCCCGGCAGTCCAACGTTGCACCCGTAGCCCGTAATAGATCGGGGCTTTGAAAGGACGGCCAATCCAGCCGAAGTCTTTCACGGTCACGTCCGTCTGGTCGCCGTTCTTGATGTGAACGGTTGCCGGGTGGGTATAGGCAACGCCGCCATAGCCGCCAAATGTCCACTCTGTCGGCAGGACCGTTGCGGTCGTGTCGGTTGTCGCAGCGCTGCTGAGCGCGTGCGGGACAGGCGTGGCGTGCTCTGCGGGTGAGTCGTCCGCACCATGATCGGTCGACACCGCCGAAACGGCCCAAATCGCCAGTGCAGCCAGCCCAGCCAGATGCACACAGGTCAGCAGCATTCGCTTGTGCGCCGCGAGGTCGAGCTGATCCAACCGGCGCAACGGCTGCGACGGAAAAAAAATTTCACGAAGCACTCTAATCTCCCCCAAGACTTCAGCGTCGGCGCCATCGAGCCTACCCCATGGGCAACCGCGATGTGGCGCACTGACGCGCCAAGCCGCATGGCATGTTTGGGTGAGCCGGGATTTGACAGAAGTCAACGGCCGCCGCTTGCAGCTGGCGGTGGTTTCGCGAGACGGGCGAGCATGCGCCGGACCGCAGCAATCTGAGCCGCGCGACGGCTGAGATACTCGGGACCGGTATAGCCCCACCAATCCCAACATCCCTTCGGGTTGGACCAGGATTTGGCAATCTGTGGGTACAACACGATCATGCGGTTCGTTGCTGCCCATCGCAGATAGCCAGTGTGTGTCACAAAGACATCGCCGATATCGTCAAGCGTCTGTTCGCAACCGTGAAATGCGACGTGTACCCGACAGCCTGTCGCCGTGTCGCATGCGGCCGGGATAAAGGCCAGCCCCGTGTCATGGAGGCTGTGACCGACGGCGCGACCAGCGTATGGCGCTTGTTGAAACCGAACAATCCGGCCTGTCGGTCGCCCCTCAGCTGGTGGCCGGAGTTGCCCATAGATGTGCTGCAGCAGGGCCCCGGCAAGATCGAGATCACAATTGACAATGTACGGCGTCTTGGATGTGCGACAGGCATGTCCACGATTGCGCGTGGCAAAGGCATGGCCTGCATCGACGTTTGTAACCAGCTGAATGCGGGCTTCGGAAACGCCAAGCTCGGCGTAGAACGCGCTGGACGCCCTAACGACTGCCGGAGCGACGATTTTGTCCTGCCGTCCCGAAAACAGAAAGACCCGGTCTGCCGCAACCGTCGAGACCGGTGCAATGTCTCCGCGTTTGGCGCGCGCGCGGGCGGCGTCGGCAAGTTTCACGGGGTCAGGCAGGCCGAACCAGGACAAGTACGTTTTCATGCAGCCGAACAGCGCAACGGACAGTCGCGGGAAGACCGCGCTTTCCGCACAACCATATGGCCCGCCGGCAATTAGGCCGGCGCCGACGACAATGTCGCCATGTGCAATTTGGAATTGGGCGGCCATGTAGGAACCGGACGACAGGCCCGATACCGAAGTTTGGCGAAGGTCAGCGCCAAGCGCAGGTAAGTTGTTTGCCAGGGTCTTTGGCGCGCTCAAACTGATGGCCAAAGCGGCGCACGTGACGACTTTCGTAATACTGGCGACGGCAAGACACCGCCGAGGTGCTGAACACGTCATGGTTGCCGACCACGTCCGAAGAGCGTCAGATCAGACCCGATCTAGTCTTTTGACAGCCGAACGGTTACGCGGTCCGTCCGCCCATGAGCATCCATAACTACCAGTTTGACGAAACCCTGACCATCCGGGCGAAAAGCGAGCTCCCTCGTCTGGCTTGGACCATTGATCGGCACACCGTCAGCCAGCCAGGTCAGTGGCAGTGCACCGCCATCGGCTCTCAGGATAACAAGCGGCGCGCGATCGTCGATCGCGATTTCTGAGCGATCCGGCGGGAACGCGATTTGGACAGGCGGGTCGAGATAGGGGCTATGCGCTGCAAAGGCGTCGAGGCGCTCGAACCGCCTAAGCGGCGGTGGCAGTTCGGTCCCGGACAGTCGCTCCAGCGGCGTCTTCGGTTTGACGAACGGGACACGTTTTTTGGAAACGCGCTGAAACGCATCGAACAAAATCGGAGCCGCTGACGTCCGCCCGACCAAATCCGGTGTCGCGGTTGCGTCGGCCCGCCCAATCCAGACGCCGACAACATGGCGGCCATCGTATCCGATCGCCCAAGCATCGCGATGCCCGTAGGATGTACCTGTTTTGAACGCGATCTCCCCGCCACGCGCATTGGGCGGCGGCGGCGCCGTCCGCAGTATGCGCGTGACGGCGTCAGCGCCTTCTGCGGTCAACAGGCGTGACGTCTCACTCTGAGCCGCATCATGCCCATTAGACGAGCTGAGACGGCTATGCACAAGAGGAACCGGAACGCCGCCGCGCGCCAACGCCGCATAGAGCCCTGTCAAATCTGTCAGCGACAGGCCAAGTCCTCCAAGTGCAACGGCCAGACTGGGCTCCGCTTCGCCCGGTAGCACGAGGTTGGCGCCTGCACCGCGGAGTTTGGCAACCAGCCGGGCTGGGCCAACTGCTTCAAGAACCTTCACCGCAGGGATGTTCAGCGACGCTGCAAGTGCCTCGCGGATCGAAACAGTACCGCGAAACGATTCACCGAAATTCTTGGGCGCATAGGTTCCAAATCGTGTCGGACGATCTTCGATCAGCGTTTCCGGGTGCACAATGCCGCGGTCGAACGCAACGCCGTAAATGAACGGCTTCAGCGCGGAGCCGGGTGAGCGGATCGCACGCGTCATGTCGACGCCGCCAGTGCGGCCCATGTCGAGATAGCCTGCGGATCCGACGCGAGCCAGCACCTCACCGGTCGCATGGTCGACGACGACGATTGCCGTTGTCAGCTTCGGACCGTTGCGTCGCGCCGCAGCTTTGGCCAATCGCTCGAGATCAGCTTGAAGACCACGGTCGATCGTCAAATGATGAACGGCGCGACCTGGCTTGTGCTTGACTTCGGCGTCAACCAGGTGCGCGGCATGAAGTGGGAACGGAATGCGCCGCCGCGGAATCCGCTCCGCCTTGGCCCGCCGGGCTGTCTCCGGCGAAATAATGCCCTGGGACACGGCGATGTCGAGAACGCGGTTACGCGCTTGGCGTGCGGCGGCCCGGTGTCGGTCCGGCCGGCGGCTCTCTGGTGATTGCGGTAGGGCAACGAGCAGCGCCGCTTGGGCCGGTGATAGCCGCTGCGGCTCCTTGCCAAAATAGGCGAGGCTCGCCGCCCTCACACCTTCCAGGTTACCTCCGAACGGCGCCATGCGGAGGTAGAGAGACAAGATGGCGCGTTTGTTGAGCTGACGCTCAAGGTGAACGGCGTGAACGGCCTGGCGCAGTTTGCCGCCAAGCGTCCGTCCGTGCTGGCGTGCCACAAGCCGGGCAACCTGCATCGTGATCGTCGACGCCCCGGAGACAACGCGCCCTTCTTGGAGCATTTGCCAGCCGGCGCGTGCGATCGCGAGCGGATCAACGCCGGAATGCGACCAGTATCGCCGATCCTCGAAGGCGAGCAGCATCTTGATGTAGATCGGGTCAACCTGATTGATGCTAACGGGTAGGCGCCAGAGACCGTCTGACGTGGTGTAAGCCCGCAGCAATTCGCCCTTTCGATCCAGCGCGACAACTGATGTTTCCATCGCGGTTCGCAGCGAGAGCGGTGCAATAGCTTCCAGGGCATACCTGCAGGCACCATAACCTGCCGCAATCAGAAAACCGAATGCTGCAAGGAGGGAGGTGACACGATAGCGCCACCTCCCCTGACTGACGACAGGGGTCGCCGTGCTTGCGTATGGGTATGAACGCATCACGTTACGACCTCGGTGTCACTGTCAGTCGACCTGTTGCCGTGCGCCCATGGCGCTCCGGACGATACATGTCTTCGACTGTTGCAGCTGGATGGACATATGCTCCAACCGAGACAGCTCGAATGATATAACCGATTCGAAATAAGTTGCCTGCTTCGAGCTGTTTGCGGTGTGTAAACAGGTTGAAAGCAGCAACAAACCGATCGTCGCGAAACTCCGTATGTTGGGGCTGAACAGTCGTCTTCAGCCAACTCAATGCTTCGACATTGCCGCTATCGACAAGCCTCGGATTCTCAATCTCAAAACCGGCCGGCAGCCGATCTTCAACGAGCAGACGACCGGTTCGGTTTTCCGCACTGATCGCGATGACGACGACAAAGCGATCGTTTTGCGAAACCGTGGCGCGACCGCCACGTGCACTTGCCAAATCAACCGGCCGTCCATCAAGCGTGTAATACGTCCGCGTGATTGTCAGCCCGGCGTTAGTGGGCGGGAGTGCGACCTTGGCGGGACCGATAGCCGTGACGACAGCTGACGTAGCTGCGGCACCCGTATTAGTCAGGCTGCGTGGTTTTGCAATGAGGTCGGGTCCGATAAAGGTCCGCCTGAGCGCGCCGGCGTGTGAGTTATCCCCAACTTTTAGTCGCACGTCCGTACCCGTGTCTGAAATCGCCTTGGCTGCGAGTAAGAGCCAAGCCTTCTCCTGGGTCGATGTGTATTGGCGGCTGGCATAGGCGGCGGCCACCTTCTGCGCAAGCTTGGAGCGATCGAAGCCGGAGATGCGCGCTTCAGCGCCAAGCGCGAGAATGGCGGCCGCATCCCGCAGGTTGCTGCCGAAGTCGGCGCGAGAGTTGGGTGCCGCGGACAGATCGACGGTCGACACCGCTGCGGCAAACACCCGGTTTGCACGCTCCCGATCTCCAACCATCGCGAGGGCCGTCCCAATCTGAGCTTTCGCCAATGGCTGCTTGAACGCCGCAAGCTTGGCGTCCGCGTAGTACCGCAGCTCGCCCACCGGTGCGCGCCCATTGCGCGCGAGAACATAGAGCGCATAGGCCAATGCGGCACCGCCGTTGGTCACGTCTTGCGTATAGGCGACGCTGTTGGCCAACCTGTCGAGGGCCTGACGGAACCGCGCAGCATCGACGACATAGCCGGCTTCACGCGCTCGGGTGAGGAAGTCCGTCACATATCCAGTTAACCAGATATCTGTCGTGTGAGGTCCCCAGACACCAAACGCGCCGCTGCTATCCTGTGTTGCCAACACGCGCTGGATCGCCGTCTGAATGCGGTCCTTCAGCGCATCATCGGTCGCCAGTCCGGCTTCGGACGACAGCGCATTCGCACTCAGGAGCGGCAATGCGCGACTGACGGTCTGTTCGGTGCACCCATAGGGATAGCGATCGAGACCCGCCAGCAAGCCGGGCACATCAAAAGCTGCCAGGGGGCCGACGTTTACGGCAAGACGCGAGTCGCGCGCGATCAATGCGTTCAACCACTTGGCATCGAGTTTGACGCTTGCGCCCGGCGCCAGTTCACGAACCGTCGTCAGTTTGACATCGCCACCGGGTGGATGAACGCGCAGCGTCCGCTCGCGCACGACCGATAGCCCATTTGGACCAGTCACGGTGAACGTCAGTGTCGTCGGGCCAATGACCCGCGGTGCGAGTTTCATGGTGAGCACGCGGCGCTCGCCGTTTTTCAACGTGACAGTTTCCGTTCCAATGCTGCGAACCGGGAGGTCATCGCCCGCGCTCTGCACGGCCAGTTGATAGTCACCGGTCACGCCTTCGACGTTGTGAAGGTTGACCGTCATCTGAGCTTGATCGCCAAGCGTTAGGAACCGCGGCAGAGACGTCGTAACGGCAACGGGATCGCGTACTGTCATGTCGCGCGTTGCCTTGCCAGTCCGTCGATCCGTCCAGGCGACGGCCATCAGGCGCACTGTGCCGTTGAACGCCGGCAGATCAAACGTGACGTTGGCTTTGCCGTCCGGACCGACACGGACAAGACCGGAGAAGAGCGCCACTGTCTCGCTCGCTGGTGGCCGTCCGGCCATGGCAACGTTCGGGTCGGCGTCGCCACCGGACCGCAGCGAACCGCGCTCGGCGCGCATGCCATCGATCAGCCGCCCGTATATGTCTCGGATTTCGGCGCCGAGTCGTGTTTGCGCACTGAAGTGTTGGGCCGGATCCGGCGACTCGAAGCGCGTCAGATTGAGTATGCCAACATCCACGGCGGCGAGCGTGAGGTACGCCGTATCGCCCGCATCGATACCTGAAACGCTAACCGGCAAGGTCACCGATCGGCCGGACCGCATTCTCTCTGGTCCACCGATGGTTACGCCAACCGAACGCGACGCGGGGTCAATCCCGATCCATGCCAGTCCGACGGCCCGCGTCGGCATACGTTTGGCGCGTGTGTTCATCGGCCGGTGCAACATCACGGTCGCATAGGCACCTGCCCCCCAATCTGCCGAGACCGGCAGCGTGATCTCGCTGTCACCATCGGCAAGAACAACGGACTTGCGATACAGAACCGAGTTTGCAAGCACGGCGACAATTGCGCGACCACCGCGCTTGGTCGAGACGTTGATGCGCGCAGTCTCGCCGGCACCATAAGTGGCTTTGTCCAGAGCAACATCAAGGACTTCCGGACTTTCTGCGTCGTCCGCGCCCGACCATCCGGCTCGAAAGACAAGGCTCGAGCGCATTGCAGCCGTCGCGGCTGATGCAGGTGTTTCGACAACGAGACGGTACCGTCCCCATGTCACTGGGGCTGCGATTTTCACCGGCCCGCTTGCCGTTGCGTCAACGACGCCGTTGGCCACCGTCCGTGGCACGGTCGCGGCGTCATAGGACCAGCGACCATCGCGTTTGAACCACTGCCAGACGCGCTCCAGGCGGACCAACGACCAACGCAGGCCGGCACGATCCTGCAACTTGCCTTCTGCATCGATGGCGATGATGTTGAACGCGGCCGAGGCGCCCTCATCGACGACACCGTTATCGAATAACGGCTTCAAGCCGACCCGGGCCATGGTGGCTGCCACGGGCAATGTGACCGAGCGCTCAATGGTTCGCCCTCCGGGCTCGCGCAGGCGAACCGCGACGACGGCTTCCAACGGGCGCGCCGTCCGCGGGATCTTCGGCAACTTGAGGTCAAGTTTGGTGTGGCCAGCCTTATCCGTTCGCGGCGTCCCTTTCAGCGTATCCCGGACCGCCGCAACGACGTCCTCGGAATTGCCGAACTGATAGCCGCGATGTGCCGCGTCTCCGTTGGAGGCCGCACGCACCACAATGTCGCCCTCGACGGGTAGATCGGCGGCGGGCGGGCCATAGAGATAGCGGCCGGCGACTGCGAGCCGTCCAAGCGTTCCGACCCGGAGTGTCTTGGTTTCGGCCGTCACGTCGAGTGCGAGCCGCTCCGGCAAGAAGTCCTCGACCAGCACGGTCGTTTCGGCGATTGGATCGGCTTTCGGGTCCAGATGTAAGGACAGCCGCCATGTGCCGGTCATTGCGCCGCGGCTTAGCGCGATCGCCGTCGTGCGGCCGCCGGCACCCTGATCGGTGAATGCGATCCGCTTATGGATGACACCGTCCGGCCGCTTCAGCTTCAGCGTTGTTGGAAGTTTGGCTGCGACGCCAGCCCGCGTACGCAGCAGCGCCGACGCATGAATTGTTTCGCCTGGGCGGTAAACGCCGCGGTCGGTGTACACGTACGCGTCGACCGCGCCGGGAGGCACGCGTCCGGTGACGCCGCGATCAGTGAGATCGAATGCGGCTTCGCTTAGGTTGAGAAAGCCGTAGTCGCCGGTTTCAGTCTCTGCGACGAGCAGCGCCGGTGCCAGGCCGTCTTCGCCGCGCGCAATGGCGCCGTCGAAGCGTACATGGCCCTCGCGATCCGTCTTTCCGCGTGCGAGCACTTCGTTGTTGCGTGCGACGAGGCGCACGGTCACGTCCGCAACCGCGGTCGCCGTTTCAAGCGACCGTACAAAGGCATGCACACCATCTGTCCCGGTGATCGCCGTCAGGCCGAGATCGGATACGACAAACCACTGCGTCGCGCGCGCATCAGTTTTGGTGCCGTCCGGTCGGGCCGAGATCACATAAACGCCCGGCTGGAGCTTCGGCACCGCGCTTGCGACGGGAATTGCCGTGGTCACTTCCCCGTTCCGCTGGCGGCGCACGTCAATGGCGCCGGCAAAGACGCGCGCACCGCTTTCCGTCCGGAGGCGCTTCGTCTCCCAGGAATTCAACTGCCGCATCAGCTCGCCATCGATGACGGATTTAACGAGCGCTCTGTCGCCGATGCGGAAAATCTCGAATGCAACCCGATCGGTATTGATCGAGACGACAGGGACACCGGCTTGTCCTACGCGTGGCAGAACGTAGTTGCGCCCCGTGAAGCGAACGCGTGCGCTGCGATCGCGAACGTAAACGGACAAGGCGGCGGTCTTGCGTAGAGTTTCGCCGATATTGGCGGCGAGACCCGCGCGGACGCGAACATCGTAACGCTGTCCGTGGATCAGTCCGCCCAGGCAAAGGCGCGCGCCTTCAACGCGAACGTCGCTGACGTCTTGGCCGTTGACCGAGACATAGCCCGATAGGTTCTTCTGATTGGGTGACAGCGCCTCTGAGAACCGCACGCACATGCGTGGGGTCGCACGTTCGTTTTCAACGCGGTAGTCGAGAATGCGAAAGCCGTGCGCCAGCTGCAGCTTGTCATAGGCGGCGCGGGTCGATGGGGTATCCTTCAGCGCGAGTGACACGGCGAGAGCGTCAATCGCCGGCCGCCATTGCGATCGTCTCTGGAGCGCCTCGGAGAGAACGACTAGGCCATCAGCTCTGAGTTCACGAGTTGATGCGCGATGAAACGCCAGATATGCGGCCCCGGCCGCGTTCATTGGCGTGCTGTAACGCTCTGAGCTTTTCAGATCCTTCTTGGGAATCGCGAGCAGCGCGCGAGCCAGTCCCAGCCAAGCCTGAGCGTCGCGTGGATCGGTGACAACGGCGAGCGCGAAGTGACGTGCTGCAAGGCGCGCGGACCGACCACTCGCGAGAACAGCGGCCCCGGCATCGCGATGCACATCCGCCGGTGCATCGTTGGGCTTCCATGACTTTTTCAGCCAAGCCTCGTAGCGAGCGGCACTTCGGGTCGACTCTTCGTGAGCGAACTTGGGCGTTTGTGCATGTGCAATGGCAATAGCCAAGCATGTCAGGCCAACGGCAATGAAAAGTCGGATCATGGCGGACACTCGATTGGTTTCGACCTGCGCAAAGAGGCGGGTCAACGAGAGCATGTCCGCTTTCTCGCCAGCCGGGAATGGCGGCGGCGTGTTCAATCATCCCTGATTATCTGGGTTTGGGCGCGCTTGCGGGGTCTTTCCGCCTTGTTCCGGTCGTTTCGAGCAATGTCTGTTGATGAGCGGTGTTCATGCGCAGCGCTTGCATGGCCACTTGAGTTGGACCGAGCCTGCCCGAAATCAGGATGCTGGAGCTGCGCTGTCGGATCGCGCTGTCAAGATTTGAAAACTGGTGCAGGGGCAACGCGGGCGACGGTGGCGTGCAGGACCACAACGCGCACGATCATAGGGTGGGTTGTCTCGGACAGCGAACGTATGCTCGGTGCGGTGATCTCACGCAACAGAATGGGTTCGGCAGAATGGCTCCGATAGTCTGGCCGAATCACGTTCACTGAGCGCAATGCTGAGCGGCCATCAATCCGTGTGTGGCAGTCGCAAGTTGGGCGCCGGTACCGGCGCGCATGCTAGTGCCGGCTTTGATCTGCTGGTTTTCCGATCGCCACCCGCACGGTCGAGCCGTTGTGGATAAGCTGGGCATCGGCTCCGTCGTCGCGCGTGAGTGGACGTGCCGGAACAGCGAGGTTCCAGAGCTTTTCGAACGATCGAGCTGCCCACAGTGTTGCAGCCTCGTCGTTGGCATCAAAGGCTTCAAACGCATCAATCTTGTCTGGAGCCCGCCGCAGGCTGTCGCCGGTCCACACGGATGTCGCACCGACAATCAGCCGCTCGTGGGCATCCATCAGGCTACTGTTGCCCATCATCCGGATCTCGTCCTGCGCTGTCACGTTGGGCCAGGTCAGGCTGTCCGCCGCCTCAGCACAGATAATCCGCAGCGCAAGTTTATCCGGCCCTGTTTGCTTTCGAGCGGCCTCTATCGCCGCGACGACTGCGCTATCGGCGGATTTGGCAATCACCAGACAGTTGATCTGCCGGTCAGAACTGCCGGATGCAGCGTGCGACGCATCATCAAGAATAAAACGCGTTAGTCGATTGACCTTTGCTGCTCTGGCTTCGGACTTGGCTGACTTTGGGGCCTGGTTGTTCATTTCTGTCTTGTCCCTTTCGGTGCAGCGGCTGGTCTAGCGACGCCAGTTTCGCATCGTCGCCAACCTTGAGTGAACCTGAGGACGGTAAATTTTTGATTGCCTCATGGCCGAAATCTGGACTCACACGAACAACTTTGGATTGTCCTCAACCTTTATTGGGGGTTGGTGGTCGCGCTGGCGCAAGTCGCTGAAACAGCGAACCGTCGCCTTCCGCCGGCTCATCATCCGCGCGATCAGTTGGGATAAGCACTTCGGCATCCCGCAAAGGCGGCGGTGCCTTGCTTTGGCGCACCTCGGCCAGTGTCCCAGTTAGACCCGAATCCGACATATCGTTCGGGTTTTCCACATCTATATCGGCCCCTGTGACATCGTTAGCGGACGCTTCGATCAGCTCGGTACGCGGAAACGCAGGCGGCGTGACGGTTTCGGATCGTGGAAGCGAGACGTCGACCGTGCGTCTTGTCTCCGTAATGCGTACTTCTGCTCGATCAGCACGATGATCAATCGGGGGTGGAGATACGACTTCGGACATCGGGTCATGCGCCGGTGTCGTTTCGATGGACATGGCCGATTGTTCTGAAAATGCACCAGCTGACGATTGAGTTCTGTGCGGGTTTATGCGCACCACATTATCTACGGTCGACGGTGCCGCGGCGTGTGCCTGGTGGATCGTGACGTCTGCTTCCTCCGGAGGCGTATTTGCCTCTCTGATTCGCCGAAGCCGATCAGCAATGCGTTCCCGCCGCCGCGGCTCAGTTTGGCCTGTTGGCGGCGATGCCTCCGTGTCGGCAGCAGTCTTCGGTGCGGACTCTGGAACGACCACATCGTCGAGGTCCTGAAGTGCCTCCTGCTGCTCGCGGGCCGCACTCGCGGCGTATGGCCCGAACCGTTGCGCGTGGCCTCTGTCAACGGGTATCGGTCGGTCATCCGCTTGGCGCGCACGCAAAGGCGCCGCCGCCGCTGCGGACTGACCGAGCGAGGATCGAGCCTCGGCGACAGATTCAGCAAATACATCTGCAATCGGGTGCTCAAAGGGCCGACGACCGGTGTCTCGGAGACGAGAGTCTTGAAGACCTGAGTCTGGACGATCAGAGTCTTGGTGAACAATGTCTTGGTCATCAGAAGCCGGACGATCGGCAGCTGCTGGCGTCGACAAGATGTGGCCATCCTCGGCGAGCTTTGCGCGCCGCTCTGCACGCGCCCGGCGTGACGCACCCATGATTGCGCCAAGAATGATTTCGGACCAGGCGCCATCCTTGAACCGATAAATCCGGAACGCCTGCGCGTCGGCAAAGTCGCTGCCTTGACGTCTCAACTTGCGCTGGATCGTTCTCGTGCTCAAAAGCGGATTGATAACGCGTGCGAAGATCTTCTCTTTTTCGAAACTCGCAAAAAGGTTGGCGAGAAGGTGGGCTTCCTGCTGCAGACGCACCACTTCCTCAGGCGACTTGCGGCGGGGTGCGTCGAGCGGGACGGCGACATAGTAATCGCCGTTAAAATCGAACACCACGTGGCGGAAGACTTCGAACTTCTTGCGCACCTCTTCATCGCCGTGGATCTCGGAGAACCGTGACAGGATCTGATACACGGGACCGCTTTCAGCCATGCGCATGCGTGGGATCAGGCCGTCCATCCGGTTCATCGGCCGCCCGATCGACACCAGCAGCAGGCAGACATCGACAAACAGCGCAATAGCGAGCGGAATGTAGTCGCGTTTTGCCAATCCACCTTGCAGCGTCGTCACGACCGGCTGCGCGCTACCCGTGTTCTCGGCGCGACGCACGGCCTTTTTCTGCAGCTCCCGCATCTCGTCGGCAGATGGTGGAAGTTTGAACAGGAGTGCGCCTTGAAACGTCGCACCGAGCCTGCGGAACGCTTCGATGACGGCTTCCGACCCTTCGACCGTAGCGATGTACGGTTTCTGAAGTTGTGGAAGCTGATCGATCGCGGTCACGACTCCGCGAAGCGCGGCTTGCAGTTGCGGATCCGGGCACGAAAAGGTGCGGCCATTTCTGCCGGTCGGGAAAATCGTCGTCGATGCACGCTTGTCGAGGTCGGTGCGGATTTGGCGTAACTGCGGATCAGACGCGAAGGCGTTGAAGCGGGACGTTGTTAACTCGAGCTTGTGCGATAGCGACCGCATAAACGCGTTTCGCGTGCCTGTCTTCGGATCGATTGTCGACCGATCGTTAGACGTGATCTTAAGCAGCGCGCCGTCGAGTCCGCTCAGTTCAGCCTTGATCTTTGTCAGTCGGCCTTTGACGAAATTGCTCGCGTAGCTGAACCGTGCCGCATCGTTGTCACGCAGGCGGCGACGTGGACCGTCGCCAGGTTGCGAGTTCGGGCACGATGTACCGCGCTCGCGTTCTTCGATGGCTTTCGCAGCCGAGAGCTTCGTCAAATCGGTGAGCGTGGTTTGCAGCTGATCCAGTCGTGACGCTGCAGCGACAAGCGACGATTGGACTTGCGTCACCGCACTTTCCGCGGACCGTGACGCTTCTGATCGGCTTTCCAGAACCTTCCAGTAAAACCCAAAGCCGAAGCCGACCGAGATCATCGTCAGGAAGACGTAGCCGGCCACATATGTGAGCTTGGTCAGGAACGGGAGCGGCGCGAACATCTGGTCCAACAGCCAGATGATCATCGTCATCAGCATCGCAACGGAAAAGCCGATGATGACCTGAGTCGGCAGCGACAGGCTGCCCATGTTGGCCTGGATCAATTCAAGCATGCCGACATAGGTTGCGACCCAGGACAGCGCGCCTAATCCCAGGATGAGCAGGATCTTCTTGAAGTCGCGCGGCGGCCGCGGCGGCTCCGTCCATCCATCGTCGGCACGAAGCGCGTAACCGGAATGCGTGCGATCAAAATCGGTGACGTCAGGTTGCGGCCGCCTTGAAAACATCCAGCACTGTCCACTCGTTACGAGAGCTACCGTAGTCCGCCACCACGGAAAGACTCGACCCCGTTCGACTTATGACGCCCTAGGAAATAACCGTGACGCGAGTGGGTCGCGTGGGCGGCCAAACCGTGACCGATGTGGCGCACCGAACATGAAACTGAGATGAATGGCGTAGCCATGCGCCGCACATCAGATGTGCAGCGGCTGCGCCGCGGTTGTCTAAACTGACCGGCAAACGGTGGGTGTCAGTTGTCGCGGGACCGGGCGAATCGACGTTGAGTCGAGCGCGCGTTTGACGGTTGTGGTGTCGCGCTCGCGGACCGTTTGCGTGCAAGTTTCGCTAGGTCGCGCAAGAGGACGTCGAGCAACGGCGCCGCCACTTGGCTCGCGTGAAGCTGCCTTGCGAATGGACGCCGCGGCGTGCCCGTTCCAATCAGCGCGACATACGAATACGCCGCACCGTTCGTGAATTGCAGTCCGCCGGTGGCCCAAACGTCGACGGTTTCATCCGGATCTTCGTTCACCTGCGTGCCTGTCTTGGCAAAGTGCAGGCGCAGATCTCCGCGTCGGCTTGCACACCAATGTGCAAGTTGGCGCAGCGTACCGTGGTTTCGCCCGTTCGCGCGGTAGCAAAGCGGGGCTGCGAGTAGTGCTTTGATGAGTGGTCGGCTTGAGCGCTTAATGACGCTATTCGGCCGGATGATCGGCTCGCGACTCTTGGCGAACGCCTCGGCATGCAGCGGAGACGAGACATCGATTCTTGATATCAAAGTCGGCGGGCGAACAGACCGGGCGGCCGATCCCGTCAAAGCCGCAAGAACAACAGCTGACATGTGATGAACCCTGCGCGGCGAACCGGCGATCAGGCCGCGAACCGCAGCTGTCGACGGCGGCGTTGGCTCACCGCTGGGGTCCACCGGGGGTGGCGTGAACCGGAAAGCCTGGATCAACCGGCCGAACAGGCGCTGACCGACTTGAGCCGAACGCCATTCGATTGGCCCGTTCAACGAACAGGCAAACGAAACCTGCGCTGTCCGCAATCGCCGAAGCGTCCCGTTCCGTCGGCACGTTTCCAAACCACGTGCCGGAGCGCCAACGTCGAGATAGCCGCTCGAAAGACGATCGCGTCCGGTGTTTGCAATGGCGATCGCAGCCAGGACCTTGCCGGTCGACGCAATCGCGCGGCTCTCCAGGTTTCGGCGATACGCGCCGGTTGACGGATCGCGTGCTGCGATCGCGCCAAAGTAGGTGGCCGTCTGGCGAGCCTCGTAGTAGCGAACGATTCGCCCCGATGCATCTGCTGCCACCAGTGTAATGTCCGGCACGTCGAGGCTGCTATCAACCCGATCCGGATCCAGCGTGAAACCCGGCTTGAGCGCGGACGACCAGCGTCGGTCCAGCTTCTTGAGAACGTCCGTGACATCGGATCGAAATGCGAGGTTCTGCGCGGCGTCGACGGTCGTGGTCACGCCGCGAACGGCCAATCTCCAGTTCAGCCCGAACGCTTGTTTCAGCTCTTCACGCAGCCCGAGACGGGCGGCTGGCATCAAAGCGTTCGCTCGCAGACGCGGATTGGCTTCTGCGCGCTTTGCAAATCCCGGCGCGTGCGCATCAAGCGCCGCTTGAAGCCGTGGGCGGACCTTGGGGTCCGGCGGTCCCCCGGCCATGTCGACCAGCGCGACGATGGTGCGTTTGCGCCGCTCCGGGTCGTCAATCAATTGTTCCGCGCATTGGCTTGCGCGCACTTCCAGAATGTAGCGCCAGCGGTCAAGACGGACCGCGTTCAAGCGATCACTGCCCGGCAGGAGGATGATCGGCTTGTTGACGGCAGACGCCAGAACAAGCTGCTCAGCGTCCGAGAGATCCTTCGCTTCTTTGCCGAAAACAATGCGGCTCGTAACCTCAATGCCATGCAGAGGTGCGCCGCCCGTGCGCTGCGCCAGCCAGAGATGATTGGCGGCCCACTGTTTGAGTTTTGTCCGGTCGCCGTTCTGGGTCAACGCGTGATAGATGACAGGCGCCATCCACCATTCGCCGAGCTTTCTGCCGATCTTCTCCCACGGCGTTTCATCGACCCGCGGCGGGGTTTTGTAGATCACGCGAACCAATTGCATCGGCAGCGTCGATCCGCCGACACCGCCGCGCAGGCCGCCGGTTCGCAAGCTACGATTGATTGTGGTCAGCGGAATCTTGAGCACCCCGGCCAGATCAATACCGGAGGGGTTTCGCCAGGTGCCGAGGTGGCGATCCTCGTGATAGACGAGGCAGCGCCAGTACAGATCCGGCACGGCACGGACCGGGATCGACTTGTGGTCGGGATTCGCCGTATAGCTGCCGATCTCAATTGGGTCGCCGGTGAAGTTCACGTCGCGCTGACTGTCGAGACGTGAGTCGAATATGCCGACAAAGTCGCGACGACGATCATAGATGGCGGTCGCGAGCCACCGCTCGGCGTCGTAGGTCAGCTTCTGGTGAAGATACCACGCACCGACGTAACCGCGGACGGGCGCGACGACATACACAAGAACGAGCGCAAACGCGACATAGGCCATCCCAAGCCAGACCAAATAGCGCAAGGCGCCCAGTCTCGGGTTGAAGGCGACGTTCACCAGGAACACGCTGGCGATGCGTGCAGGCACGGAGAGAACGAGCTCGACCAGTCGGGTTACAAATCGGAGGATCGAGAGCATCGTGTTCCGCGCACGTGGTATAGAAACTCTTGGAGTCTTTCAGATTGAGCCGGAACCATCCCACACTTGTTCTTTTCATCTACCTGGCCGGCCACCCAACGGCATGATGTTATGGGTGGCCGGCCAGGTAGATCAATCATGGCTGCGGGCCGGCGAAGTGCTTCCACCTATGGCGGAAATGGTCTAGGTCGCGCTGGAGCTGTCAGATCCCTTTGCGCAATCAGCTCCATCGAAGTCCGACCACGCAGCTAGGTGAGAGCGCAACATGACAATGCCGCCTTGCTTACAACGCGACGACTTTGACCGTCTCCAGCAACATCTTAGCGAGAAAGCAAATTTGTGGCCGCCTTGCGGCTCCAAGTCCCGTCTCACGGGACCCGTCTTACGTGGACCCGTTAAACAGTCGCCCCACTGTCAACCGGATCATCTTGACGTTATGTTATTGGAAATATTACAGTAATCACAACCGCGAATGCGCCGTCGCTCATAGCTTTACAGTAGTCCCTGCCTTAGCAGGAACAAACAAATACTGATTGCCGGCACCAGAACGCTGGCGATCAAAACCATTACAAAAGACTTCGCAACCATCACGCGACCCCGCACTTGTCGAATCTGACAGCGCCACTACCCTCTAGGACGCTATCGGATCATTCTCATTAGATCTCGATTGCGGCGAGAAATCCACAGATTTCCAACAGGGAATTCGAGGCCTCTAACAACGATGCAGAGCTGGTTGTAGCCCCAATACAACACAACCCATAGTGTAAGAAAACTGTTATATCTGCCGGAATTGGTGACATAAGGTCACGATAAAGCTGAGCGAAACACTAAATGATTGTCGACGGATCATCCGTTCAGAAATCAGCAATAATTCACGAAAACGTGAATCATATTAAGATCATCTTGAGCCTAACTCGAGCTCAAATCCGCGAATTTTGAGGTCTTTACGCAGCGGTATCCGGTTCAAACAGGGGGAGCTGCGTCGTGTCGTTGCTTTCCGTTTCGTTCGCCAGCATCTCGATCCGGTCGAACGGAACTTGCTCTGCTTGGATCAATGAGCGTTGAGCCTTGAGAGCGCGCACCCGTCCTTCTTGAACAAGATGGAATTCACCGACTGTCTGGTTCGGTAGTACCAATGTCGGGTCAAGACCGCTCTCGCTTTGGAATGCCGCCTTAAGTTTCCGCAGTGCCGTGTCCTCGCGTACGCGTCCGATAAACCAGGACGTGATCTGGTCACGCGACTTGTAATCGAGATCGCCCGGAGATTGCGTGGCGAGCATGAGACCGAGGCCGGCAGAGCGCGCACGCTTGAGCAGGCTCTGCAAAGGTTCTGCCGTTGCCGGTTTTGCATTGGCCGGAATATAAAGATCCGCCTCGTCCAGCATGACAAGAGCCTGCAGTTCCTCGTTCGGGTTGCGTTGGCAGAAACGAAGCGCTTCGGACAGGAACTGGGAAACCCAGAAAAGGATGTTTTCGTTGTCGCCGAGAAAGCCCGTGTAGATCACCGAAAGGCGCGTGCGGCCAGGTTGTGCAAACGAGCCCAGGCCGAGAAGCGACTCCATCCGGAGATCTTCGCCCGCGCCGTCGAACAACGCCGAATTGCGATGACGCAAACTGTCCAATTGCGCGACGAGATCGCGGCGCAGCTTGCCTGACGGATCCATCCGCTGCGTCAGTTCTGTCAGCTCCGGATCTTCTTCCTCGAGCAGGTTGATCAGATCCGCAAGTGTGACGGCGCGGCTGAAGCGCGAGCCTAGGATCCGCAGCGCAACCGACAATGTACCCGACTGCTTCTGATGCGTTGCGGAGTTCTTGAGGTGCAGCATATCCCCGAGCGCTGCTGCCGAGAGATTGGCCAGCAGCTGCTGTTCGTGCCCGGGCAGTTCGTTGATGCCTTTCGGAAGCAGCGTGATCGAGATCGGACGGCCGGAGGCGCGCCCCGGTGTGTAGACCGCAACATCGATTGCATCGCCGAGGCGTTCACGCTCGGACCGGCGATCTGCTGGCTCGTTTGTGATCTCGCGCCACACGTCGGGATTCGCGTAGCTGCAGAGATCGCCCTTGCGATCAATCAGAATTGCCGGAACCCCGCGCAGGAGGGTCTGCTCGATAATGTTCAACGCAAGCGTGGTTTTACCGGAACCCGATCCACCCAGTACTGCCGCGTGGCGCTTCATCGTGCTCCGGGGCAGCGCAATGGGGCTGCTGCCCGAAAGGTCGTCGCCCACAAAAACCTTGCTTGTGTCGGCCTTGATTTCCTCAACGCTCGGACCTGGAGGCGCGTGCGCTGCCGGGTTCAGGTCGTTGTCAGCGGCGCCTTCAGCCTTAGGCGTTTGCGGTTGGCGACCAATCCCACCGCTATCCCAACCGGTCCAATCCGCCCATAGAGGCGACCAGGACCGGTTCGTTTGGTCGGACGCAGGCCGTGCACCTTCCGCCGGCTTGTCTTCCGTGGCGGTCGCGCCGGAAGCCGTCGGCTGCACAGGCGCTGATGATGCCTCGAAGGCAGACGGATTGGCGGACGTAGGCTGAGCACGTGCCGGCTCGGAACGCGACGGCTGGGCGATCAGATCGAGCCGCAGCAACTGCGCAATCGTCTCCAGAGTGGATACCAGTTTCGCGTCCGTGAACCAGTCTCCGAAGCCGGGGTCCTGGCGGTGGTGAAGATGGAACTCGCGCGCGGTGAGCATGCGCTCCCATTCCGGGATCGGCACAATCAACGAGCGGCCGCCGGCATCCTTGTATTTGCGGTAGGCTTGCGCCGTCTGGTTCTTGCGGTTGGTTGGCGGGAACTCGCTGGCGCGCAGCAAGAAGCACATGCGATCGTCCATCCGCTCGATCACCCGATCGAGCTGGCGCTTGAAGCCGCCGCCTTGGGTCGGCTTGTTGCAGAGGAAGATGCGCGACTCGAACGTGTGTCCGCTGCCGTGACGGACCGTCAGATCAAGCGTCGGTGTGTCGTCTCCGGCGTCGAATTGCGAAACTTTGATCTGAAGCTCATCGCTCCATTCTTTTTCCGCAAGCCGAAGCGTCGCTGCGAGAACATCGGTAAATTGATCGTCGCTGTCCGGCGCCAGCTCGGCTTCGTTTCCGCTGACGAACCGCTCCCAGATTTCGCGATAGTCAATGGTTCGCGCCGGTTTTTGAGGCGGACTGGTTTCTGGCGCTTTCCCACTGTCTCCAAAGCCAAGGGCGGCAGCCAGCGATGACACAAGGCCCGCCGGAACATCGGCATCGGGAGACTGTTTGACCTGCTGCATCAGCACTTCCTGCGCGTGCTGCAGCAACTTGCGTGTCGACAGGCCGCCAAAGCGACCACCGAGGTCCGGGCCAAAGTAGACGGCAGGGTCCGGCGCATGCGTTGCCCCGGACCGATCGCACTCCCGCGCAATGCGCTTCGTGATAATCAGCTTTGCTTCTTCCGCCGTTCGCGATTCGAGCAACGCGACCGGGCCGGACTTCTCGATGCGGTCGATATACGACTGAGCAACAACGCCGCGGACTTGCTCGTAGAAGTCCTCAAGGCACGAAATCACGACGATGGCCGAAGGCAGGCGGTTGGCAAGCTGGATCAGATCGCGGACCGCGCGCTGAAAACGCTCTTCCGCATCATCGAAGAAGCGCAGATCCTCAACCTGATCGATGCAGAATACCAATGCCGCGCCATCGACGGCGAGCATGATGCGCCCCAGGGCTTCCAGGATCTCGAAGGCGCGGCCGTCACCCGTGTTGGTGTCAAGTGCCTGGACCGAGGCATGGCTGAGCGCTGTCAGCGGGCGTCCGCAGAGATACGTTCGGATACGCTGGTCGACGCGCGGGTCAGCGCGTTGCAGGTAGAGCAGCGCGCGGATGATGTTGATGTCCAGTTCCTGATCGGCAAAGCGCTCGTGCGAGACGATCTCATCCGCGAGCGCGTGAACGAGCTCTGCCAGACTGGTCTCGTCCAGGTCGCCGTCTCTCAACGTCGACAGATCCGCGTCGCATCCTTCAACGATCTTGCGGGTTAGCCGGCCGAGACCGCTTTCCCCCTTCGGATCATGCGGATTGTAGGGCTTTTCCAACGAGTGAATCAGCCGCTTCAGAAAATAGTCGGCATAGTTCGCGACATCCGGCGTCATTTGCGCATAGCCGAAGTATGCGATCTCTTGCTGGTGCGCATGCGTCCGAAGCGCTCGGATCAGGTGGGTCTTTCCGGCGCCGGATTGGCCGTGAAACAACATGATCCGTGCCGGCGTCGACGTTGCACGACGGCCCGCCACCGACTTGAGAAGATCGAAGAACCGGCTCCGCGCATCGGCGTGAACCTCCTCCACGTCGACGGGATCAGCTTGCCAGACGTCTTCTTCCCACGTGATCGAATGCTCGAACGCGGCCGCCAGTCGTTCCAGTGGCGGAGTTTCTTGAACGGCAGTTGTCATGTTTTGGTGTTCCCGGACGCAGTATAGGTTTGCGCTTGATGTGTTCCCGTCTCACTTGCCAATCGGACAAAGTGCCAGACGGTGTTGTTGTAATTGACGGCCGATCGCTGCAGCGCCGCAGTTTGCTCTTTCGACTTGAGGTCAGCGTGCGCCAGACTGAGGTGTCCGGTGCGATGCGCCTGCGTCAGCATCCCTTTGAACTCGACCTCGGTCAGGTGCCAGTCCGGGAAGCGTGTGCGAACTTCGTCCCAAACGTCGCAAATCAGAGCTTTGCGACTGCCGGCCCAGCCGGTGGCAGATGCTTCCGCAGCCTCAAGCACGGCATCTTTGAAACCTTCGAGATCAGGACGCGCATGAACCAGCGTGTTCTGTCCGGGCCCGCGAGGAAGCTGTGCGTCTGCGTCCGCTCGCTCGTCTTCAGCCAGCAGCCGTTGCGCCACATAGCGGCGAAACACGGCAAGCCGAACCGAGCCGACATCAGACTGCGGCGTTCCGAGAACCTCGGCAGCAAGCGCTGCAATCAGTCGGCCATCGGATCCGAAATCTCGTGGCGTGCGCGAGAGGTGGGCGGCGAGCAACCTGCTCGATCTGGCATTGACCCGATCGTGCAATTGCATGCCGTCCGGCAGCGTATTGCCAAAGGCCTGCTTTAAAGCAATGCCCGCGAGTGCGGACCGGACTCTGGCCAGCGTTGGCACGCGGCGTAGCTTAAAGCCGAAATGGGCTTGCAGCACCGCTGCCCTTAAGCCATCCGGCCTTGCGAGTAGCCGGATGCGTGTCTGTGCAGCGTCTGCCATATCGAGGGCGAGCGCCGTTACATGCGCATCGCGAACTTCCGGCCATGCCGCCGGCATGCCGCGCCATCCCAACAGCGTATGCGCGGCTTCCTCGCCAAGAGCGGTCACGCGCAGGCGGCCGCGTGTTTCAATAAATAAGCGTCGATAGGCAAGGTCGCCGAGTGCCCCGGTCATTTCGGTCCGGAATTCAGACGGCGAAAGACGGTGGGCTGCGAATGGCCCGAGATCGCGAATGATCTCTCCATTCGTCGCACCGGAACGCACCGCGATCCGGGCCAAGCCCAGATCAGCAAGTACGTCTTGCCAAGCGCTAAAAGTGTGCTGCGCGCTAACCGCGAGCATCGCCAGCCTCTCCGATCGGTCCTGTCTTCAATAGGCGGACGCAATACCGAGGCAGCACGCGGGACAACGCTGGAAACGAATCAAATCGCCTGAGGCATACAATGCCCGCGAATGGAGGCGATTGTCCAATCGCGTAGGAGTTCCAGAGACCGATATGCCCAGAGAATAGTGGAAGCCCGGAAACCTAGGGCGCGACGCGGCGCAGCTCGGTGAGGACTAAGCGCGATGCCAGCTCCACCGCCAAGGGGCCTCATGTGGCATTGCCGCACTCACGTCACTGTTTCATGGGTGTTAAGGCACGTGGGTGCTTGAGGGGCAGACGATTAGCGTTAATGCGCAGTTTACGTCTAACTGAGACACTCACGGAACGTGTTGAGCGTGCTTTCGGAGCAGTTCTGATGATCCGTGCTGTAGTTTGTGTTGTGATGGCGCCGTTCATCGCGGGGTGCAGCTTAGGGACGCAAAGCCTATCATTTGGCTTTAACGACGATCCCGCGCCGACGTCTGCGAACGCGACACGCTCCACGCCACTTTTCGCACGTGATCTTCCTGAAAAGCCAGCAAAGTCCCGGACCGCGAATAGCGGTCGCCGTGTCGCTGCACTCGACCGGTCAGGTTCGAAGTCATACGCGAACGCGCCAAAAGGTGCGCTTGCGGACCGCGACTACACCCGGACTGCGCTTAATATCGAAAACGCCCGGTCCGTCATTAATGCATACCGCAAGTCCAAGGGGCTCCGGCCTCTTGCGCTGTCAGCCGAGCTGACGCGGGCAGCAAAAATGCACTCGCGCGATTTGGCGAAATGGGACCGGATCTCCCATTATGGTTCGGATGGATCCAATCCATGGGACCGTGTCAAGCGCGCCGGATTCCGCGCACGCCTAGCGGCAGAAAACGTAGGGACAGGGCAGGCAAGCTTCCCGGAAGTGATGAGAGGGTGGAAGAACAGCCCAGGCCACAACAAGAACCTTCTGTTGGCTGATGCAACCCATATGGGCATCGCTCTCGTGAACGACCCGAAGACCGAGTTCAACACATTCTGGACCCTCGTGCTCGGCACACCGATGTAACTTGAGGGTGTCTCGCCGGTTTGCGCCGCTCAGCGACGTGCTGTTGAGATTGGTGCGCAGCCGCTCTCCATCCAAACCCCATCCGAGCGGCGGTCCTGTTCTCTAAGACTGTACCAGCGTCGGACTCGCCCCGATCCACATGCGGATGCCGAGCCGTCTATAGACCAGCCAAACCTGCAGGATCGCGACGAAGACCAACGACAGTGCCATGCCAGTGGCTGCGCCGATCGTGCCGAAGTGCGGCACAAGCAGAATGTTCAATCCGACATTGAGGAGCGCTGCGCTGCCGAAGACATAAGCGCTGCGCAACTGTTCTCCGGCCATGTTGAGCAGAAAGTCCGCCGGGCCAGTCGCGGCGCGGAACAAATAGCCAAACACCAGGATCAGCATAATCGGGTAGCCGTCCGTGAACGACGGCCCGAACAGCCGGAGCAGGGGCTGGCCAAGGAGCAGCAACAGAACCGCAAACAGGAGAGACGGCCAGAACATAAGCGCGACGGCGTCTCGCGCAGCCCGTTCGAGCCCAATGTTGTCCCCGCGGGCGCTCAACGTGGCAAACTGGTTCGCCGTGGCGCTGCCGACCGCATAGTGCACGAACAAGATCAGCGCCATGGTCTTTGCGGCGGCGAAGTAGACGCCGACTTCATTCGGCTGAAGATATGCGGAAATGACCAGGACATCCGCATATTGCATCAGCAGATCACAGCCACTGATCATGAAAAGCGGCAGCGATGTTCTGGTCCACAAGCCGACATTGGCCTGGGTCGGCCCGGCGGGGACAAGACCGCGGATCCGCCATTCGATCAAGCTGAACTGGATCAGGAGCGATAGTCCAAGCGCGACGATTGTTGCGACCACAGCAGTTGTCGCGGAGACGGGCAATCCCAACCAGACAGTTCCGGCGAGTACGGCGAGAAGCGTGATGGGCCGGAGAACGTAGGACGGCAGCAAGCTCTCCCAGATCCACGATCGCGCCCGTCCGATCCCGTCATGCATATCGCTCAGTGCGAGCAACGGCACGCATGCGAGTGAGAGAACCAGCGGCAACAGATAGTGTTCCGGGATGAAGTCGGACAGCAGATACAGCGTGCCGACCGCGATGATTGCGAGGCTCGTGCTTAGTCCAAGAACGAATAAGCGGCCGTAGAGCAGGATGCCGCGGACCATGTTGGTCTCGCCGTGCTCGAGGTGCTGTGGAAAAAGGCGAATGACACTGAGCGCTAGGCCGCCCGGAGCCAAACCGCCCAAAATCAAGACCCAGGCCCAGACAAACACGTAGATGCCGTAGTCGAAACTGCCCATCCACCGCGCCATTGCGATTTGGGACAGATAAACCAGGGCCGCGCTTGCAACCCGAATGCAGAACACCGAGATCACGGCCCGGCGTGCACGATTGCGACTGTCGTCCCCATTGAGCACAGCAACGACCAGCTCCCGCACCTTTGCGAAGAGCTGATCGCTCCGTTGATCAATTGCCGGTGTCTCTTGCAAGTTCAAGATCGTTGCTCGGGTTGGCGGGGCGCGTGCTCCTCACAGGACCCCGGCGCCGCTTGTTTCGGGGCGTCAGTTATGCGTGCATGACGTTGAGAGGTGCGTTCGCGATCCGCCCCGTCCGCTTTTGAACGCGCTGGCGCACGCGGGCGGCAACACCTTGCCAAGCCCAACATCGGCCTGCGTCGCCTTTCTGGCCGTGGAAACTTGAGAAAAAGTCGGCCACGTCTGCTGCATGCCAGCCGTGCCGCCCTTCAAGCGTGGCAGCCATGTTTTCGACCTCTTCTGGTGTCGGCGTTGCGTCGTCTTCAGGATTCCACATGATCGTTTCAAAGTTGCTTTGCAGGTTGGTTGCATCGTTAGTATCCGGTTCCCAGCAAGATCGGCGCCAGATGGGATTCCGCCCCAAACGGCGCGGACAATGGCCAAAGCTGTTCAGAAATGGGACGCTGCACCAAATTGCGTCCGCCGATGCGCGTATCGGGAACTGAAACCTATTGGTAACTGATTGGGCAAAAGGAGATTGATGTGAGACCGCCACGTACGACGACGCTCTTGGCATTCGCAGCCGCAATCGTTTCAGTCGCTGTCGCTAACGTCTCCGTTCTGCCGTCGGCGACCTGGGCACAGACATCTGCGCCGTCGGCAAAGAGCCCGGCACCACAAACCGCGCCGCAACCGAGCGCGCCGCCGTCAAGCGAAGCACCACCCGCCGAACGCAAGCAAGATGGCTCCGACGGCTATTCACCGGAGTGCCCTGCTGGCGAGCCGAAGCCTTTGCAACTGTTAGTCTAACGGCAGTGAAACCGTAAGTAATGACTATAAGAAATGCATGCGGCGCCGTGTGTTCAGCGCCACTTCATCTGCTCCGCCAAGTCAGAGTTCATTAACGAGTTGCGTTCTTTGCGCCTGGCTGCGCGTTCGCGCTTTGCTTGGGTGACGTTTTCGGTTGTGCCGTTTTGGCTGGGCGTTTGCGCGCGGCAGGGCGGCGCCGGCGACCACAGTTCCACACGCGAATTTGGCCGCGGATGCTTGGTGCGGGGCTCGTTGATGATGCCTCAGGCAGCGCGTTGAGTGTTGGGGCTGCCAAAAACAACTTCCAATCGTATCGTTTGAAACCATGCTGAAGAAGTGCGGCCGCCCGGGCGCTGCGATCGACAGGAGAAACCTCTCCGAGCACAACGGCCGCGAGGTGGCGTTCGTCACGCTTTGCTGTCGCAACGATATTGAAGCCGGAATCGCAAATGAAGCCGGTTTTCAAGCCCGTTGCCCCGGAGAAGGTTCTCAGTAGCGAGTTATGAGACCTGAGTCGCCGCTTCCCGATACGCAGATACGGCGTGGCCCAGTAGTGGGCATGTTCCGGAAACTCTGAGACGACAGCGCGTGCGAGAACGGCGAGATCACGGGCCGTCGTGACCTGCCGCTCGTCTGGCAGTCCGTTGGGGTTCACGAAGTGCGACCGCGCCATGCCGATTTCTTGCGCTGTCCGGTTCATGTTAGCGGCAAAGGCTTCGACGCTGCCATCGATGGCCTCGGCGAGCATGATGGCCACGTCGTTGGCAGACTTGATGATGAGGGAGCGCAACGCCAGGTCGAGGCCCATTTCCGCGCCGACAGGTAGACCGATTTTGCTCGGCTGAACCTTATTGGCGCGTGCGCTCACCGGAATCTTCTGATCTATCTTGATACGCCCGTCTTTGATCGCGCGGAAAGCAAGATAGGCCGTCATGATTTTTGTGAGCGAGGCCGGGTGCCAGAGCTGATCCGGCTCTTCCGCGTAGAGCACGTGGCCACTGTTGACATCAATAAGAACCGCAGGCCCTGCCGCGTGCGTCTGGCCGGTGTAAACCATCGAGAGACACAACACGAAAGTCGCAAGAAGTGGTCTGCTGCGCATAATGCTCCCCGCCGGTTACGCCTGCCGGTACTCTATCGCAGGCTCAGCTCAGCGGAGAAACATATTCTCTCCGATAGCAACAGCGGAAGCACCCTCGCTTGTGACCCGCGCATCACAGCTTGTTGCGGCGACTGTCCGTGACGGGCTGTGGCGATCCACTGGATTTCAACTCACTGGCAGTCTGAATTATGTGATCGGCGCAAAACGCGCGGCCTGACAATCAGGCTCTTCGCTAAAATCCGAGGGCCGCACCGGGGGAATGCGGCCCAAGGCTGTTCGTCCCGTCTAGACCTAGAGGCCGAAAATCCTCTCCAGATCGATCGCTTGGGACGTCACAGTCGCTGGTCTCGCACGATAGCGCTTCCAGGTCGCAGTCACCGTCGTTCCGACTTTGACCCGGCTATAGAGTTCCTTGACATGTGCATTGTGCATGCGCACGCAGCCGCGGGAGACGTTCTTGCCGATCGTCCATGGCGCATCTGTGCCGTGGATGCGATAAAGCGTGCTGCCCAGATAGAGCGCGCGTGCGCCCATCGGGTTGCGCGGATGGCCGCCAGGAACCGTTTTTGGCAGCTTGGGATTCTCGCGCCGCATGGACGCGGTCGGAGTCCATGGCGGATTGACCCGCTTCCAGCTGACGCGAAGTACGCCTTGCCAGCGGCTCTGAGCGCGGGGGACCGCGATCGGGTAGCTGATCGCACGTCCGCGTCGCGTAACGTGATAGAGCCGCCGATCAGAGAAGCTGACAATGATCTCGCCTGGAGCATGCTCTCTCGGGAACTGGACCACCTTTTTGTCCTGAACGGAGTTCGGTGTCGGGTCCCAAAAGGTCTGAGCCACAGCAGGCGTGGCAAGTAGTAATGGCGCGAGCAACGTCGCCCGCAAGAAGTTGCGAAACGTCATAGAAAGTTCTCCTCGCCGATCCAGGCAGGTGGATGGCGTCAAAAGGTGAGATGGCCGGGGAATAGGGATGCAGCGTTTGCCCACCGCCAAGGTGGGCTCCCGTCGTGATGCAGCGACGGATCGTTCGCTCAGTTCAGAAGGCGCGAAGTCGTCTCGAACGCTGCCCAGAACGCAGACCGACGATAGCGGCCGTTCCAATGTCGGGACACAGGTCGCAACACCGGTGGTGGCCAGAGGCCCACCTCGGTCGTGCCGGACTTGGCCTGTTTGGGAAGTTGTTTGACGTCGTCTTCGTTACGCGGGCGCCCAGCCGCAAACGCGACAGCAATGTCACCGCGGCAATTGGTTGGGCGTGGGGCAGTAACAACGGTCTTTTCGCAGACAGCAGTCTTGTGCGCAGCGGGTGTACCCGCCAGACCGGAGACATTGACATGCGTTGCACGAACATGACTTGCACGTGCTGCGAGCCCGTCATGTGCGGACAGCGCGTTGATGCCGCCCATGGCCAGCACAAGCAACAAAAGGCTTCCAAGCCAGTATGTCATGCTGGTGGGTCGCATCGGGGTTCGTTAGCTCGGTGCCTCTGATGACTGCTTGCCAACACATATGGCCGCCGTTGCCATCACGGTCATATCACGAGCGCGTGTAGCGGGTCATGTGCGGCCCAGGTGGTACGGCGATGCAACGTGCCACCAGTTGGTAAACAAGTCACGAATGCGCAGGCGCCGTTACTCGCGTCGCTCGACGATTGCATTGCCGTTCTGCAGGGCTTCGTGAACACGGGTCAGCAGTGTGGCCAATCCACCGTAAAGCGCTGCTTCTTCCAGTGGCACCTGGATCGTGAGTTCCTGATCGCTGAGGCGAAATTCCATCATGTCGTCGCGGCTGGGGTCCGGCGTTGTTGATGGCTGCTGCGCGGTCGCCTCACGTGCGATTCCATCTTGTACTTGGCGGATGAGCGTCACGGGCTCAAGGCCGAGATAAGTTGCAACCGCAAACAACCGACTGATGGACAGCCGGTTGGCACCACTTTCATACTTCTGGATCTGCTGGAACGTAATGCCAACGCCGTGGCCAAGTTCACTTTGCGAGATCTTCATGGATTTGCGCGCGTGCCGCAGTACTTGGCCCATCGCGCGGTCGACCGGATCAATCCTCGCCATCGATAATCTTCTTTCCTTTTCGAGTGATCACATAGTCCTCCGGTACTGTCTCGTGGATGCCAGAGACGCGTTCGCACCAGGTTTTCAGAATGGATGCGGTCGAAAGCGATCCGACCTCGGGATGGCGCGCGAGCCGATCGCGCAATCGGTCGAGTTCCTTTTGGTTCGCCACCTCGACCATCACACGCATGTCGGTCGATCCAGCCAGAGACCAGCAGGCGACAAGTTCATCCCATCCGGAGATCGACGCGAAGAGCGGGCCGCAGGTGTTGCTGCGGCGCAGACGCACGTCGAACATCGCCCGCAAGCCTATCGGGTGATAGGCGGGGTCGAGTTCCACGTCGATCGTGAACCTTTGGATAATACCTTTCTGAATAAGTCGCTTAATCCGCTGACGCACGGTCGTGCGGGACAAACCAGTGATGAAGGCAACCTCCGTATTCGTACGGCGGCTGTTTTCTCTCAGGACCTCAATGATTGTCCGGTCATTGAGACTCAGCCTCATCGCAAATTCCTCTATAAGATTGGCCAATCTGATTGCGGATGAACCGCTATTGCTCGAATCGGGCAGCATACGCCGTATCGGCACCTTTTAAAACTGCTCAGTATGGCAACAGTAGGCCATCTGACAGTTGGAGGGAGTGTTGCGTCGATGAGCTGTTTCAACAGAGAGGACGTAATCGACCAGTTCGCACCGCAAGGATGGCAGCGAGTTGTGTTCGCCGAGTTCGAGGCGGCAATGACCAGTCGTTCTCGTCCATTTCCGTGCGTGTTTGGCCAATCCGGATTCCGTGCGGGGCGGCTGCGTTTTGCCTTTCCCGATCCGCTTTCGGCCGAAACGCTCGCACCAATTCTGCACACCTATCTGCGCGAAGCACGCGATATCGGTTCGATGACGTCGCTTGTCGTATTTGCGAGACCGGGCCCCGTGCTGCGGCTCGATGACTATCGCCGCCGTTTTTGGGACCTTCTGGACGAATTGGCACTCCGTGATCCGGGCCAGTGGCCTGCCGACATTCCGCGCAACATGGATGAGGATCTCTGGGAATTCTGCTTTGCTGGAGAGCCAGTGTTTGTGGTGTGCAATACGCCCGCGCACGTGCTTCGCCAGAGCCGTCGTGCCACGTCGTTCACCATAACGTTTCAGCCGCGATGGGTCTTCGACGGCATAACCGACACGGCCGATCCCGCTGCTCAGCGGTCGCTTGCAATGGTACGCGAGCGGCTTGATGCCTTTGACGCGCTTGAGGCTGCGCCATTCCTCGGCACCTACGGCGAGCACGGCAACCGGGAGTATCAACAGTACTTCCTCGACGACACCAACGAACCGCCGACATGCCCGTTCCGCAGGCTCGCCTCACCGGATGATGTCGTCAAGAAAGGTAAAGTGGCATGATGAACGCACTCGCCAGGGACGCAGCGGAGCGCGATTTCCGCATCTATACAACCCGTGTCGACACAACTGAGCTGCCGACGCTGATTGATTGCCTGTTGCCGGACCAGGGGGCGATCGAGGTCCAGCGCGATGTCGAGGGCAAAGAGCACGCTTGGCACAGTCACAAGACGGATGAGACGCTTGTCATTCTTGAGGGGTGCGTTCGCTTCTATTGGGATCAGGGCGAAAAGATCTGCGCGCCCGGTACCGTCATATCCCTACCAGCGGGGATGATGCATGGGTCTGTCGCGCTTGAGGGCGGGGCAACTTATCTGATCGCGTTCCACCAAGTGGGTCTTCCAAACAATGGCTGATCTCAACAAGACGTTGACAGTCTGGCGTGGCGCCGCGCTCATGTTGAACATCGTGTTGGGGGCAGGGCTCTTGGCCCTACCCGGCCTCGCGGTTCAAGCTGTTGGCAACAGTGCGTTGCTGGTTTGGGCGGCCTGCGTGATTGCGGCAGCGCCACTGCTTGTCGTGTTTGCAATTCTTGGCCGCCGTTATCCTGACGCCGGCGGCATTGCCGCGATATCGAAGGTTGCATTTGGCCGCTTCGGTTACGTTGCGTCCATGCTGCTTTTTCTTGGCGCCGTTGTTCTGGGGCTGCCGGCGATCGCCTTAACCGGTGGGCACTATGCCAGTGCCATGCTGGGCGGCTCGCCGCACCTTTACGCGATCGGGCTGCTTTTGGCTGCAGTGTTGTTGAACGTGATATCGGTAGATCTTGCCGGGCGCATCAACGCTGCAATTGCGTCGCTTTTGATTGTCATCCTGGCGGCGATCGCGGTTGTCGGATTGTGGGACACGCCGTTCTCTGCCGAGCGTTTGCCGTCGCTTGAAAGTATTCCGGCCGTACCGGTTGCCGTTTTCGGCGCTACCTTCATGATGGTGTTCTTTGCCTTTACGGGTTGGGAGGTCGGCGCCAACCTCAGCGGAGAGTTCAAGAACCCGAAGCGCGATTTTCCGCTGGCGATGGCGTTGTCGTTTGTGGCCGCCGTTATGATGTATGGTATGCTCGCGATCGTCGCGCAGCTCAACGACCTGAACGGTGCGTACGAAGCGCCGTTTTCGTCCATTTTTCAAACGCGTTTCGGCGTCGGTGGAACGATTGCGATCGGCATCACCGCAGTTTTGCTGATCTTCGCAAATTTGTCCGCGGCTGTGTGGGCGGTGTCGCGCATGGTCTTTTCAGCGGCGCGCGAGGGTCTCTTCCCTGCGGCGTTGAAGGCCGTCCACAATGGCATGCCGTACCGCGCAGTGCTTGTGACGGTCGCAGCGCTCGTTATCGTGATTGGCTTGTCGGGCATTGGTCTGTTCCAGCTCGATAGCCTGCTTGCGACCGCCGGGCAGAACTTCCTGTTGCTTTATGCGGGCGCAGCCGCCGCATTAATATGCGTTTCGGCGTGCATTTGGCACCGTGTCCTTGGTGCAGCTTCGGTTTTGCTGGTTGCTGTGTTGATCGCGGCGCACGGCCTAAACGGAGCCGTTTACCCGCTGGCACTTATCGCAGTGGCTGGAATGATCTCAATCAACTGGGAGCGACCCGAGCGCGATGAAGCGCTATCGGGCAGGAGCTGACATGGCAAACAGCCAAAACAAGATTCGCGCAGAATTGGACTCTGCGCTCGAAGAGATGATTGCGACGGCCGATGCACGACAGTTGACAGTGTTCGCCACGCTGATGCGACGCATCATGTCCAGCCGCGATCCGGATATCGCCAGTGCGATCCTCGTCATGCTTGATGATCCTGTTATCGACAGCATCCTCAGCATTGCGGGCAAGTTGGATGAAGAGGGTCGTGATCAGCTCTTGTTCTGTGCTGAGGATCTGTTTCGAGAGGCCCAGCCGCCGGTTCAACCCACCCGGAAGTGGGGTTGATCGAAGAGTCTTTGATTGCGCTGTTCGCGCGCGAGTCTTTATTTGCGCTACCGCTCGCGACAAGCGCTCGCTACTTGAGCGCGGGCCAGCCGTCGAGCACCTCAGGCCGCGACTGCGGCCCGCCGCGTTGCGGCGCCCTCACCCCAACGCGGGTGTTCCCGCGTTGGGCATTTCACGTGTCGAGATGGCGAATACGCC
>JBCDAH010000014.1:0-50025 GCA_039186015.1 Pseudomonadota bacterium
GCAAGGTCCGTTTTCAGACTCGTCACCCGGGTTGGTTGCTTGAGGTGTTCGGCAACGGACATCCCAGATGAATGGCCGTCGCGGAGGGAAACCTCCAGACAGAACCCGGCTTACAGGCCGGCTGGTACAACTTCTATAGCGTTTCAAGTTGAGCTGGAACCGTCCCGTACCCGTTGCTTTGGTCTTATTGGCCGGCCACTCAGCGGTACGCTTCCAAGGGTTGCCAGCCAAGTGAATCAATCATGGAGTGTGGGTCGGTGACATGATTCAGCCTTTGGCGGAAATGAACGAGTGTGCTGTCGCTGCGGCACACATACAAAAGTACTTAATGATATCCGCATTTGCCGTCGATTTCTCTATAAGTATTTTGCACACTCACTTAGACTTAGGCTGTCCCTAAGTCCTCTTTCGCTGATGCGGAGATTTCCTATGAAGACTGTTATTGCCTCAATTGGCTTGGCCTCTGTTGTTCTTGTCAGTGCGACTGCGTCTGCACACGCGTGGGGTTGCCGAGCCACAAGTCCAACCGGTTCCTATGGATGGAGCAGCGGTTATCGCACGCGCCGCGCTGCAGTTCGCCGGGCCCTTTACGAGTGCGCAATCCGCACGCCGCGCGGGTATTACTGCCGCATTCGCTGGTGCCGTCGCTACCGTTAATGACGGCTTGGGTTGAAGCTGCTGGCTGATTCGGCAGCACGTTTCCCTGAATGACAGATAACAGAATATGGTGGGCGGCCAGTTATTCGGCCGCCTTTATTGTTTTACCGAGCCATCATGCGAGTCGCAGGTTTCATCCCGGCCCTTGGGCAATACTGATTGCAGAGGAGCACGGCCAAGCAAGCGGGCGCAAAAAAGAGCCGCCACCTGGCGGTGGCGGCTGAATGCGATTGCGATCTGTATTTCCCACAATCGTCACGTGCATATCGCGTCGATATATTCGACGTCGCAATCTCGATTGCCGTATCAGCGACCAGGCAGCTTAAAGAACGGCGCTGCGACCAGGATCTGGTTCTCTTGTTTGATCAGTGCGCCGAGTTCGGCGGATTTTTGCGTATATGCAATCCACTCCGGATCTGCCCACATCGCCTGACGCTTGGCTGCGCGATCTGCAACATCGGTATACGCCCAGATATGAACGTAAGAGTTGACGTCACCGACCTCGGTCGTCGCGTGCAGGACCGGCTGGCCGAGGTGCCGCGACTGCGGTCCGAAGCCGTGCTCTTCATAAAGGGCCATGTGAGCCTTGATCGTGCCCGGGCGGCAGTAATACGTGCGCATGTCGAAAATCATCGGGGAGTTCCTCCTTAAGCTAAGTTTTACAGAACTGGACGTTGTGCCGTTGTAGGGTCTGCGCGTGTCACGTGGTGCGTCGCGCTACATAACACCGAACTTGTTGAACGCCGCGACAGCGCTCATGCCGTTGCGGATTGCATCGCCGACTGCTGTTTCAGTTGTCGCTTTCTCGACCGCGCGTTGAATGATCTCTGCCTCCGCAGCTGACGGGATAACCAGCACACCTTCGCGATCGCCGAACAGAAGATCTCCGGGTTCGATCCGCACGCCCTCGATCTCGATCGCGCAGCGGTAGTCGATTACTTTTCCACGCGGTCCTTGATCTTGTGCATAGAGCCCGCGCGAGAAGACCGTAAAGCCGAGTTCCTCGATCTGATTGGCGTCGCGGATGTATCCGTTGAGGACGGCACCGGCCGCGCCGAGATGCATTGCGCGCGTCGCCATCAACTCGCCCCACAATGCATAAGTTAACGAAGCGCCGGACGCGATGTAGATCTCGCCGGATTTGAGATCATCCAGCGCCTCCAGCATCAGGCCGAACGATTTCGTGGCGAGCGGGCCCTTTGCTGCGGCACTGCCGTCGTCGAACACGTCGGCCTCAAGCACCGGCATGGCGCGCCCGGCAAGTTTCATGCTCGGCTTCAGCGGCCCGATCGCCGCTGGCAGAAACTGCCGACGATAGCCCATCTGATCCATCACATCGCCGACAACGGCCGTGTACAGATCACGCGTCAGCGTCTCAAAGACCGCAGCATCCCCGTCTGCGACTGCCATTCGCGCCCCCATCCCTCAGGTATCGATTTTGTCATGGTGCTGTGTTGTCGGCGGCATCATGCCGCCCACTAGGCGAACCGGCAAGCGGGCCAGGACTTGGTGGTGGTCTGCGCGGCATGCATGCGCGCTGTCGCGCCTGACTGCTGTCGTCGGCCTCCCAAACCACCGGACACAGGTCTCCACGGTCTTTCCCGCACCGGCAAAACGAGCCCGGACCGCTCAAACATGCCTGTGAACAACCACCGCTACCCGGCGAATAACCTTAACAATCCATTGACACCCATAAATACCCATGTCATCCCATAGTTGCCCGACCGCACCGGGCATCAAGGGCGTGGCAGTGGCGCCGGTCTTGTTGAGGGCCAAGGCGCGGCGACCGCCACGCCCGTTTGGCTCGGGTTGCGAAGCGGACCGCCAGTGCGGGCTGTCCAGATGGGCGGTGTTGGTATCGGCTTGTCGTCGTCGACAACGTCGAGATGAGAGATTTCGGAATGCGAGCGGCGCGCGGGGCCTGTTCGCCGTTGGGTAGAGCGCTTGAAGGCTCGCGGAGTCGGTTCGTTGCGCTCGCGTGTCGTTGGGTCGAGAGGAGGCGTGGCGTCCGCTGGGGGCTCGAAGCAGGGGATGGAACGCTTTGTCTCGACTTTCACCAATAAGATTGACGCCAAAGGCCGTGTTTCAGTGCCCGCCCAATTCCGGGCGGTTCTCGATCGCGACGGCTACCGAGCCGGAGATGCGGTCGGCATCTACTGCTACCCTTCGCTTGACGCTCCTGCGCTCGATTGCGGCGGCGAAAGGCTTGTCCAGAAAGTGGATGCGCTTCTCTCGGATCTGCCGGACTATTCGGACGAGCGGGACGAATTGTCTGTCGCGCTCTACGGAGACAGTCGAACGCTTGCAATCGATGGCGACGGACGCATCGTCCTTCCTGAAGAGTTCCGCAGTCACGCCGGGCTCTCGAACCGCGCCACCTTCGTCGGTCTTGGCGACAAGTTTCAAATCTGGCAGCCGGAGCAGTTCGACGAGCGGCGCAAGCGGGCCCGCGAAAAAGTCCAGGAGCACAGAAAACTGTTTGGCGCAGGCCGTCGGCCCGACCAAGGTGGGGCTGAGTGATCCACGGTTGGCGGCTGGAGCAGACAGGGATGGTGTCGGAGCAGGACGATTCCAAGGGGGGGCACAGTCCGCGGGACCCGGCGCCCCGGCATGTTCCCGTTCTGCTGTCCGAGGTTCTCACGGCGCTTGCCATTAAGGACGGTGGACGTCTGGTTGACGCCACGTTTGGCGCGGGTGGCTACACGCGCGCCATGCTCGATGCTGTGGATTGCCACGCGCTGGCGCTCGATCGCGACCCATCGGCAACGGCCGGTGGGGCGGCGATGGTTGAACGCTATGCGCCACGCCTTGAGCTGAGAAACGTCCGCTTTGGCGTTCTGTCGGAGTGGGTCGACGCAGATCCCAAAGTCTACGAAGCCCGGTTTGACGGAGTCGTGTTCGACCTTGGGATATCCTCAATGCAGATTGACCAGGCCGAGCGTGGGTTCTCTTTCCAGGCCGATGGTCCGCTGGACATGCGCATGTCTGCAGCAGGGGGCATTTCGGCGCCTGACGACGAGAGCCCAACCGCGGCGGACTTGGTCAACACGCTTGATGAGAGTGACCTGGCCGATGTGCTCTTTCACTACGGAGAGGAACGGCGGTCGCGCGCGATCGCACGCGCGGTCGCCAAGGCGCGTCGCAGCGCGCCTATCACGACGACGGCTCACCTCGCAGCCATCGTCGAAAGCGTTCTCGGTCGCGGGCCTCGCGATACCAAGCATCCCGCAACGCGAACGTTTCAGGCCCTGAGGATCGCGGTCAATGGGGAGTTCGATGAACTCGTCCAGGGCCTGCTAGGCGCCGAGCGCATGCTGCGGCCCGGCGGGCGCCTTGTGGTCGTGACCTTTCATTCGCTTGAAGACAGGATCGTCAAGCGGCTGCTGGCTGAGCGGTCTGGCAAAATGGCCTCAGGATCGCGCCATCTGCCGGCTCCGTTAAGATTGCATCAGCCAAGTTTAAGATTGGTTTACCAGAAGCCTTTACCTCCTAGTAACGAAGAGATCGCGCGGAACCCTCGGGCACGCTCTGCGAAACTACGCGCGGCAGAGCGTCTGGACGCACCGGTGTCCCCGTTGAATCCGGAGGCCTTGGGGGTTCCGCGTGTACAACTCCGCTAGCTGACCGCTTGCGTACGCGACGTGAGGCCTGGGGTTCAGCGGGGCGAACCGGATTGGGGCCGTCGTTGAGGAGCGAATGGCGATGTTGCGATTTGTGACGTTGGTTTCCATCGCGACAACTTTTCTGACGGCGTTTGTGCTGTATGCCACCAATTATCAGACGCGCGCGCTTGAGCATGAGTTGGAAGCAGCGCAGCGGCGCCTTGATGCGCTTTCGAGAGAGGTTGCAACGCTTCGAGCTGAGAGAGCCTTCCTAGCGCGGCCGTCTCGCATCTCGAAGGCAGCGCGCGCACTGGGCATGCGGCCCGCCGCGGGCGCGCAGTATAGAACCTCGACGCCTCGGAACAGAGAGAGTGGTCCGGAGGTTCCCGATGAACCGAGGTAGGACGCACGTCTCCGAACGCTCGGCAGCCTTACGCATTGTCTTGGTGTGTCTCGGCCTTCTGGTCGCGTTCGGCGCCATAACCATTCAGCTCGGCCGATTGGCGTGGCAAGCGCAGACCAGCGGGCGATTGAACCTGAGTACGCCAAACAGCGAGAGTTTCAGCCGGCCTGATATTCTCGATCGCGACGGCAACGTCTTGGCGCGCGATATCATGCTGCCGTCGATCACCGCCAATCCGTCTCGGATCTTGGATGTCAAGGAGGTGATCGACTCGCTGACACCGCTGTTGCCCCCGGTCGACGCCAAACGGTTGCCGGGCAACCTGGCCGACCGGTCGCGTCGGTTCATTTGGGTCTCGCGGAAGGTCTCGACGGCTCTGGCGGAGAAAATCCACAATCTCGGGCTGCCAGGCGTGGGCTATCGGTGGGAAACCAAGCGCACCTACCCCGCCGGTCGCGTTGCCGGTCATGTGATTGGTGCCGTCGATGCCAACAGTGCGGGGATCCGTGGCCTCGAACGGCACATGGACGTTGTCATCGGGCTTCGCTTGGCCCGCTATGAAAATGGAGATTTACGTCCGCCACTGCGTACGACGCTGTCGATTGCGGCTCAGCACGCGCTCGAGGATGAGCTCAAGGCGGCCATGGCGAAGTTCTCAGCGCCGGCGGCCTCCGGCGTCATCATGGATGTGACGAGCGGTGAAATTGCCGCGGCCGTGTCATTGCCGAGTGTTGATCCGGCGTTCCCGGAACACTGGATCAGTCGCGGGCCGATCGATCGTCTGACGCGCGGCACGTACGAACTCGGGTCCATCTTCAAGATCGTGACAGTAGCTATGGGCCTCGATCTGAACCTCGTCACCCCGCATACACGGATTGATGTCGGCACGCCGATCCGGCTCGGCCGCTTTACGATCAAAGGGTCAGGATCGCCCGGGGCCGAAATGAGCGTTCACGATATTCTCGTGCGGTCCATCAATACGGGCACGGCGGCGATTGCGCGACGAGCCGGCCCTGAGCGACAGCGCGCCTTTCTCGCACGGGTCGGATTGCTGTCGCGCATGGAGACCGAAGCCGGCGCGGTCAAGCGACCTATGTATCCCAAGACCTGGGGCGAAGCCGCAATCGTAACGGTTTCGTACGGCCACGGCATTGCTGTCGCCCCGATCCAGTTTGCGTCGGCTGCTGCCAGCCTCGTGAACGGTGGTTTTACCGTGACGCCGACCTTTATCCGCCGGGTCGCCATGCCACCGGAAGCCCGCAAACGTGTTGTTTCGGAGCAAACAAGTCGGGCTATTCTTGCCATGATGCGCGCCTCCGTTACGTCGCGCGTGGGCACGTCCCGAAAAGCCCGCGCGCGCGGCTATCGCGTCGCCGGCAAGACCGGAACGGCCGATCTCCCGAACCGCACACGCGGCTACGATGGCCGCGCGGTTGTCACGTCATTTGTCGGTGCGTTTCCAAGCGACAGGCCGAGGTTTTTGGTGATGGTGACCTTGTATGATCCCAAACCAATCCGAGGCAGCCGTGTGGCCGGCGACAACGCGGCACCCACCGCACGCCGCGTGATTGAGCGCGTTGCCCCCATTCTTGGTGTCTTTCCAGGGCAGTCCACCCGCCCGCGCGGCCGGACGCATTAGATCATTTCCGCCAGAGCCGGATATGTCCTATGAACGCGCACCTGTGCTTGTCGAATGCGCGACGGAGCCGCCATGGCGAAATTGAGCGAACTGTGCGTCGAAGGTGTCCGGCTCATCGGGGGCGACCGCGACCCTGAGATCATGGGAGTAACAGCCGATAGCCGGCGTGTCGGTCCCGGTGATCTGTTTGCCGCGATCCCCGGTACCCAGGTCGACGGCGCGCAATTCATTCCAAGTGCACTCGATGCCGGTGCGGCGGCAATCCTCTGTGCAGCTGATGCCGACTGTGGCGATTGTCCAGTGCCGGTCGTTCGCGCGGACAATCCACGCCGGGCTCTCGCTTTGATGGCCGCCCGGTTCCATGCCCATCAGCCATCCGTGATTGCCGCTGTAACCGGCACAAGCGGCAAAACGTCGGTGGCAGACTTTACGCGTCAGATTTTTACGCACTGCCACCGGCAGGCCGCTTCACTGGGCACCATTGGCGTGATTAAGCCTGAAGGCGGCGTCTACGGATCTTTGACGACACCAGACCCCATCACATTGCATCAGACGCTGGCAGTACTTGCTGACGAGGGCGTGACGCATCTCGCACTCGAGGCGTCCTCCCACGGCCTGGACCAGTACCGTTTGGACGGGGTGGCGGTGAACGCGGCTGCATTCTCAAATCTGGGCCACGATCATCTGGACTACCATCCGACCGTTGAGGACTATTTCACCGCAAAGCTGCGGCTGTTCACGGATTTAGTCGTCGACGACGGTGTCGCAGTCGTCAACGCTGACGATGCCATGGCCGGCCGAGTCCTCGACGCGAGCCGGGCGCGCAATCTGCGGACGATTTCCGTTGGCACAGGTGCTGCCGATATTGCGTTGACGTCAGCCCGACCAGCAGGCTTCGCGCAGGCAATAGTCATCGCCTATCGCGGGCAAACCTGGCAGATCCGTCTTCCGCTGATTGGCCAGTACCAGGCGGAAAACGCACTGCTCGCTGCCGGGTTGGCCATCGGGTGTGGCGAGGATCCAGAGGATGCGTTTTCGGCGCTGAGCACCATAAAAGGTGTGCCGGGACGGCTTGAGATTGTCGGGCAACGCGATGGAGCCCTGATTGTTGTCGATTATGCGCATAAGCCGGACGCTTTAGCGGCTGCGTTGGCCGCGCTGCGCCCGTTCGTGACCGGACGTCTCGTGTGTGTCTTTGGCTGTGGTGGCGATCGCGACAAGGCAAAGCGACCGCTCATGGGGCGGATTGCAGCACAGGCGGCCGATGTTGCCATTGTCACCGACGACAATCCGCGCGGCGAGATACCAGCCGCCATTCGCGCCGAGATTCTGGCAGCTGCGCCCGGCGCGCGCGAGGTGGGCGACCGCCGAGACGCCATCGCAACTGCAATCACCGCAGCACGCCAAGGCGACGTGATCTTGATTGCCGGCAAAGGCCACGAAACCGGGCAGATCGTCGGCGAGGATGTTCTTCCGTTTTCCGATCACGAGGAGGCGCGCCGCCATTTGAAGGAGGGGAAAACGGGTGACTGACGAACTTTGGCGTTGGGACGCGTTGGTGGCGGCCGTAGAAGCAGAGGTAGACGGTGAGCCCGCCGGTTTCGTGAGCGGGTTCTCGATTGATAGCCGGACGCTGGAACGCGGCGACGTATTCGTTGCGATCAGCGATGTACGGGACGGCCATGAGTTTGTGTCCGCGGCGTTTCAAGCCGGCGCAGTCGCGGCTCTTGTCCGCCAGGACTACGCCCGCCAGCCGGATGATCGGTGCCTGCTGCGGGTGGACGATCCGTTGCACGCCCTGGAACGGATCGGGGCGGCCGCACGCGCGAGGCTTGCCGATGACGCGAAGATCATCGCGGTCACGGGCTCTGCCGGCAAGACCAGCTCCAAGGAGATGTTGCGCACGTGCCTCGAAACGGTTGCGCCCGGTCACGTTCATGCATCAGTGAAGTCGTACAACAACCATTGGGGTGTGCCTCTGACCCTGGCGCGGATGCCGGCAGCGACGCGCTATGGTGTTTTTGAGATCGGTATGAACCATGCCGGTGAAATCACCCCGCTGACGAAGCTTGTCCGGCCGCACGCTGCCGTGATCACGACCGTAGCGCCTGTCCACCTCGGCAACTTTTCATCGGTGGACGAGATTGCGGAAGCAAAAGCTGAGATTTTCTCAGGACTGGAGCCGGACGGTGTCGCAATCATCAATGGCGATATTGCGCACACGGATTTACTGAAAACACGCGCGAGTACGCAAGCATCCAGGGTGATCACGTTCGGTCTGCATCCGGAGACGGATGTGCATGGCGTCATTGCTCAGCTCGCTGCGGATCACAGCGTCGCCCAGGCGGCAACGGCACATGGCCCTGTGCGGATGACGATTGGCATCCCAGGCGCTCACATGGTCACGAATGCCCTTGCCGTGACGGCGGCGCTGCAGGCCATCGGTGTGGCCGACCTGGAAAACGCATTGGCCGCGCTGGCGCATACCGCGGTTTCCGGGGCGCGCGGTGAGCGATCGCATCTGGCGACACCGGACGGGACCATTCTCCTGATCGACGAGAGTTACAACGGTAATCCGACGTCGGTACGTGCAGCACTCGCCACAATGGCGCTGACTGTGCGCACGGAGTTTCCTCGGAGGGTCGTCGTTCTCGGGGACTTGCTCGAGCTGGGGAGTATGGCTGAAGCCCTACACGCGGACCTGGCAGAGGACATTCTTGCAACTGGCGTGGATATTGTGTTTGCCGCCGGACCGTTAATGCAATCGCTGTTTGAGGCACTGCCGGCCGAACTGCGCGGCGGATGGGCGGAATCGGCCGAAGAGCTTGAGGCTGACGTCCTGAGCGCCGTTCGCGCCGGCGACGTCGTAATGGTGAAGGGCTCGTTGGGTTCCCGGATGGGACCATTGACGCGGGCATTGAAAGCCCGCTACCCGACGTGCGGGGGACTTGAGCCTGACGATGCAATGCCTGACGACGCAATGAAAGCGTGATCGCAGCGATAGCGCGGTCGCACCGGGGGAGCCGATGCTCTACGAGCTAGTGAACTTTAGCGACCAGTTTGGCCCACTGAACGTGTTTCGATACATCACGTTTCGAACCGGCGGGGCGATCATGACGGCGCTGTTGTTCGTCTTTTTGTTTGGTCCCGCAATTATCGACACGTTGCGCCTGAGGCAGGGAAAAGGGCAGCCAATTCGCAGCGACGGGCCGCAGTCGCACCTGTCGAAAAAGGGTACGCCGACGATGGGCGGCCTGATGATCCTGTCCGGGGTTCTGGTCTCGGTTCTCCTGTGGGCCAACTGGGAGAACCCCTACGTCTGGATCGTTCTGAGTGTGACGCTGACGTATGGCGCGATCGGCTTTTACGACGACTATCTGAAGGTCACGAAGCAAACGATTGGCGGGTTCTCCGGCCGCATTCGACTGGGTTTGGAGCTGGCCGTTGCTGGTCTTGCCACATACGCGATCATGAAACTGGCAACACCTGGATTTGGCTCAAGCCTCACGGTTCCGTTCTTCAAGGACGTTTTGATCGATCTGGGCCCGGTCTTCATATTGTTGGGCGTGATCGTGATCGCGGGCGCCGGCAACGCGGTAAACCTGACCGACGGGCTGGACGGGCTGGCCATTGTCCCGGTTATGATTGCTGCAGCAACATTTGGGTTGATTGCCTATCTGTCAGGCCGCGGCGATTTCGCGCGCTATCTCCAGATTCATTACGTCCAGGGCGCGGGCGAACTCGCGATTATCTGCGGGGCTTTGATTGGCGCCGGCCTCGGCTTCCTGTGGTTTAACGCACCACCCGCCATGATCTTCATGGGCGACACCGGGTCCTTGGCGCTTGGCGGGACGCTTGGCGCAATTGCGGTTGCGACGAAGCATGAGATCGTTCTGGCCATTGTCGGCGGGCTGTTCGTGCTGGAGACCCTGTCGGTGATCATCCAGGTCGCGAGTTTCAAGCTCACCGGAAAGCGCGTGTTTCGAATGGCACCGCTGCACCATCACTTCGAACAAAAGGGATGGGCCGAGGCCACTGTGGTCGTGCGGTTCTGGATTATATCCGTCGTACTCGCGCTTATTGGTCTCGCGACCTTGAAGTTGCGCTGACAACACCATCGCGAATCACAACTCGTGGTAAGTAGTTCGCATGATCCCAGTGACGACGTGCAGTGGCCAGCACATTGCTGTGTTTGGCCTTGGCCGATCCGGAATTGCGACATGTCATGCCTTGCGCGCAGGCGGCGCTGAGGTCGCTGCTTGGGATGACAATCCAGCCGCGCGAGAACTGGCCGAGCGCGAAAGCGTCGCATTGTGCGACCTCGAGACCGCAGACTGGGCGTCGTTTCATGCACTGGTGCTCGCACCCGGCGTCCCTCTGACGCATCCTGTGCCGCATTGGACTGTGCAGCGCGCTCAAGCCAATCATGTCGAGATTATTGGCGATGTGGAGCTTTTCTGCCGCGAGCGCCGCCGGGTTCGGCCGGACGCACCGTTCGTCGCGATCACCGGCACCAACGGCAAGTCGACCACAACGGCACTGACGGCGCACGTGTTGAGAGCCGGTGGCCGTAACGCGCAGGTAGGCGGCAACATCGGCGTTCCAATTCTGTCTCTTGCGGCGTTGGATAGCGACGCCGTCTACGTGATCGAGATGTCATCGTACCAGATTGATCTGACGCCATCGCTGGCACCATCGATCGGCATGCTTCTCAATGTCTCGCCGGATCATATCGATCGGCATGGAACGTTCGAGGCCTACGCCGCAATCAAAGAACGTCTCGTCGCAGCGTCCGCTATTCGCCTTATCAGCATCGACGATCCAACGTCGGCAGCTGTTCATGGGCGCTTAGCTCAGCAAGATGGTGCAACATACTCCATTAGCGTTGGCGGTGGGCAGGCGGCTGTTATGCGCGATGGCGCGGCAACGATCCGTTTCGGGGATGCGACACCAGCCAATAGCCATGAGGCGCGACTGACCGGAGGGCCGTTTGAGGTTTCCGGCATCCCGACATTGCGAGGCCGCCACAATCTCCAGAACGCCATGGCGGCAGTCACGACCGCGCGTCTGTTGTCCTCGCCGCTTGAGGATGCGGATATCCAATCCGGGCTGAAGACGTTTCCCGGGTTGCCGCACCGGATGGAGCAGATTGCATCACGCGGGCGCGTCGTTTTCATCAACGACAGCAAAGCCACAAACGCGGACTCTGCCGCGCGTGCGCTGTCGGCATTCGACGGGCACGTCTTTTGGATTGCTGGCGGGCGACCCAAAGACGGCGGGATTGCCGGGCTGCGAGATTACTTTCACGTCGTCCGCCGCGCCTATTTGATCGGCGAGGCCGCGTCAGAGTTCGCGGCAACGATTGGCGATGCGATCGATGCCGTGCAGCTCGGAACGCTCGATGATGCTGTCCGTATGGCCGCGGCCGATGCAGCACAGTGCAGCGGGGCTGAGCCCGTCGTACTGCTCTCCCCGGCGTGTGCGTCTTTTGATCAGTTTCGCAGTTTTGAAGTTCGCGGCGATGCCTTTCGTTCTGTCGTCGCCGGGATCCCCGGCGTAACACTGCGACCGAGGGGAACGGTGTGAGCTTTTCGCGAAGCGACAGATCGTTGCTTGCACGGTGGTGGTTCACCGTTGACCAGTCTCTGCTGACGGCGGCTCTGTTTTTGTTCGCCATCGGCCTCGTGGTGTCGTTGGCCGCAAGTCCTGCGGTCGCAGACGCGAAGGGGCTGCGGCCATTCCAGTTTGTCGAGCGCCACTTGTTGCACGCTCTTGTCGGCGTTGTTGTCATGCTGGCGATTTCACTGATGGAACCGCGAGCAATTCGCCGCTTGGCACTTGGTGTTCTGTTGTGCGCCGTGACGGCGATGGTGGTGGCGCTGATCGCCGGGCCGGAACTCAACGGCGCACGGCGGTGGATCAGTTTCGGAGGGATGACGCTGCAGCCGTCGGAATTCGCCAAACCGGCGTTCGTCGTGCTCGCAGCTTGGGCTCTGTCCGAGCATCAACAGCGTCCTGATATGCCTGGGCTTTACATCGCGATTGGTTTGGCCGTGATCGTGGTTGGCGCCTTGCTGCTTCAGCCGGATATCGGCCAGGCCGTGCTGATCACTGCGGCGTTGGGGGCCCTATTGGTGCTGGCCGGATTACCGCTCGTCTGGCCATTTGGAGTTGCCGTTGCCGGGGTCGCTCTGGTTGCCGTCGCGTACGTGCTGATCGGCTACGTCCAGAATCGCGTGAACGCCTTTCTGTCGGGCGAATTCGTTACGGGCGCGCAGACCGAACGGGCGTTGCGCGCCTTTCTTGAAGGCGGGTTCTGGGGCCGCGGTCCGGGGGCGGGGACCATCAAGACGGACCTCGCCGACGCGCATACGGACTTCATATTTGCAGTGATCGCCGAAGAATATGGTATCGGGGCGTGTCTGGGGCTGGTTGCAATCTATGCAATTATCGTGACCCGCCTGGTAATAGGGGGTATTGCACAGGCAGATCCTGCAATTCGGTCCGCGCTGATCGGGTTGGCCGTCATTGTTGGCCTGCAAGCATCTGTGCACATGGCCGTAAATGTGGGGCTTTTGCCTGCGACAGGCATGACGTTGCCGCTGATCTCGGCTGGTGGTTCATCAATGCTGGCCATTTCTGCCACGCTTGGGATGGGGCTCGCACTATCTCGACGGCGCCCTCAGGCGTCACGCCTCAAACGCACCGCATTCGCGACCAAGGCAGCAATTCAGGATTAGATCGAGACAATGCGGGAGCGGAGCATAACGGTCCCGACTATGGCAAGGATAGACGGTTGGCGAAGCACGAGCGAGCTCGAACGATATTACTGGCTGCTGGCGGTACGGGCGGGCACTTATTTCCCGCATTTGCTCTGGCGGAAGAACTTTCGCATCGCGGGTACGCCGTTGACCTTGCCACCGACACGCGAGGTGACCGTTACGGGACCGACTTTCCTGCGCGAAAAGTCCACCCGATTTCATCCGCCACGTTCGCCGGCAAGTCGCCGGTCGCACTGGCTCAGACCGGCTGGACACTGGCGAAAGGGCTCCGGCAAGCCAACGCGCTGCTGGGCGAGGTTGGGCCCGGCGCGGTTCTGGGTTTTGGGGGGTATCCGAGCTTTCCGCCTTTGATGGCAGCCGTACTTCGCGGCATTCCAACTGCCATCCACGAGCAGAACGCTGTTCTCGGGCGCGCAAACCGGACGTTGGCCGGCCGTGTGACAGCCATTGCCACATCTTTTGACACGGTCAAATACACCGAGGGCATTGATGCGTCCAAGGTGGTGCTGACCGGCAACCCGGTGAGAAGCGCCGTGCGCACCGCGTCCACGATCCCGTATCCGGTGATTTGGGCCGACGGAGATGTGCGGATCGTGGTGTTCGGCGGTAGCCAGGGCGCGCGGCTGTTTTCCGATTTGATGCCGGATGTCTTGGCCGCAATGCCGCCGGACATTCTTCCACGTTTGCATATCACCCAGCAGTGCCGCGAAGAGGACCTGGACCGCGTCCAGGCCGCTTATGCACAGCTGGGCATTTCAATGGAATGCGCGACGTTCTTTCGCGACCTGCCGGAGCGAATCGCCGGTTCGCATCTTGTCATTGGGCGGTCCGGAGCGTCCACGGTTGCCGAATTGGCCGCCATTGGGCGCCCGAGTATTCTCGTTCCGCTGCCACATTCGGTGGACAATGATCAACTGCTCAATGCGACAAGGCTGGTCGAGGCCGGCGCCGCATGGTGTATAGAGCAAAGCGAATTATCGCCGGCGCGGCTCGCCGAGGATCTGACGGTGTTGATTGATGCGCCGGATCAGCTCACAGGAGCTGCGAAGGCGGCGCAGGCCCTGGGGCGGCCTGATGCCGATCAAAGACTTGCTGACCTTGTCGAACATCTTGCCTCACGTTCGGCATAGTCCGGCGAGAGATAGGTAGGCTTGCGATCGCGGCGCGCAGTCGTATCGCAATTGGGGGTGTTAACCGGTCTGTTCCGCATCTGACACGTGTCGCGCGGGATGGGCATTAGACTGTGATCCGTTTGGGGGGCCTGCCAGACACGCGGACTGCTCACGGCACGGCTGCGCGCCGTTTCGTCGAGCCCAGCCGCTATTTGACCGATTGGCGTGTGGCTGGAGCTGCTCCGATACTGGAGCCTGAGAGGACAAGAGTATGGAAATGCCGAGCGGGCTTGGCCCGATCCACATCATCGGAATTGGCGGGATCGGAATGAGCGCGATCGCAGAGATACTTCACGCACAGGGGTTTACGGTCCAAGGCAGCGACCAAAAAGAAAGCGCCAATGTCCGGCGTCTCCGCGCGCGGGGCATTCGCGTCTTTGTTGGTCATGATGCCGTCAACCTGGTTGGCGCCCGGTTTGTGGTGATTTCCACGGCCGTGAAGGACACCAATCCGGAGTTATCTGCGGCCCGCGAGCGTGGTTTGCCCATTATTCGCCGTGCCGAGATGCTGGCGGAGCTCATGCGCCTTTACGCCACCATTTCAATCACCGGCACCCACGGGAAAACGACGACGACCTCGCTTGCGGCCAATATCTTTGAGGCGGCGGCGAAAGACCCGACCGTCATCACCGGCGGCATCATCAACGCATGGCAGTCCAATGCGCGGCTCGGCCAAGGCGATTGGATGATCGTGGAAGCCGATGAGTCCGACGGCACATTCACGAAGATTCCGACGCAGATTGGCGTCGTCACGAACATCGATCCAGAGCATCTCGATTACTTCGGTTCGGTTGAGGCCATGCACGAGGCTTACGCCGCATTCTATCGCAACATCCCGTTTTACGGGCTGACCATCACCTGCATCGATCATCCCGTGGTGCGTGATCTTGTCGAGCGTCTCGACTTGCGGCGCGATGGCCGGCGCATGATCACCTATGGCAAGTCAGCCGATGCCGACATCGTCCTGACCCAGACACGCGTCGAGGGCACATCCACTATCTTTTCGGCCGATGTGTCGAGCGGTCCGCTTGGCAAGCAGCGCACGCTTACGGACTGGGTGGTGCCAATTCCGGGCGAGCACATCGCTCTGAACGCGTTGGCAGCCTACGCCGTTGCCGTCGAAGCGGGCATATCGGACGATGTCATCAAGACCGCGATGGCATCTTTCTCGGGCGTCAAGCGCCGCTTCCAGCCAACAGGCACATGGAACGGCGTGACCATCTACGACGACTATGGGCATCACCCGATTGAGATTGCAGCGGTTCTGAAGGCGGCCAAGCAAGGCGCACGCGGACGGGTCGTTGCCGTGGTTGAGCCGCATCGCTACTCGCGCGTGCAGCAGCTGTTTGACGACTTCGCGAATTGCCTGGGCGATGCGGATGCCGTTGTCGTTGCGCCGCTGTATTCCGCCGGAGAAGCGCCGATCGAATCGATATCTCACGAAGCGCTGGCCAGTGGGATCGCCGCAACAGGGCACGACTCTGTGCATGTCGCCGAAACGCCTGACGACATTCCGGCACACGTTGCAAGACTGTCCGACCCACGCGACATCGTCATTGTCTTCGGTGCGGGCCATTCGACCGAGTGGGCGCATATGTTACCGCAACAGCTTGAGCAGCTGTTCCCGGTTCGGAGCGCTGTATGACGGGTACGTCGCTGATTGAAGATCTGAAGTCTGCTGTACCGAATCTGCGCGGCCGGCTCACGCCCGATGCGCCACTCAAAGACATCACGTGGTTCCGCGTTGGCGGCACAGCCGACGTCTTGTTTGTGCCGGCCGACGAAGCCGATCTTTCCGAGTTCCTGCGTACTGTCGATTCGGACCTGCCTGTTCATGTGATTGGGTTGGGGTCCAATCTCCTGGCGCGAGACGGCGGTGTGCGTGGTGTCGTTATCCGGCTGGGACGTGGGCTGGCTGGCGTCCAAGTGGAACCAAACCAGAGGTTGCGGGTCGGTTCCGCTGTGCCGGACGTAAAGGTCGCGCGCGCAGCTGGTGAGGCTGGCATCGATGGCCTCGCATTCTATCGCGGCATTCCGGGCTCGATCGGCGGCGCCCTGCGGATGAATGCCGGCGCACACGGCAGCGAGACCAAGGATGTGCTCGAGGCAGCACGGGCTGTCGATCGGGCCGGCAATGTTCACGAGCTGACGAATGCGGACATGGGCTTCGCCTACCGCAAATGCGCCATTCCGCAGGACTGGATCTTCACGGAAGCGGTGTTTCGAGGCCGGGCCGGAGAGCCGAGCACAATTCTGCAGCAAATGGAGGACGTGGCCGCCTATCGCGAAACGCATCAACCGATCCGCGAGCGCACGGGCGGCTCAACGTTCAAAAACCCCGAGGGCCACAGCGCCTGGAAGCTGATTGATGCGGCCGGTTGCCGTGGTCTGCGGGTCGGTGGCGCTCACGTCTCCGAGAAGCATTGCAATTTTCTGATCAACGACGCCCAGGCAACCGCGCGGGATATCGAGCAGCTCGGCGAAACCGTGCGTAAACGCGTCTTTGAAGCATCGGGCGTCAGACTGGCGTGGGAGATTTTCCGCCTCGGCGAGCCGGAAAACGGCGACCCCGTTGGCGAAGCCTTAGCGCTGGAGTCGACCGCGAACGTCGGCCCTGCAGCCCAAACGTCAACGTCCTGACAGCTCTGCGTGGGGCGCTGATCCAAAACCCCTGCCCGCAACCGGGAATGAGGAGCGTCACATGCCGACACCAACCGTGCCCACTCGAACGTTCGAGCATGTTGCGGTCCTTATGGGCGGTTTTTCCGCTGAACGACCGGTGAGCTTAAGCAGCGGTAACGCATGCGCCGATGCGCTGGAAGAAGAGGGCTATCGCGTCACGCGGGTCGATGTGCAACGCGATCTCGCTTCGCAGCTGGCCGATGTTCGGCCGGACGTATGCTTCAATGCGCTGCATGGTCCCTGGGGGGAAGACGGGCGTGTCCAAGGCTTGCTTGAGTTTCTAGGCATTCCCTATACCCACTCCGGCGTTCTGGCGTCGGCATTGGCGATGCACAAGCAACGCGCCAAGGAGATTATGAAGGCGGCCGGCGTTCCGGTCGCTGACGGACGCGTCACAACCCGTGCAGAGGCCGCGAAAGCGCACGTCTTGGAGCAGCCTTATGTCTTGAAACCGGTTGCCGAAGGCTCAAGTTTCGGCGTATTCATTGTGCGTGAAGACCAAGCGCACCCGCCGCAGGAGCTGACCTCGTCGGAATGGAGCTATGGCGAACACCTCCTGGCAGAACCCTACATACCCGGACGCGAACTGACCTGCGCGGTCCTCGGTGACCAGGCGCTTGGAATCCTCGAGATTCGCCCTGCTGAAACGCTTCAGTTCTACAATTTTGAAGCAAAATACGCAGAAGGTGGCTCGATTCACGTCCAACCGGACGATCTTTCACCTGATCTTAACCGAGCGATTCTGTCATGGAGTCTTATGGCCCATCGTGCGCTTGGCTGTCGCGGCGTGACTCGTGCGGACTTTCGATACGACGGACCCCCTGATGGCTCTGGCACGCTCGTGTGCCTGGAAGTGAATACACAACCTGGCATGACCGGAACGTCGTTGGTTCCCGAGATTGCTGCGAACGCAGGACTATCGTTCGGCGCACTCCTGCGCTGGATCACGGAGGATGCGAGTTGCGGTCGATAATGAACGCGATTGGTCGGTCGACTGGCAGGGGACATCCCGGCCGGACCGCCAGCGCGTGTCAGACTGCCGCATCGTCTCCCAGAACACGACCGGCCTCACCGCCCGACAGACCGAGCCGCAGCGCATTTTCGCAAGCGCCACCACCGCGCCGGTCCGTATTGGGGTCATGGACCGTAGGGTTTGCGCTGGTCACCGTTGTCGGCGTTGGCGCAGCGGTTCTGCTGTCCCATGCGGGTGGAATCGGCAAAACAGCCGCGCCAGTGCAGGTCGGTGTAGACCGCATGGCCGCGTTAGTCGGATTTCGCTTGGCTCAGATCGAGCTGACGGGACATGTCCAGACCGCTGACGACAGCGCATTCAAGGCGCTGTCGCAGCCAGCCGCTCTGTCTCTGTTCGGCTACGACACGCAACTGGCGCGCGCGCGGTTGCGCAAGCTGCCCTGGGTTCGTGACGCGCGCCTTGTCCGCCGCTGGCCCGACGGATTGCGGGTTCATATTGTCGAGCGACGCCCCTTCGCCGTTTGGGATGGAAAGCGGGGCCGCTATCTGATCGATGCGACCGGCGCGCACCTGCAACGGCTCCGCGGCGACGTCGATTTGGGCCTGCCCCTGTTTTTCGGCGCTGACGCCGATAAGGGCGCCGGCGCGATCCATCGGATCGTATCTCGGCACGACGGGCTTGCGCAGAAGATCAGCACGTTCACGTTTGTCCGTAGTCGAAGATGGCGATTGCAGCTCAGATCCGGAACGGTCATCGAGCTGCCGCCTGTTACGCCCGACGTCGCTTTGAGGCATCTCTTGGATCAGAACGCCTGGGAACTCGCACGAGACGGATTCGTGCAGACGGTTGATCTGCGCGTGCCCGGACAGATCATTCTCAGAGGCGTTGCGCGGACCCGGTCCCGGATGGGGCGGTCGTCAAGACGACCTGCGCGCGACCCGCGTCGTCTTGCGCGCGCGCGACCTCGGACAGAGAGTTGAGTGCGATGTTTGGCTGGTCGGACGGAAATCCGGGCCGGATCGTCGGCCTTCTCGACATCGGTAGCGAGAAAATCTGTTGTATGATTGTTTCCGTACCTCAGATGTCACGGAAGAAGCGAGGCGGCGACAACCATCCGCGCGTACTCGGCATGGCGGCGCAGCGGTCGCGCGGGATCAAGGCCGGCTTTGTGACGGATGCTGACAGCGCGGAAACCGCAGTGGCCGCGACGGTGGCGCGCGCTGAGCGCGCTGCGGGTTTGCGTGTGGAACACGTGCTGGTCAACGTCTCGTGCGGACGACCGGAAGTAACGGCGTTCAAGGCATCGACACAGCTGGAGCACGGTCGCGTCGACCGGCCGGCGATGGCCCGCCTGCATGCGGCTGCGCGCAGCTTCGCAGAGCGCCAAGGCCGGATCGCAATCAAGTTATGGAAACCCAAGTATGCGGTCGACCATCAGCCGTACAAGACCGTTCCTCTCGCCGAACATGGACGGGAGCTTGCCGGCGAATTCCGTGCCATTACAGCCGATGACGGGCCGGTTGATGGGCTGGCCCATCTGATCGAGCGCTGCGTGTTGTCGGTCGACGCATTTGTTCCCACGGCTTTGGCAAGCGCACTGGCGGTCACCACGGCCGAGGAGCGCCGTCTGGGTGTCACGGTGGTCGATATTGGTGCCGGGTGTATGGACTACGTCACGCTTGCCGATGATGCCGTTGTGGCGTGTGGCGCGCTGCCAATCGGCGCCAGCCACATAACGTCCGACATCGCCCGCACGTTTGGCACGTCACTCGTCGCGGCAGAGCGGATGAAGACATTGCACGGCGGACTTGTAGCCGCCCAATCGGATGCCGCAGCAACCTTTAGCTTCCCGGCCACGGATGATCCGGACGGCGATACGGGCGAAGCCACGCGGCTCGAACTCATCGAGGTCGTGAGATGGCGCGTCGCGCGCCAACTGCAGGCGCTTCAGGAGCGAATCACGGCACATGATCCCGCCTGGAATGATCCGTTGGTATTCACGGGCGGCGGCAGCAATCTTCCGGGTTTGGTTCAGTTTGCGGCGAACGCGCTGCACCGCAAGGCGCGTCTCGGACGCCCGGCACCGGTCGCCGGGATGACACAGACAGCAGCCACGGGATCGCTTGCGACGGTCATCGGCATGGCGGCAACGATGAGGTCGAGAGCGCATGCGTTCGATGTGTGGCCGAATCGATCGGTTGAGACGACATATTTGCGTCGTGTACAGGAGTGGGTTCGAGAAAGTTTTTAAACGCTTTGAAATAGAGTACCGTATGCGCAAAGTGTTTACGTGCGCATTCGGCCCGAATCGAGGCGTGTTACGTGCGTAAAAGAGGCAGATCGAACGGCGACCGCGATTCGCGTCGCTTGTTATGGTCAAGCCCGTGTTAGCGGCTTCTTGCCGATTTCTGTTCCGCGTTTTGTTGCCGTGCGTAAATCCGGTGCACTTGGAGCTCCAGGCGCGCCAGTGTGCGTGCGTATCGCGAGCGGATGGGGCGCCGCAAACGCCAGCCGCAATCGCGACGTCGAAAAAGAACTCGCTTCGCTCCGCCGTAACCTCGCGTGTCCGGGGACAGGTCGAATACACGAACGCTAACGTGAGGCGCCATGTCGATAAAACTCGAGCCGCCAAAGCTGACGGAACTCCGCCCTCGGATCGTGGTCATTGGGGTCGGCGGGGCCGGAGGCAATGCGATCAACAATATGATCGCGTCTGGATTGACGGGCGTTGAGTACGTTGCGGCCAACACAGACGCGCAGGCTCTTGCCGCATCCAGCGCAGAACGGCGCCTACAACTTGGGCAGACAATCACGGAAGGTCTCGGCGCCGGCGCCCGTCCGGAGATCGGCCATGCAGCCGCCGAAGAAACCCTTGATGAGATCCGCTCGGAGTTCGCCGGTGCGCACATGGCCTTTGTCGCTGCCGGAATGGGCGGCGGAACGGGTACGGGGGCTGCTTCCGTTATTGCTCGCGAAGTCAAGCAGTTAGGCTGCCTGACGGTCGCGATCGTATCGAAGCCGTTTCACTTTGAAGGCACACGTCGCATGCGCACGGCAGAGGCCGGAATCGAAGAACTGCGCAAGCATGTCGACACGCTGATCGTGGTGCCGAATCAGAATCTGTTCCGAATTGCGAACGACCGGACCACGTTCGCAGAGGCCTTCGTCCTCGCCGATCAAATCCTGTACTCCGGAATCGCCGGAATCGTTGATCTGATTCTGAAAGACGGGCTGATCAACCTCGACTTCGCCGACGTGCGAACAATCATGACGGAGATGGGCAACGCCGTCATGGGCACCGGCGAGGCAGAAGGTCCGCAACGCGCGACGCTCGCCGCAGAACAGGCAATCGCCAATCCGCTGCTCGATGACATCACGCTGTTTGATGCCAAGGGCGTTTTGATCTCGATCGTTGGTGGCCCTGACATGACGTTGTTTGAGGTCGATGAAGCGGTCAGTCGGATTCGTCAGGAAATCGACAGCGAGGCCAACATCATCATCGGCGCCGCCTTTGACACCACCATCGAAGATCGCATTCGCATAGCCATCCTCGCTTCAGGCATGGATGGCGCCGTGACCAATCCTGGTGACGCAAGTGGCGGATCCCAGTCGGAAGACGTGGCATCCTCGCCCGGCGTGAATCAAGCTGACACATCCAGCGAGCTGCCACCGCTTCTTCCGGCATCCGCGCTATTCGGTATGGGTCCTGCGGCCTCAGCCGAAGAGGTCGCCCCGCCGCCACCGGACAAGGCGCAACCACCGACGGAGGCACCGGCAGCGCCCGCGGCCAATTCTCGCGGTCAGTCCGCACAGCCGGTTTGGACGTCGGCGGATGGAGTCGTTGTTGAGGCTCTGCCGCCGCGCCTCGACTCGGCTGGCTCAGCCGATGGAAATGCCGGCTATGTCGGGCCTGAGCCCGATAAGTCCGCAGTCTCGGATCAGGCGGCGACGTTTCAGCCGGCCGCAACCAGCGGACCCAGACGGCCGCCGCAACGTATGCCATCGGTCGAAGACTTCGCGCCGCACGCCCAAAAGGAGTACTTCGCCAAGGGCGGATCGGGGCCGCGAGATGTAGCGACCGGGCCACGACACGTATCGACAGCGCCCGGAGCGAATCCCGTTGGCGCAGACCGTCAGAGCGAATCAGTTCGCAAGGAACAGCAAGATCATCCGGCAGCGGACAGAGCGCAGGCTTCAGCTTCGGCTGCGGGCCAAGCGTCGCGCGGGTAATCGTTCGTGCAGAGAGAAATTGACCATAAACTCAGAAAAAACTCGTATGAGGCTGTTTTGGAACAAGAATAGCATGTGCTGATGGCGGCACGTTTGGCAGAAACCGCCCATCGATTGGGCAAAGATTGCTGATCCAAGTGGAACGTAACAGACTGTAAGAAAGCGTGATTTGTCCAGCATCCACACCGGACAGTAGTCTCTCGATCGCAACAAGACACCGAGTGATGAATAAGTGTTGCAGCGTCTTTGGGGTGGCGTTGTATCAGAGTCACACCGGTGTCTTTTGGGGGACATCTGGCAACATCGCGTGGGGTGGTGTTGTCAGACAGGGGTGAGGGACACTCATGTCGAGACGATTTGTCGGGGCGCGGCAGACGACGATCTCGCGAGAGATACAACTGAATGGCACGGGGGTGCACAGTGGAGCACCGGTGTCGATGGTACTGCATCCGGCAAGTGCCGACACCGGTCTCCAGTTTCTCGTGACACGACGACGGCGTGTCATCGCCCAGATCTCAGCCAACGTGGACAACGTTAAGAACCTAACGCTGTGTACGGTCCTGGGCGACGAAGCGGGGGTAACAGTCGGCACTGTTGAGCATCTGCTCGCCGCGCTTCGCGGTCTGGGTGTCGATAACTGCCTGATCGAAATCGATAGCAAAGAAGTTCCGATCATGGACGGCTCATCGTCGGTGTTCGTGGACGCGATCGATGCGACGGGCCTGAGAGAGCTGTCTGCGCCGCGCCGTTATCTGCGGGTTCTCAGGCCGGTCAGCGTTGAAGAAAACGGATGTTTCGGCGAATTGCGCCCGCATATGGGCTATCGCCTTGACGTCGAAATTGATTTCCCATCGCCGGTTATCGGGAAACAGCGGCTTGAGCTGGAAATGTCGCCTGGCGCATTTCGCCATGAGTTGTGCGAGGCGCGGACGTTCGGCTTCATGTCCGATGTCGAGAAACTCTGGAAGAACGGACTGGCGCTTGGGGCATCATTGGCCAATTCCGTAGCGATCGGAGACGAAGGCATCCTGAACGAAGAGGGTTTGCGCTTCCCGAACGAGTTCGTGCGTCACAAAATGCTCGATGCCGTTGGTGATCTGGCCTTGGCCGGATATCCCATTCTTGGCGCGTATCGGTCCGTTTGCGGCGGGCATCGTTTGAATGCTCAGGTTGTCCGGGCGTTGCTGGCTGATCGGTCGGCTTGGACGTTGATTGACGCGCCGATGGTTCGCGACGATCTGCACGTATCGCCGGTATCGGCACCAGGACTGGTTGCCGCTGTTGCAGGTGAATAGACGGACGCGTCGCGCTGCTCAGTCTTAAGTCCGCTAGATTGCGGCGATGCGAGACAGTGCACGCACTGTCGCGAGGTTGTCGGCAACGTCGTTAAGTTGTGCGCGTTGCTGTTGAGTGATGAGCACGTGAATTGCAGCCGCCGAAGTATGTGATACGGTCTGTTTGCCTCCGAATCGCCCGGTTTTTTAGGCGTGGTTCCGCGGGCAAGGATCTCAAGGGATCTGTGGGCTTGAGTCCTGGCCTGGACAGCCTAAATCCCGCTTAGTGCGGACTATCGGGCAGCGGTGTTAGCAAGATGCTGCGGGTTGAGCATATCACGAGCTTGGAACAAAGATGAATACATCTCAGCTTCTTCGCCAGATTGCCTTACTCACGGTTGCCGTTGCGCCCGTCATCGTCGCTGGTTGCGCCTCGAACACATCCGCCGAGAAGCTGTTGAAGCGCGATCCACCGGATAAGATGTACGCGACGGCCGACACGCTGTTGAGCCGGGGTAAATGGCAACGCGCAGCAAAGAAATTCGAGGATCTCGATCGAGATCACCCGTACGCACCGGAAGCGCGGCGCGCAATCGTCATGGCCGCGTATTCGTACTACAAAGCCGGCAAGTACCCTGAGGCCATCGCAACCGCCCGCCGGTACACGACGATGCATCCGGGAACGGCCGACGCTGCGTTCGCACACCATATCATCGCGTCGTGCTACTTCGAGGAAATCAGCAGCCCTCGGAACGATCAGGGCACCACGCGCAAGGCCCTCAAAGAGCTGAAGATTCTCAAGGCGCGCTACCCGAACAGCAAGTATGCGCGCGAGGCTGATAATCGCATCCGCATCGCGATGGACTCGCTGGCGGCGCACGAGATGCACGTTGGCCGCTACTACCTGAAGCGAAACAACCACGTTGGCGCGATCAACCGGTTCAAGGTTGTGGTGCGGGACTATCAGACGACGAAGCACGTCGAGGAAGCGCTATTGCGTCTGACCGAGGCGTACATGTCGCTGGGCATCAAGAACGAAGCGCAGACCGCAGTCGCGATCCTCGGTTACAATTTCCCGAATTCGAAATGGTACAAGAGCGCGTACGTGCTGCTTCAGTCCGATGGCTTGAAGCCTCACGAGGACAAGGGCAGTTGGTTGTCGCGCCAGTTTGCCAACGTCAAGCTGCCGAAGCTCTGGAACTAACCGCGGCAAATTAGATTCACAATCAAGGCCGCGACTGCGGCCCGGCGCGTTGCGCCGCCCCTGCGGAGGCCCGACCGCAGGGAAGAGTAGCCGTGAGCGCCAGTAAGCGAGAGCGATGCGCGGATTCGATTTCGTGCGCGGCCTTGAGCACCCGCCGCGCAAAGATGTTGCAGCTGGTCGCTGGTCCAGTCTATCAAACGCGATCTGACGTTGGCCTTGTGTCGTGTGTTGCAACATCAATTGCGACCGTGGCCTGAGCGACCTTCCCTCCGACTGATCGGCAATTGCGGCGCCCATTGGAGCCATCTGCTGTCGCGTGCCACCGTTGTCGAATCCAGCTTAGATCATCGCAAGTTGGGCTGAGACCATCCCGCACCCGCTAAAGCTTGTCGTGCCAAATCTGATGCACAGTTAAGGCCGCGACCGCGGCCCGGCGCGTTGCGCCGCCCCCGCGCCAACGCAGGTGTTCCCACGTTGGGCATTTCAAATGCCGAGATGGCCAACACGCCATCTCGATGGGCCCGACCGCAGGGAGGAATAGCCGTGAGCGAAAGCAAGTTACAGCGAGGCGCATGTAATGCGATAAGCTCTGAGCGCGCGAGCGTTGTCATCGCATTGCTGCGGCCGCGCGTAAGGTGCGGGGATGAGACTCCAAGTCTGCCTAAGGCGGCAGCGCTCGCGAGGACACCGTAATGACGTCTGTAAAATCTGCGAGCGCTGTGTCGGAGCTGTCGCAGGAGGAGGCTGCTGCCGAACTCGCCAGATTGGCGCGCGAAATCGCATATCACGACGAACGCTACCACGGCCAAGATGCGCCCGAGATCAGCGATGCTGCCTACGACGCGCTGGTGCGCGCCAACGCAGAGATTGAGGCGAGATTTCCGGAGCTTGTCCGCTCGGATAGCCCGTCGCAGCGAGTCGGCTCGGCACCACGCGACGGATTTGGTAAGATTCGCCATGCGATCCCGATGCTGTCGTTGGCCAATGCGTTTTCCGGCGATGATGTTCACGATTTCGTCGCACGCATCCGCCGGTTTCTCAGTCTGGGTGATGACGAGCGTCTCGAGCTGACAGCGGAGCCAAAGATCGACGGGTTGTCGATTGCGCTCCGATACGAACGCGGTCGTTTGACGCAGGCGGCGACTCGCGGCGATGGTGCGGAAGGCGAGGACGTCTCCGCAAACATCGCAACGGTCAAGACCATTCCGGCGCGCCTTAACGGCGATGACGTTCCCGACGTGCTGGAGGTGCGCGGCGAACTCTATCTGGGTCATAAGGACTTTCGCGCGCTCAATGCCGCACAGGAAGCGGCCGGGCTCAAGGTCTTTGCGAATCCCCGCAATGCAGCGGCAGGTTCGCTCCGTCAGCTTGACCCGTCGGTCACGGCGAGCCGGCCGCTGCAGTACTTCGCCTACGCCTGGGGGCAGGTCAGCGCATTCCCTGCCGAGACACAAAGCGGCGTCATCGCTGCGTTTTCCGCTTGGGGCCTTCCGACCAATCCGTTGGCGAGGGTTTGCACAACGCCCGACGAGTTGATCGCCTATCACGAAGAGATCGGACACGAGCGTGCGGCGCTCGACTACGACATCGACGGCATTGTCTATAAGGTCAACCGCATCGACCTGCAGGAGCGGCTTGGCTTCGTGTCTCGCGCGCCGCGATGGGCAATTGCGCATAAATACCCGGCAGAGCAGGCCGAGACGCGACTTCTCGACATCGACATCCAGGTTGGGCGGACGGGCGCGCTGACACCGGTTGCCAAGCTCGAGCCGGTGACGGTTGGTGGCGTCGTTGTTTCGAATGCGACGCTGCACAACGAAGATGAGATCGCGCGCAAGGATATCCGAATTGGTGATCTTGTCCGTGTGCAGCGTGCGGGGGACGTCATCCCGCAAGTGCTGGGGCCAGTCCTCGAGCATCGGCCTGAGAATTCCGAACCGTTCATGTTCCCGCAGTTTTGCCCGAAGTGCGGCAGCCGCGCCGAGCGCGAAGTCGATCCAAAGACTGGAGAGGCCGATGTCGTGCGTCGGTGTACCGGAGGGTTGCTCTGCCCGGCGCAGGCGGTTGAGCGCCTGAAGCATTTCGTATCCCGCAACGCCGTCGACATCGAAGGGTTCGGCGCCAAGCAGGCCGAATTCTTCTACGAAACCGAGCGCGTGACGCAACCGGCTGACATCTACACGTTGGCCGGACGCGATGCCGATTTTCCTGAGCCGCTGGCAACGCTCAAGGGCTTTGGCAAACGGTCGGTCGAGAAACTTTTCGCTGCGATCGACTCGCGCCGCGAAATCTCACTCGACCGGTTCATATTCGCACTCGGCATTCGTCATGTCGGAGAGACAACGGCGCGCGATTTGGCAACCGCATTCGGCTCTTGGGACGCGTTTCGCGGAACAATAGATCAGGCGATTCAGGAGAAAGTGTCTGCTTCGCCCGACGCTGCAGCAGAGGGTGCGGCCTATGCAGAGATCAGCGACATCGACGGCATTGGCGGCAGTGTCGTCAATGCCTTGATTGCGTTTTTCTCGGAGCGCCACAATGTTGAAGCCGTCGATGCTTTGCTGGCGCAGGTCACGGTTCAACCCTTTGAACGCGACATTGCAACCGAGACTCCGGTGGTGGGAAAGACCGTTGTCTTCACAGGTACCTTGGAGCGCATGAGCCGAAGCGAAGCAAAGTCGCAGGCCGAGAGACTCGGCGCGAAAGTGTCCGGTTCGATCTCAAAGAAGACGGACTATCTCGTTGCCGGCGCTGAGGCGGGCTCGAAGTTGAAAAAGGCGCAGGAACTCGGCGTGACCGTTCTCACAGAAGATGAGTGGATCAGCCTCGTCGGGTGAGCCGTTCACGATCGGTCGACGCCTTGCGTGTTTGCTGCCGCTTGGTGTCTCATGGTCCCATACATTTAGCCGGAGGGGACACCATGGAAGCGCCGCATGCAGCATTCGCCAACGCATTTCGTCAGGACATACCGCCGCCGACAGCGCCATGGGCGGGATTTCCCACCTACAACTTCGTCGGCGGTCATAACGCCGCGGAAACCGTCCCGGTCGACGAACTGATTGCTGCGGTTACGGCGCGGCTCCAAAGTGAAGGGCGGACACTGGCGACCTATTCGCTCGAGAGCGGGCCGCAAGGCTATCATCCGTTGCGTTCGTTCCTTGTCGACCGCCTGAAGCAGGATGCCGGGATTGCGTGCACGGAAGACGAGATCCTTATAACATCCGGGTCTCTGCAAGGGATGGAGCTGATCAATGCCGCGATGCTCTCCCCCGGCGACACCGTCGTCATCGAGGAAGAAAACTACGGCGGCGTTCTATCGCGACTAAAGAGACGTCAGGCCGAAATCGCGACTGTGCCCGTGGACCACGACGGCATGCGGATGGACGCGCTCGCTGAAACGCTTGAATCTCTAAAGGCGCGCGGCATCACGCCAAAGTACATCTACACCATTCCGACGGTTCAGAACCCGACGGCAACGGTTATGCCGGAAGATCGCCGACGCGAGATGTTGCGACTCGCCGGGCAATACAACGTCCCCGTGTTTGAAGACGATTGTTACGCCAACCTCACGTGGGACGGGGAACGGCCGCCGGCAATTCATGCGCTCGATACCGATGGCCGTGTCGTTTATATCGGGTCGTTCTCGAAGTCGATCGCACCGGCGCTGCGGGTCGGCTACGTCGTGGCACCGTGGCCCGTGCTCGCGCAGCTCCTACCGCTGAAGACCGACGCGGGTTCCGGTGCCATCGAACAGATGATGCTGGCAGAGTATTGTCCGACGCACTTCGACGCCCACGTTAAGCGTCAACGCGCCGTCCTCAAGGACAAACTCGACAACCTGATTGAGGCATTGAGCGCCGCCTTCGGAACAACGGTTGAGTTTCAAGTCCCGCAGGGCGGCATTTTCCTATGGGTTCGATTTCCGGAGGCCGTTGATACAGCGCGATTGACTCAGGCCGCCGCCGAAGCGGGCATCGCCGTCAATCCCGGCCCAGAGTGGTCGGTTGCAGGAGATGCGAACCGCTGCATTCGTATTTGCTACGCCAACCCGTCAAAGGAGGTGGTGCGCGACGGGATCTTTAAGTTGGCTGAGGTTTGCCACGCAACGTTCGGTGTCCCCCAACGCAGCGCCAATATCTCGCGCTGACCGCACGCGCCCCAGCGATGCAGCTGGGGCGCGATTTCCGGGTGGTGAGATCAGCTGCTGTTCACTTGCCCCATCGCAGAACGATTGGGTCAAGCGGCTTGAGCAGGTTGATGAGTTCACGGCGTGTCGGTGTCCCGAGCGCGACTTGCGGATGGCGAACGAACGCGCTGTCGATCACGCCGCCTTCGACCATGGCCTCTTTTGTCGCACGCAGGCCGCACTGGCGATTCTCGAAATTGATCACCGGCAGCACGTTGGCGTAGCTGGCAGCGGCCGCGTCCGTCTCGCCGGCCAGGTAGTGTGTCACGATGGGTTTGATCAGCTCAGGTATGAGCGCGCTGGTCATCGTTCCGGTCGCGCCGGCTTGCAGGTCAGCCATCAGCGTAATGCCTTCCTCGCCATCGAACGGGCCGACAATGGCATCGTCGCCAGCTGCGATCAGTGCGCGCAGTTTGGCAGCCGTGCCGGGCATTTCGATCTTGAAGTAGGACACCTGCGGGATCTCGCGGGCCATGCGCACCAGGAACGACACGGAAAGGTGAACGCCGGCAAGCGGGGCGTCCTGAACCATGACGGGAATATTGATTGCGGCCGCAATTCTCTGAAAATGCTCAAAAACACCCTGTTCATCGGGTTTGAGCAGCGCGCCATGATAGGGCGGCATCAGCATGATCATCTTCGCGCCGGCCGCCTCAGACGCCTTTGCACGTGCAATTGCGATGTCGGTCGAATAATGGCTGCAGGTCACAATGATTGGCACGCGCCCGGCGACGTGCTCAGTACACACATCGAGCAGTGTGGCGCGCTCGTCGTCAGACAGCACGAACTGCTCTGAGTAGTTGGCGAGAATGCAGATGCCGTCGACGCCTTGATCCACCATGCAATCGAGAACGCGTTTTTGCCCCTCGATGTCGAGCGCGCCGCCCTCTTTGAAGGGGGTTGGCGCGATTGGATAAATACCTGTCCAGGCCTGGTGATCGACTGCCATCGCAAAGACATCTCCCTGATGCATACTATTGCTTTAATCCGACAAGGAAGCCGGCGCACGCTTTTGCACAACGGTGACCGGTGCGTGTCGAATGCGCAACCTCGTGGCAGCTGTTCGTTACGATTGCCGCAGAATTCGCGCAACGCATGCCCGGAGCTGGCATAGGGTTTGCGATGATGCACTGCCGACCGGGTAACTGATCGCTGTGCATGACCGACGCAAGGCCCGTGGTCTTCGGATTCAGGAAAAAGCGGCTCCGAACGGAAGGCGAGGCAACCGCGATGACGAGATTTGACACGTATCAGGCATTGTCTTTCGATTGCTACGGCACATTGATCGACTGGGAAGCCGGCATCTCCAGCTGGGCGGAAGGCTGGATTGCGCGTACCGATGCCACAATGAGCGCGCAGGACTTTGTCGCGGCATTTGGCCGACACGAGCGCAACGTGCAGTCCGAGACACCCGAACTCCGATATCCGTTGATTCTTGCCGAGGTGCTCCGTCGCATCGCAGCAGAGAAAGATGTGACCGTCAGTGATGACGATGCCGAGTCGTTTGGTGCGTCAGTTGGCAACTGGCCAGCGTTCGAAGACAGTACCACGTCGCTGCGTGTCCTGGCCGAGCGCTACAAACTGATCATCCTGTCAAACGTGGATCGATCCTCGTTTGCGCGATCGAACGAGCGCTTGGGTGTACGGTTCGACGCGGTGATCACAGCCGAAGACGTTGGTGCGTACAAGCCGAGCACCAAGAGTTTCGACACTTTGCTGGCTACGGTGGACGGAATGGGCGTGCCGAAGCACGCATTGTTGCACGTCGGCGAAAGCTACCATCACGATATTGAACCGGCCGTTCGCGATGGCATCGACGTTGTCTGGATTGATCGGGGGCGATCGACCGGGCGACCGCGCGCCTCGGGGGCGATTGGCACGGACGCAGAGCCGCTGGCAACCTACGAATCAATGTCGGAATTCGCACGTGCTGCACTGAATGGCAACGTTGGATAACGTCGGAATGTGATCGGCTAAACCGGCCACCAGGGCTGCGGTCAGCACACCCATGCAGGGACACTGCATGTAAGGGCAGCTCATGCACGGCGCGCTGACGCTCTACTCGGCCGCGGGAAGCAGTTCCGGCTCCGGCGGCGGGTCCGGTGTGTCATCAATCTCGATCACCGGTTGCATGGCTCTCAGGTGCTCGTCTTGCAGATGACAGGCAATGGCGTGGCCGGCAGACATAACGCGCTCAGGCGGCGGTGTACTTTCGCAGGTGCCCGGCATGACGTAGGGGCAGCGCGTTGAGAACGGACACCCGGCCGGCGGGTTCGTCGGCGAGGGCAATTCGCCCGACAGAACGATTTTCCGCTTTGTCACGCTCATGTCGGCGATGGGTACGGCCGACAAAAGGGCCTCGGTGTAGGGGTGGTAGGGCGGTGAAAAGATCTCTTCCGTCGTGCCCTTTTCCATGATCTGCCCCAGGTACATCACGATGACGCGGTCGGCCAGGTAGCGGACCACCGACAGGTCATGACTGATAAAGAGCAACGTCGTCCGATTGTCGCGCTGAATGTCCATCAACAGCTCTGTCACGGCCGCTTGAACCGAAACGTCGAGTGCCGAGACCGGTTCGTCAGCGATCACGACTTTCGGATCGCCGGCAAAGGCGCGTGCAATGCCGACGCGCTGTTTCTGACCGCCCGAGAGCTGGCGGGGGCGACGTTCGGCAAACTCTCTTGGCAGCTTGACCGTGTCGAGAAGCTCCAGAACCCGCTGATGGATTTTCACAGGATCTGTTTCGACACCGAACTTCCGGATCACCCGCGCAATCTGGGACCCGACGGTATGGCTCGGATTGAGCGTGTCGAACGGGTTCTGGAAAATCATCTGGAGTTGGGCAACGGTTTTTGAGTCCCGCTCTCGAACGCCGAGCTGCCCGAGTTCCAGATCGCCAAGGAATACTTCGCCGGCCGTCGCATCCTCCAGGCCCATGAGAACCTTGGCAAAGGTCGACTTGCCGCAACCGGACTCGCCCACAATCGCAACGGTCTCGGCCTCGCGCGCCCGGAACGTCAGATCGTCGTTGGCTTTCACCGTTTTTGTTTCGCCGACCAGCAACAATCCCGTGCGTTGCACTTCGTAATGCTTGGAGAGTTCCTCGACCCGCAAGACGACATCACCAACCTCGACGGGTTCGCGTTGGGTGACGTTGACCGTCCGCGCGGTCCAATCGATTTCACTGGCCCGGACGCATCTGACCTTGTGCCCGGCATCGCCGTTGACGGTCACCATCGGAATTTCTGATGTGTCGCACCGGCCCGAAACAGCGTGGCTGCAGCGTGGGCCGAAGTTACAACCCGTCGGCCTTTGGTGTGGAAGCGGCAACTGCCCGGGGATTGCGACCAGCGGCCGTGCATTCTTGTCCGTACCCGGCACCGGGATCGACGAGAACAAGCCTTGCGTATAGGGGTGACGCATCCGACTGAAGACATCGCTGATGCGGCCAACTTCGACCGCCTCGCCCGAATACATCACGGTCAGATGATCGCACGTCTCGAGGATCAGGCCGAGATTGTGAGAAATGTAGATCATCGACGTCCCGATCTCGTTGGAGATGTCTTTGATCAATTCAACGATGCCGGCTTCAACCGTCACGTCGAGTGCGGTCGTCGGTTCATCAAGCAAGAGCAAGGCAGGGTTGGACAACAACGCCATGGCGATGACGACCCGCTGCTGCTGGCCACCTGAAATCTGATGCGGGTAGGAGTCCATGATCCGTCCCGGGTCCGGGAGCCGAACCTTCGACAACATCTCGCGCGATCGCTCGAAAGCGTCCGCTTGCGAGATATCCTCGTGATACAGCGGAACCTCAGCGAGCTGGTCCGCAATCTTCATGGACGGGTTCAGCGAGGCCATGGGTTCCTGATAGACCATCGCGATTTTCGAGCCGCGGATTTGGCGCAACTTTTCTGCCGTCATCGTCCGCATGTCCCGGCCCTGGAACAAAATCTCACCGCCGGTAATCGCGCCGTTCTTGCCCATGTAGTTCATGATTGCGAGGGCAACGGTCGACTTCCCGCAGCCTGACTCGCCAACCAGGCCGTGGGCTTCGCCCGGCATAAGTCGCAAGTTGAAGTCGACAACGGCCGGAACCTCGCCGGCTCTCACAAAGTAGGAAATGCAGAGGTTACGGCACTCGAGAACCGGAGTCTGATCCAGGGGGTGGGCCCAGGTCTCCGCGAGGGTCTGGGATTGTATTGGCGTTGACGTGACCATGGGCCGTTCCTGTGTCATGCGGCATCGCCGCCCCGGTGCATGTGGAGCGGGTTTCGGTATCAATCTCGGAGGGCGACCTCGCGTAAGCCGTCGGCCAGCATGTTGAAGCCGAGGACCAGGAGCGATACGGCAACGGCCGGAATGATCGCCATGTGGGGGAAGCCGGCGAGGACGAAGGATCGTGTCTCGGTGATCATGCCGCCCCAATCCGGATCCGGCGGGGGCAACCCGAGCCCGAGAAAGCCGAGCGCACCGATCGTGATCGTCGTGTATCCCATACGCAGGCAGAAATCGACAATCAACGGACCGCGGGCGTTGGGCAGGATCTCCCACAGCATGATGTACCAGGAGCTTTCGCCGCGAGTCTGTGCTGCGATGACGTATTCCCGTGTCGCAATGTCGAGCGTGAGCGAGCGGACGATCCGCATGATGCCTGGCGAACTGGCGAATACGACTGCGAGGACAATGTTCGCGCCGGACGCACCGAACTTCGCAATGATCAGGACGTAGAGGACCATGACGGGAAAGGAGAGGATCACGTTCGCGATGAACGTTATGATTTCATCGGTCCAGCCGCGGAAGTAGCCGGCCATCAATCCCATCAGAACGCCGACGACGTACGCAGCCATTGTCGCCACCGTCGCATAGATGAGAACGCGCTGACCGCCCCACACGATCCGGGACAGCATATCGCGGCCGAGGTGGTCTGTGCCTAGCCAGAACACACCGCCGTCCGGCGCGGCGCTGAGCGGAAAGGCAAACGGAACCATCGGCAGGTTGGGATCATACGGGGCGATCAGCGGTGCCAGCACCGCCATCAGCGCAAAGCCCAGGACGATGACCGCGCCAATCGACCCAACCCAGCTTTCGCGCAGCAGGGCAATGCTCTCAAGCCATCGCCGCACCGTTGACGGTGGGCGCGCTATCGGTTCCGGCGTTGTCGTCCGTGTGGGCGTGATGTCGACCATCCCGTCACCTCAACTGAACCGAATGCGGGGATTGAGATAGGTGTAGACGATGTCGCCAATCGTCTGTGTTGTGACGGCGACGAACACGGCAACGATGCCGCACGCCTCAATCACGTAAATGTCGCGGCGAAGCGCCGCCTCCAGCAGCAGGGCGCCAAAGCCCTTGTAGCCGAATGCGTACTCCGTCACGACAACGCCTGAGAGCAGCCAGTTGAACTGCAGCATGATGACGGTGAATGGCGCGATAAGCGCGTTGCGGAGCGCATGCCGCATAACCACGCGATTGTAGGGTATGCCCTTCAGGACCGCTGTTCGGATGTATTGCGACGTCATTACCTCGGCCATGGAGGCGCGGGTCATGCGCGCGATGTAGCCGAAGCCATAGAGCGTGAGCACCATAACGGGCAGTATTAACTCGACCGGGTTGAAACCGGCCGTCATGGAGGATGTGCCGGGCAGCCAACCGAGCCAGAATACGAAAATGCCGCCCAAGATAACCGCGCTGGCATATTCGGGAATCGACGTCGTGATGATGGACACGAATGAGATGACACGGTCCTGGATCGAGCCTTCCTTGATCCCGGCGAGCACACCGAGAACAAGCGCCAACGCCACCATGACCAGAAACGTCACACCGGCAAGAATGCCCGTATTGGCCAGACGGTCCCAAAAGATCTCGTTGACCGGAACTTTGTAAATGATGCTGTCGCCGAGGTCGCCTTGAGACAATCGGACCAACCAGTCGATATAACGGACCATGATCGGACGATCGTAGCCGTTCTGCTGTATCCAGGCCTCGAGTTGTTGGTCTTGCGCAAACGGCCCAAGGACGCTCCTGGCAACAAGCTTAGGGTCGCCTTCGTTCATAAAAAACAACAGCATGCTGACAACCAGCATGATCAGCAGCATGATGCCGAGGCGGCGCAGAATCAAATTCAGCATTAGCGCGACTTAGCGGCCTCCTCTAACGCTCTCTCCCAGGAGTACGGGAGAGAGCGCGCCAACGTTGGACCCGACATCTAGCTGTCCAGCCAGACGTTCTGGAACTGATGGTAAAGCGTCGGGTGAACGTCGAGGCCTTTCACTTTCTTGCTCGCCGCCTTGGAAATCTGACGCCAGAACGGTTGAGGAATGACCGCTGCATCGCGCAGAATCCGTCTGCATACTTTCAGCTTCTCTTTGCGCGCGTTGACGTCGAGTTCGGCTTCGGCTTCATCCAGCGCCTTGTCGAAGGCGGGATCTGAATAGGCCGACTCGTTCCACGGGACACCCGAGCGATAGGCGAGCGAGAGAACCATGGTGCCCAGCGGTCTGTGCGTCCACGACGTGTAGCCCCACGGCGCCTTTGTCCAGTTCTCCCAGTACTGCGCCGACGGCATCTTGTTGATCGTGACGTCGATGCCGGCCGGGGCGCACTGAGCTTTCAAGACCGACAGCGTCGACGTCATCCACGGCCCATCGGTATCGCCGTTGGAAATCGTGAGCTTGACGCCATTCTCGTAGCCTGCGTCCTTCAGCAGCTTCTTAGCGAGTTCAATGTCCCGCTTTGGCTTTGGCATATCGTCCGCGTAATCCGGATGGATCGGGCAGACATGGTCGTTCTGTGCCGGAACGCCGAGATTGTTGAACCCTTTCGACGCCAGCTCATCATGATCCATGCAGGCCAGAACGGCTCTGCGCAGGTTGACGTTGTCGAACGGCTTTTCCGTGACGCGGAACCGCGCCACCGCGGTCTGGGCGGTCGTGGTCGTCAGCACGTCCAATGTTGGAATGCGCTTGATCGTCTCGACCGATTCGACGGGAAGACGATACATCGTGTCGACTTGGTTGGAGATGATCGCCGCCACCCAGGCGTTGGTATCCTGTCCATGGTCGAAGTAGTGGATTTCGTCGAGATGGAAATCACCGGCCCACCACTTGCGGGCCTTCTTGAGGATCGCGCGTTCACCGACACGGAATTCGGCCAAATCGAATGGCCCGGTGCCTATCGGATGCTTTGAGAGATCAGCTGGCGTATCCTTGCCGAAGCTACGGTGCACGATCGCCGCCGGGTAATTGTAGAAATTCTCCGGAATCGCGAGCGCGGCTTTTCTCAGGTTGAACTTGATCGTGTTGTCGTCGATCACTTCAATCGCATTGCCGGTCGCGCGCTTCGCCATTTTCGGCTTGCCGTCGGCGCCTTTCTCACCGGTGTCGTATTCCTCGACCATGGCGTCGAACAGCCCGAGGTTGGACGAGCCCGTCGCCGGGTCCAGCCAGCGCGCCATGTTATGCGCGACATCGGCTGCAGTGAAGTCGTCGCCATTCGACCATTTGATGCCTTTGCGCAGGTGGAACACCCAAGTCTTGAGATCCTCACCGGCTTCCCAGCGTTCAGCCAGGTAGGGCACCGTCGTGTTATCGGCCCGGGTGCGCGTCAGGTACTCGACGATGAAGCGGGCGACGTTTGATTTCTCCGTCCAGTCAAACGTGGCCGGGTCCGTCATTTCCTGAACAGCCATCGAAACACGAAGTGTGCCACCCGGCTTCGGCGTCTCAGCGGCATGCGCAACCGAACCAAGCGGGCGGCCGAGCAGAGCATCTGCGGTCGCGTAAGCTGCTGCGCTTGTCATCCCCAACAGGCAGGCCTGGCGCAGGAAGTCCCGCCGATCGATTCGGCTCCGATCCAATTGGTCGGTCAACTCAGGCAGGTAACAGTGCGTTTCCGCGCCCCACTTGCGCTCCATCGGCAAGAGGTACTTCCGCTTGTCGCGATTGAGCACGTTTTTCTTAGCCATCCACATTCTCCACGGTCTTGCCCGTACCAGGACCTGATTTTTGAGACTCGAACTGAACCTCAGGCTCCGGCGTGGTGCATCGGGGCGTCTCCCAAGGCACCGCGCCGGAGTTGGTGACATGTGAATTAGAGCAAACTTCCAGACACTTGGCCACACTACAAATGCAGCAGAAAACCCTGATTTCACTGATCGGGAAGAAAGTTCAGCGCTAAGAGCGACTGTCTGCGCAAGTTCATGGGTTCTGATAATCTTGTACCAATAAGAATATTGGAATTTCTGATGTGATACTTGCTATGGATAAGTAGGGTGTTCAAGAATTCATTAGGCTTTGGTGGCACGGTCGCATCGAATTTTGCTTTGTGACATCTTGATCGCAAAGGTCTGTTGGGAGCTGTGTTGACGTGACACTTGAGCTCGCCGGGCCGGTTCGCTACGCCGCTGGTTATGAGCGACAAACCGATTCTTCCTGGGCCGGGCCCAATCGAGCACGTGAGTCTCCGTGAGGCGCTTGAAGAGCGCTATCTGGCCTATGCCCTGTCGACGATTATGCACCGGGCGCTGCCGGACGTGCGCGACGGCCTGAAACCCGTGCACCGCCGCATTCTCTTCGCTATGCGTGAGCTTCGGCTCGATCCGCCGTCAGGCTATAAGAAGTGCGCAAAAATCGTGGGCGAGGTGATGGGCAACTATCACCCGCACGGCAACCAGGCGATCTACGATGCGCTGGTCCGTCTGGCACAGGACTTCGCCGTGCGCTACCCGCTTGTCGATGGTCAGGGCAACTTCGGCAACATCGACGGCGATAACGCTGCGGCGATGCGCTACACGGAAAGCCGGATGACCGAAGTGGCGACGATGCTGCTCGACGGCATCGAGGCGGACACGGTCGATTTTCGTCCGACCTATGACGGTGCAAATGAAGAGCCGGTCGTTATGCCGGCGTCGTTTCCCAATCTTTTGGCCAACGGCTCGTCCGGCATTGCCGTGGGGATGGCAACAAACATTCCCCCGCACAATGTCGAGGAACTCGCGAATGCGCTCCTGCACCTGATCAAACATCCGAATGCGTCGATCGAGAAACTGGTCGATTTCATCCCAGGGCCGGACTTTCCAACCGGCGGCATAATCGTCGAGCCTCATGATCAGATCGTTGAATCCTACCGCACAGGCCGCGGCGGGTTCCGGGTGCGGGCCTGCTGGGACCGGGAAGATACCGGGCGGGGCGGCTACCAGATCGTGATCACCGAGATTCCCTATCAGGTGCAAAAGGCGAAGCTGGTCGAGAAAATCGCCGACCTGGTCACCAACCGCAAGCTACCGCTTGTCGGCGACGTGCGCGATGAAAGTGCAGAAGAAATTCGCCTCATTATCGAGCCGAAGAGCCGTACGGTCGACGCCGTCCTGTTGATGGAAAGCCTGTTCAAGCTGACAGAGCTCGAGTCCAGGTTCGGGCTCAACATGAACGTGTTGTCCGGCGGGCAGATTCCGAACGTGCTCAGCCTCCGCGATGTGTTGTGGCAATGGCTCGAGCACCGCATCGAGGTTCTGGTGCGCCGCTCGGAATTCCGACTGCGCAAGATCGAACATCGCCTCGAAGTGCTGGACGGATATCTCATCGCGTTCCTGAATATCGATGAAGTGATCCGGATCATTCGTTTCGAGGACGAGCCCAAGCAGAAGCTGATCGCGAAGTTCAGCCTCAGTGACGTGCAGGCCGAGGCAATTCTGAACCTGCGTTTGCGGGCCTTGTCGAAGCTCGAAGAGATTGAGATCCGCGCCGAGCACGATCGTCTGACGGCCGAACGGCGCCAACTGAAAAAGCTGCTGAAGTCTGAACAACTGCAGTGGAACCGGATCAGCGACGAGATCAAGGATCTCCGCAAGCGCTTTGCCAAGTCGACGGCACTCGGACGCCGCCGGACGGAGTTTGCTGAAGCGCCGGAGATTGATTTTGACCTCGACGAAGCGATGATCGAGCGCGAGCCGATCACGGTCGTGCTGTCTGAGAAGGGTTGGCTCAGGGCGCTCAAGGGCCATCACGATGATCTGGGGCGCCTAGATTTTAAGCAAGGCGACAGCTTGAAGGCTGCTGTCAAAGCGCAGACGACAGATAAAATCCTGGTTTTCGCGACGAATGGCCGGTTCTTTACCTTATCGTGTGATCAGCTGCCCGGAGGGCGCGGGCATGGCGAGCCGCTCAAACTGATGGTCGATCTGGAGGAAAGCCATGCGCCAGTCGCAATGTTTGTCCACAGACCTGGCCGCAGACTTGTTGTCGCATCAGCCGGGGGCTTTGGGTTTGTTGTCCCTGAGGATGAAGTTCTGGCATCGACGCGAAAGGGCAAGCAGGTGCTGAATACGGGGGGCGCAGACGAAGCGGCAATTGTCGTGCCGGCCGACGGCGATATGGTCGCGACCGTTGGAACAAATCGCAAATTGCTCGTCTTCCCGATATCCGAACTCAATGAGATGACGCGCGGAAAGGGTGTTATTCTTCAGCGGCTGCGCGACGGATCTTTAGCGGATATCCAGGTCTTTCAGGATGCGGACGGGTTGTGCTGGATCGACAGCGCCGGCCGAACGTATACTCTCCGCAACGGCGACTTAGAGCCTTGGCTCGGCCAACGTGCACAAGCCGGAAAGCCTGTTCCAAAGGGCTTTCCACGCAGTAACAAGTTTGGGCTTGAGATTTCCTAACTTTTGATCGGTTGCGTGAGTTCCAAGAGGATTATGTGATCGTGTGCCAGTTCATAAGGGGTGCGAGAGGCATAGTCGCAGTGTGTGCGCTGCTTGCAGCTGTTGGATTATCGACAGATGCGAACGCGCAGACGAAGGAATGCCAGCGGGCGGAGTTCGAGGCCGTTGTCGATGAAGCCGGGCGGACGCTGCGCCAAATTAACGGTCAACAAAAGCCGAAGTTCCAGATGAAGCTCCGCGCTTTGCGAGAAAAGCGGGGTTGGAGCGACAAGGAGTTTCGCCAGAAAGCGACGCCGTTCGTTCAGGATGAAGAAACGACAAAGTATGATGAACGCATACGGCAGCGGCTGTTTGACATCACGAACCTCGGCACAAGCGAGAGCGAGTCGGCGACGACGGCGGATTGCAAACTGCTGAACGAGCTGCGGTCAGCGCTCGGTGATCTTGTCGAGGCGCTCGAAGGGAAATGGTCCTACCTGTTCGCCAAGATCGATAAAGCGCTTGCTGAATGAGCTGAGCGCGCAATGCGATTGCGTGAATGGAATTGCGTTAATCGATATGAATATTAATCAATCCTGTTGTTCAGTTTAAGTTCAAATCGCACGCGCAATACCGTTACGCATTGAGGGCAAGTTGCCGTTCGGAGCGTAAACCAAAATGATTTTCCCAATTATCCGCCTTTACAATCAGGGCAGTGTTGGTTTGGCACTTGGCGTTCTTGCCATAGCCACTGCCGCCACCATAGGTGGTACGGGGACGATGGTCGCAACTGCCACCTCGGCCAAGGCGGACGAGTGCTTCGTCTATGTGCGCCATTGGGGACGTAAGACCTATTCCCGCTGGGAGGCGCGACGGCTGGCTCGTCAAGGCTTGAGCTGGAAGCGGCGCGCTGTGTTTCGCGCAACGCCGGCCGGCCCGATGCGCATCCTTCAGTGCAAGGTTCGGCAGTACGGCGAATGGCAGTGCCAAGCCGGCCAGCGTGTCGACGCCTGCATCTGACTTACATCCCGTCCACGCCGAACACGTCGGTGGTCAGCCGTGTTTCGCGCATACCTGATCACCGCGTGCGCCAATCAGCTTGCGGTTGATCGCGACGCCAAGCAAACTCCGGTCGGTTTGCTGACCGGAGCCGAACTGACGTCTGATCCCGTCGCTTCAGATCCACCGCCGCTCGCAATGCGGGAACAGCGCCGGATCGAGGCCAAGATCTGAGAGCACGTCTATAAGACTCTGACAGCAAGCTGCGGCCCCGCGGTCGCTGCGCGCACGGTCGCAGACGTGTTGCGGCCGTCGTCCATAGGGCACGTTGGCGAGACGGAGGAGACGAGCCATGAAACTGATCAATCCAGCTGACGTACCGCAGCCGGCCTCGCAGTACAGTCAGGCCGTTCTGTTATCGGGCGGCGGCGAGCGTCTGGTCATCTCCGGGCAGATCGGCATCCGCGCCGACGGCACGATTGTGGACGGGCTCGAAGGTCAGATGGAGCAAGCCTGGCGCAATGTTCTGGCCATCGTCCGCGATGCCGGGTTCGAGCGGGAGCATTTGACGCGGCTTGTCATCTACGTGACGCAACCCGGCAGTGTCGGCGTCTATCGATCGGTACGTGACAGAATGCTGGAGGGCCATCGCTGCGCGAATACCTACCTTGAGATTTCCGGTCTCGCCTTGCCGGAGTTGCTCTGCGAAATCGAAGGGGAAGCCTACAAACCGGCGTAGCTCTGCGATGATTGGAGATGCGCGCCACTCAGGTGGCATGTCGGCGAGCCGGCATCAACGTATTCAACGTGTTCAACGTATAATGAGAACGTCGCGGGGGGCAGCAGGATGGCGCGTACAGCAAATACAATAACCGGCCGATCGGCGTTTCTCTCGTTGCTGAAGGACGAAGGGATTTCCCACCTCTTCGGCAACCCCGGCACGACCGAACTCCCGATCATGGACGCGTTGCCGGATCACCTCGATCTCAAGTACGTGCTTGGTCTGCAAGAAGCCATAGTTGTCGCCATGGCGGACGGTTACTCGCGCGCAAGCGGAGAACTCGTCGCGTGCAATGTCCACGTCGCGCCCGGCCTCGGCAATGCCATGGGGGCGCTCTACAACGCGAAGTTTACCGGCACGCCTATGATTTTGACGGCGGGGCAGCAGGAACTTGGCCACGGCCTGCGCGAGCCGTTGTTGTACGATCCGCTCGTCCCCATTGCGGAGCCGCTTGTGAAGTGGGCTGTCGAGGTTCCGCGATTGGAGGACCTTCCGCTGATTGTCCGCCGTGCGGCGAAGATCGCGACGACACCGCCAACCGGGCCGGTCTTCATTTCGCTGCCAGGTGACATTCTGAATGCCGAGGGCGCGATTGATCTTGGGCAGTCGTCCCGCGTCGAAAGCGCAACGCGACCGTCGGACGAGCTTGTTCGGCGTCTCGCCGAGCGCATCGTCGCCGCCAATGCGCCGGTGATTGTCGTCGGTGACGAGGTGGTAAAGTCAGATGGTCTGAAGGCCGCAGTTGCGCTCGCCGAAGCGGCGGGTGCAGCGGTGTGGCAGCAAACAATCGCCTATGGTTCTCACTACCCGTCCGAGCACGCCTGTTACGTTGGAACGCTGTCGCGGGATCAGAAGACAACGCATACCCAGCTCGCGCCCTATGATCTGATGATCGCAATTGGCACGGACCCGCTGCGCATGTCGGTCTGGAGTTCTACCGAAGCCAAGCCTGATGCTCTTGCCATCATCCAGATCGGATTGGTCGACTGGGACATTGCCAAGAACTATGCCGTTGACATTGGCGTGCAGGCAGATGTCGCCGAGACAATGCGCGCCCTTGTCCCAGCTCTACGTGACGTTGGCGGACAGGGCTTTGCCGGGGCAGCGGCGCGGCGCGTCAAGGACATCGCAACCGACAACTGGTCAGCTCGCCGCAGACGTCTCGCGTCCAGGATTGCAGAGAGTGCCGCGCAAGAAACTCCGATTTCGGGTGACTGGCTCACGCTGGCACTGGCTGAGGCGTTGCCGGACGACTGCGTTTTCGTCAATGAGAGCCTGACGTCTGGACGCCATGTCGCCGATCTCGTGCCTTACAAAGACCGCTACAGCTTTCATGGCTTGGCGTCCGGTGGGATCGGTTGGGCTGTCCCAGCGGCTGTCGGGATTGCGCTTGCCCAATCGCCGCGACCGGTCTGCTGCTATGTCGGTGATGGCAGCGCCATGTACGGCATTCAAGCGCTATGGAGTGCGGCCCACTTGAAGCTTCCGATCACGTTCGTGATCCCCAACAATGGTGGCTATCGCATTCTCAAACAGCGTTTGTTGGCCTTTCACGGCAACAATCGATTCATCGGTATGGATCTCTCCGAGCCCGAGTTGGACTTTGTCGGGCTCGCCCAGTCCATGGGAGTCCCAGCGCATCGTGTAACAAATCCGAGCGAGGTTCAGAGTACGCTCAGCGCAGCGCTACGCAGCGGGCAGCCCAATCTTGTAGAAGTGATGGTCGACGGCAGCGTTGCTTAGTGGGTTTCAGTTTTCGCTCACGGGGGTTGTTTATCGCTCACGGGCTGTTCCGGCCTGCGGCCGGGCCCTCCGCGTGGGCGGCGCAACGCGCCGGGCCGCATTCGCGGCCTATGACGATGCCTGAAGGCTAACCCGCGCTGGTTGTTCATTGCTCACGGGCTGTTCCAGCCTGGGATCGTGCTTGCAGGATAGCCCGCGCTCAAGTAGCGAGCGCTTGTCGCGAGCGGTAGCGCACGTAAAAACTCGCGAACAGCGCAACGAAAGACTCGCGAAAAGCTCTAATCCTCGTCATCCGTTCGCCACGGTTTCAGCATGACGCCCATGGCCACGGCACATGCGGAAAAGAACGGCACGATGCCAATGATCATCATGGCGATCACTGCGCCGGGGTCGCTTGTCGTTTCCAGAAGCGTGCCGATCTGCGCGATGTCGAGCAGATAGAGCGCGGCAATAAAGACCAGACCCAACGCGCCACCGGTCACGGCGTCCAAAGCCATATCGCGAAGCATTGCGACCTCCATGAAACGTCCATTTCCATGAAACGCGCTAGATCATTTCTGCCGTAAGGCGGAATTGATCGACTTGTCATCGATAGCGAAGTTAGCCGTTCGTCACGCGCGCTGGATACGCAGCAGTCAGAACACATGTCATAAACAGGCTGTTCGGATCGGACCGATAATCGCCGAACGGGCCGCATGGCTCAAACCCAAACCGTTCGTAGAGTGCGCGCGCCGCCGCATATCCATCGCGCAACCCTGTCTCAAGGCTAAGACGCTCATAGGACCGGGCCCGGCCTTCATCGATGAGATGCTGCAGCAGTCGTATGCCATAACCGTGTCCTCGCGCGGTCTCGGCGACGTGCATGGATTTGACTTCACCATGGACCGGGCTGATTTCCTTCAGGGCACAGCAGCCGACCACTGTACCATCGTCTCGCAATGCCCAGAACGTAACCGAGGGTGCTTTCAGACCATCAAGGTCGAGAACGTGGGTGCTTTCTGGGGGTGACCACACGCTTGAGTGGGTCTCATGCTCGCGCAACACGTCCCGAACGTCAGCCACATGCGGGTCTTCGATGCGGAACTCCATGTCTTTCAACTCCCGTTCGCGGAACATAACCGGAGAGACAACGTCAGACATCGTGGCACTTGCACCGATTGGCCAGACCTGCGAACCATTTCAGTGCGATGGATACAGTCAATCTACCACTCACTCTAGCGGCGGCATTTGTCTCGACCGCGAGCCCGGGCCCGGCCACGCTGACGATTGCGGGCACGTCCATGGCATACGGTCGCATCTCGGGGCTGGCTGTCGCTGCCGGTGTCACAACGGGATCCTGGCTTTGGTCGGTCGCGGCGGCGCTCGGCCTTGGGGCGGTGATGCTTGCGAACGCGTGGGCGTTCGAACTCTTGCGCTATGCCGGCGCTGCCTATCTGCTCTATCTGGCTGTAAAGTCGGCCCGCTCGGCACTCAAGCAAGACGATATCGGCGCGCTTCAGGTCCGGCCAACCTCGCTCGCGACCGCCTATGGCAAAGGGCTGCTGCTGCATTTGACCAATCCGAAAGCCATCTTGTTTTTTGGGGCATTGTTCGCGATTGGCGTTCCGGCCGGCGCGTCAACAGATGCTCTTGCGCTCGTGATTTTTGCGGTCGGTCTGCAGAGTTTTATCGTTTTTCATGGCTATGCTCTGCTGTTTTCGAGTGCGCCCTTGGCCGCGGTGTATGCACGACTGCGCCAGTGGTTCGAGGCCATCTTCGCGTTGGCCTTCGGCGCGGCCGGACTGAAGTTTCTGACCGCGCGATTTGAGCCGTAATGTGACGATGGGCGAACGGCCCAGCTTGATGTGATGTGGCTCGATCCGACGCAGCTCTATCCGATAACGACAACGGGGTGCCCGGTAAACCCGAACACCCCATCGATAATCGACAATCCAGCGTCAAGCATCGCCATGTGCTGGCTGCGACGCGGAACAGATCGTCAGACGCGTTGCACAACGCGGGCCCGGATCGTACCGCGCATCGCCCTGATTTCGCGAAGGACATCGCTGGTCTGGTTCACGACGCACTCGGCATCGAGCACCATGTAACCAAGCTCACCCCGCGTCTGGTAGAACTGCGAGACAATGTTGATGCCGTGTGCATCAAAAATCGCGTTCACGGCTTTTAGCTGCCCCGGAACATTCTTCGACAACTGAATGAACCGAGTCCCGGTTGGACGCACCGGCAGCTGCGCTTGCGGGAAATTGACTGCACCAACCGTTGATCCAACATCGGAGTAGTCAATGAACTTGCGCGCAACCTCCAGGCCGATCCGACGCTGCGCTTCCTGTGTCGAGCCACCGACGTGCGGCGTCAGGATGACGTTGTCGAGACCTTGCAGCGGAGATTCGAACACCTCGTCATTGCTGCTCGGCTCAACCGGGAAGACATCAATAGCAGCTCCGCCGAGATGGCCGTCGCGAAGCGCTTCGGCAAGCGCATCCAGGTCAACGATGTTACCGCGCGCGTTGTTGATCAGGAACGAGCCCGGCTTCATTTTGCGCAGCTCGGTTTCGCCGATCATATTGCTCGTGTCGCGGGTCTCCGGGACGTGCAGCGAGACGACATCAGCCTCAGCCAGCAAGGCATCGAGCGACTCGACGCTGACCACGTTACCGTGATGCAGTTTGTCTGCGGGATCATAGAAAACAACCCGCATGCCCATGGCCTCGGCAAGCGTGGCAAGCTGCGTCCCGATGTTGCCATAACCGACAATCCCGAGCGTCTTGCCCCGTATCTCGTGGCTGTTCGCGGCAGTTTTGCGCCATTTGCCCGAGTGGGCGGCGTTCGATTTCGAAAAGATGCCGCGGTAAAGCATGATGATTTCAGCAATCGTCAGCTCAGCAACGCTACGCGTATTTGAAAATGGTGCATTAAACACTGGAATCCCCATCTCGTGGGCAGTCTCGAGATCCACTTGATTGGTGCCTACAGAAAAGCAACCGATTGCAATCAGTGAGCGGTTGCCGTCGATGACTTCGCGCGTGATTTTCGTGCGCGAGCGAATGCCGAGCATCGCCACGCCCTTCAGCCGTTCCCGGAGTTCCTCGGGCCCAAGCGCCGTTGTGAGCCGTTCTATGTTTGTGTAGCCAGCGTCGCGCAACGTCTTAACCGCTGTATCGGCAATGCCTTCAAGCAGCAGCACAGGGATCTTGTGTTTTGCGCGAGAGAGCCGAGGCATCTCGGTCATGTGTTCAGATCCTCCAGACGTCTGAGCGAGTCTCGTTCGAGCCAAGGTTAAGAAGCTCGCTATATCGCAATAGCGGCCTCCAGAAACTAGGTGCACTTTTCGGCTAAAGCTGTTCCCGAAGTATCAGCTGAATCTGCTCTGGCGATCGCCCAACGGCGGTGACACGGTATCACAGTTGGACGGTCGTCATGGCGATTGGCTGATTTTTAGTCAACACGACGATACCTTCGGCAACGTGAATTACGATTGAACGTGTGGGGTTAGCATTTGCCGTTGCGATAGCAACACGCGCAATTGTGGTATCTGCCATGCATTGCGGCTGACATTTTCGCGCTGTCGACTGTCCCATCACAATTGCGATGAGCCGGGCCATGAACTGCTGAATGGTCGGGCGGGCAGAAACGATCGCAGCCAGAACGTGGTTTATTGCAACATTATCGGCCATTGCCGCCAGATGCGGCCTCGCTCCGCCGGCCCACACGCCATGTTTGGTCACTTGCCACGTTTAAGTCATTGGGCCGGCTGCCCATGACATCGCACCGCTGGGCGGCCGGCCGGAAGGGCCGAAAGAACAGGCGTGGGACGGTTTCAGGTCAACCTGAAACGTTCGGGCTAGTCCTTCGCGCGAATCTTGTCGAAGTCTGCCGTGTATTCATCGGCGCAGAACGTACCGCCCTGATAGTACTCGGCAACGGGATCACCAGCTGGCTCTTCAGATGCAAGCACAACTTTGGCGTAGTCTTCCGACTGGGATTTTGGCCGGTAGCCGAGCGCATAGGCTCTGGCATTTTCGTACCAGGACCGATCGTTATCTGAGGTTGCGTAGACCACCTCATAGATCAGTTCAGGCGTCTCAAGCCCAATCGCGCAGAGTTGCGCAATATCGTCCGGGCTGATCCAGATCGCGAGACGGCGTGCATCGACCGGTTGGTCGTTCACATTGCCAATTCGCAGGCTCATGACACCTAAGCCGTGTTTGTAGGCGTACATGGCGCCAAGACCTTCGCCGAACACTTTCGATACCCCGTATCGGCTGTCGGGGCGCGGAACGACGTCCGGCGGAATCCGCAGCTCGCGAGGATAATAGCCGACAGCATGGTTCGATGATGCAAAGATCACACGTTTGACACCTTTGCGCCGTGCAGCTTCGAACAGATTGTATGTGCCGATGATGTTGGCATTCAGGATCGTGTCCCAGGGTCCCTCAATCGAGTGGCCACCGAGATGGACAATGCCATCGATGCCATCGCAAGCCGCCTCGACCTCGGCCAGGTTCGCCAGGTCCGCTGCGACAAAGGTCTCGCGCGAATCCAGGTTTTCAGGTGTTTTTATGTCGCTGACGCGCAGCGAACCGTAGCGTTCGACGAGACGCGGGCGCAGCCATGTCGCGATTCCACCGGCGGCGCCTGTCATCAACACGGTTTTCATTGCTCACCTCTCAAGCTCCGTGGGACTCGACGCTACCAAAAAACTCGCCAGCAATCACCCGGTCGCGATAACAGCAGGTTCTCGCCACTGACAGTTCAACATAACCTAATGGTCGCAGCAATCAGACCGCGCTCAAGGAGACGTCCCGTGCAGTATCCCACAACAGCAGGTTGGCGCGATTTTCCGCGCTATCCGGACCCCGACGTGATCACGCTCGATCCCCGCTTCGAGGCCTATCGCAATATGAATGCGGCCGTCGAGCGGCTCTACACCGGAACGCGGTGGGGAGAAGGTCCGGTCTGGTTCGGCGATGGACGCAATCTGCTATGGAGCGATATCCCCAATCAGCGGATTCTGCGCTGGGATGACGAGACCGGTGCCGTCAGCGTTTTCCGCAAACCGTCCAATTACGCCAATGGCAATACGCGCGACCGGCAGGGGCGCTTGGTCACGTGTGAACATGGCGGTCGCCGCGTAATCCGCACGGAATACGACGGCCGTATCACGGTCTTGGCAGACAATTATGAGGGCAAGTCGCTCAACTCGCCAAACGACGTCGTCGTGAAGTCGGACGACAGCATCTGGTTCACGGACCCGCCGTTTGGCATTCTCGGCAACTACGAGGGCAACAAGGCTGAACCTGATCCGGCGCTGGGGCAGAATGTGTATCGTGTCGACGGGACGACCGGGGAGATCACCGTCGTCGCGGATGACGTTCTTGGCCCCAACGGTCTCGCATTCTCGCCGGACGAGCGCATCGTGTACATCGTCGAGTCGCGCGGCGTGCCCTATCGCAAGATCCTCGCTTACGACGTCGCGTCCGACGGGCGTACGCTCACCAACAAGCGGATCTTGATCGACGCTGGCCCTGGCGGAACGCCAGACGGCTTCCGAGTCGATATCGACGGAAATCTCTGGTGCGGCTGGGGCATGGGTAGCGCCGAACTCGACGGCGTGATGGTGTTCGCGCCGGACGGGACACCGATCGGACGAATCGCCTTGCCGGAGCGCTGCGCCAACGTTTGCTTTGGCGGCCTGAAACGTAACCGCCTGTTCATGGCGGCAGCCCAGTCACTCTACAGTCTCTACGTCAACACGCAGGGTGTTGCCGGCGGGTGATCACGGTTGGGCCGCGCGCTGAGTGTCCGACTGTTTCCCGTCATCGTCAGCGCAGCTCCGCCGGTCCCAGACCACAACCACTTATGTGACGACCCCGGCAGATGCCGGGGTCCACCGATCGGCCGGGCGGATCGTTGGAGATCGGCCCGGATCCGGCTTGGATGCCCCACCGATCCACTCATTCCATCAATGTTAACGTTTGCGGATGCTGAAACGCGAACAATCGCGGCGAGGACAGCCCGTATGTCCGCCATGGATGCCGACCGGATACCGCCCAACCAAGTTTAACATCCTCTTATCGCGCAATTTCCCAATCACATGCCCTTGAACAATGATCAAAGTCTTCTATCTATGATTTGAACAACGTTCAATTTTCATGAAAGGTCACCGAAAGCCATGATGCAGCGCGTTGTCGACTGGATTCTGGGAAGTGCTGCATCTGCAGCAGATTTGCGGTGGGACGATCAGCAGTCTCTCGTTATGTGTCGCCGCGAGATGCTTCGCTTGTCTCAGTCGCGGTCCACCGCGTTATGGCCGTGGCCTAAGCCGACAAGCGTAGACATGGCCCGATCAGACCACAGGGGGTCCTCTCATCGCTGCGGAGCCGTTGCACGATTTCGTGCTTTGCCGTTGAACACCGCTCGTTCAGAATTGTCAGCCATAAGATTGTGGTTTCGTGACGGTAATTCGGCTGAAATCGTACAAGCGCTGGCTAAGCCCGTTGAAACCAAGCCGATTCGGCGGCGTCCTCTTGCCGGAAAACCAACGCAGTTCTGATTAGGTTCACATGAGCCGCCCTGCCCGCGATGGAGACGACCATGTTTCAGAGCCTGATGGGCTCGCGCCGCTTTGCACCGATCTTCTGGTGTCAGTTCCTGTCGGCGCTGAACGATAACTTCCTCAAGACAGCGCTTGTCATTCTGATCCTCTACCAGATCGGCGAGTCCCAAGGTGCAACGTTGGTCACTCTTGCGGGTGCAACCCTTGTTGCACCGTTCTTCTTTCTTTCCGCGCTGGGTGGTGAACTGGCCGACAAGTTCGACAAGGCTAAAGTCGCGCGCTGGATCAAGATCACCGAATTCCCAATTGCCGTTCTTGCCGCCGGCGGCTTTGTTTTCGCGAACGTTCCGATGCTGTTTACGGCGCTGTTCGGCTTCGGGTGCATGGCGGCGCTGTTTGGCCCGATCAAATACGGAATTTTGCCGGACCATCTCGAAACGCGGGAGCTTCCCGCCGCCAACGCACTGGTCGAAGGCGCGACGTTCCTTGCGATCCTGGGC
>JBCDAH010000015.1:0-49772 GCA_039186015.1 Pseudomonadota bacterium
CAGCGCTGGTTGTTATCGCTCACGGGCTATTCCTCGCTCCGCTCGGGCCCCATCGAGATGGCGTGTTCGCCATCTCGACATGTGAAATGCCCAACGCGGGAACACCCGCGTTGGGGGTGGGCGCGCCGCAACGCGGCGGGCCGCAGTCGCGGCCTGGGGTGCCAGACGGCTGGCCCGCGCTCAAGTAGCGAGCGCTTGTCGCGAGCGGTAGCGCACGTAGAGATTCGCTCGAGCCGCGAGCCTGCGAACAGCGCCATGTAAAGACTCGCCTGCGAACAGCGCCACGTTAAGAACTCCCCTAAGCTGGAGCCTGTGCGTCTGCAGGTGCGCCCACACACTCAGATGTCCCGCGCCAGGTAAACCACGCCTTTGGATCGGTCGGGAAGCCATCGCTGACCCATTTCGTTGAAACCAAGTGCGGCGTGAAACTTGATCGACCCTGGGTTCGGCGGCTCCAGATTGACTTCACACAGCACTGTCTCGCGTTGTTTGCCGAGATGCGCGAACGCTGCCGTGTACAGCGCACGGCCCAGACCGGTGCCGCGTGCCGTCGATGCGACCGCGACCCGGTCAATATAGGCAAACTGCGGGTAGCGTTCCGAAATCCACGCATAGTTCAGGCTCGCGTAGTTCAAGCCTTCCGACAGACACAGCACAAACCCAGCAGGTTTGCCGCCCTGATGCGCGACAAGGGTCGTCAGTGCCATGTCGAAAAGCTGGCGCAGCTCGGCAGCCGTCAGGCTGTTGACGCCGGGAACGGCTGCTTCGTTGATTGTGAGGAGGGCGTCGAGGTCATCCGGCTGAGCGGGGCGAACATCCACTGACAAAGTTAAGCAACGTCCTTTACAAGCAAGAGTGCGTCGCCCGATTGGTAGTGCAAACAGGGATGCGGTACCAGGGCCCGCCGATCAATCTCGCGGTAGCCGAACCGATCATACAATCGCATGGCTCCAGAATTCATTTCGAAGCAGATCAGACTGACGCGGGCCCGTGCCGTCTCCTTGGCCCTGGCCTCGACGGCCCGCAGCAAGGTTGCGCCGATTCCACGGCCGCGAACATCATCGACGACCGCAAGACCTGACAGATAGAGACTGCCGTCATCCTCAAGTTCGTAGTAGGGGCGCAGGATCGGGTCTTCAGTCGGCGCCTCGTCGGGATCGACGTCCATCGGGAAACTGTGCGCCATGCCGACCGGCCGGCCATTGACCTCGGCGAGCAGGCAGTTCTCGTAGGAAAATGCAACGCCCGGCCGCGCGTATCTCCGCGTGCCGGCGTCGAGGGCGCTCTCGCCGGGTTCGGCGACCTGGCTCCAGATATAGTCGGCCAAACCATCCGACGAGATCAGAAACAGTTCGGCAATCAGGGCGGCGTCAGATTTGTTCGCGGCCCGAATGGTGATTTCGCTCATAACGATCTCCGTCTTTTTGTTGAGACGCGAGCCTAGTGCTGACACCGCCGCCGCTTGCTGTTCCGTTCGTTACAGGGTTGCCCGTCCGGGATGCCAGCCGATCTGGAACATCAGACCGGCCTGTCCCCCTTCTGAACCTTCAACGTTCGATTGTCAGCCGCGGGCAGCATCTTTGCGGGATCTCGCGTCACGATCACGTCAATGACCGTTGGTGTTGATGTGTTGTCCAATCCCTCACGAATTGAGCCGGCGAGATGGGCTGGGTCGCTGACCCGGATACCCAGACAGCCGAAGCCCTTCGCAATTTGCGCGTAGTCCATCTCAACGAGGTCCGACGACTGGTAGTTGCCCGGACCGTACATGGCGTGTTGGAGCGCCTTCACGTAGCCGGACGCTGCGTTATTGAAGACAATCGCCACAAAGTTCGCGCCGACCCGTCGCGCTGTCTCCAACTCGCCGAGGCTCATGTTGAAGCCGCCGTCACCCGTCAATGCAACAACGCGCCGGTCCGGCCCTGCACCAATCTGTGCGCCAATCCCGCCGGGAACGCCGTAGCCAATCGAAGCAAATCCGCGGTCGGGCAGGAAGTGGCGCCCGGCCTGCTTGGTATCGAACATGAGACCGCCCCAGTGGGCTGCGAAGCCGCCATCGGCAACCAAAACCCCGTCGTCCGGCATCAGTCCGTTGAGTTCATTCATCAGGCGACCGACATTAATCGGTGTCTCGGTGGACTGAAGGCGGTCAGCCGCACCGTCCCGCCAGGCGGCCATGCGCTCAGGGATCTCAGCGACGTAGCCGGCGCGATCCGGGCTGCCGCGCGTTGGAAGTTCGGACGTGAGCTCCTCAAGCGTGGCTCTTGCGTCTCCGGCAAGGGCCACCTCAGTCCGCGTTGTTCGGCCAATCTCCGTCGCGTCGATATCGATGTGAACCACGGGCTTCCCAGACGGAATCAATTGGAATCGCTTGGTTGCGATTTCCCCGAGTTTGCAACCAACAACAATCAGGCAATCCGAATCGGCAACAAGCTGATTGGCGATCCGGTCGTACCGGCCAAAGAGCCCGGCCGAAAGCGCATGCGTGCACGCGATTGCGCCCTTGCCGGACATGGTGTGGGCGACCGGGATGTTCTGCGTCTCAGCAAACGCGATGAGTGCAGCGTGGGCTTCGGAGATGTGGATGCCACCACCCGCAAGGATCAACGGACGTTCGGCTTTTGCAATCAATTCGGCCGCGCGCCGCAGATCGCCAACATCCGGCCGGGACCGGCGAGCCTGTGCCTTTAGCGTGCCCGGGTCGATCCAGAAATCACTGGCGTCGAAGTCGTGCTCGGCGTGCGCGATGTCTTCCGGCACATCGATTAAGACAGGGCCCGGTCGGCCACTGGTTGCGACCGTGAACGCGCGACGCACATGCTCGGGAATGCGGGAAATGACCTCGACGCGGATGACCTCTTTCACGACCGGACGCAGAACGTCGAGCTGCCGCGTCTCCTGCGTCATGTTTTTCCAGGCGTGCTCGCGGTTCGCATCACCTGTAATCGCTATCATCGGAATGCCGGCGTTCAGGCTTTCGACGATACCGGTGACAAGATTGGTCGCACCGGGACCAAGCGTACCGTCCGCCACACCCGGGCGATTGGTAACCTTGGCATAGGCATCTGCTGCGAATGCCCCTGCACGTTCATCGTTGATGAGAACATGCTGCAGGCCAAGCGCACGACAGGCCTCATAAAACGGAAGCAGCTGAAAGCCGCCCATGCCGAACATGGGACCGACGTTGGCCAGCTTGAGCATTTCGGCCAGGGCCGTACCGCCGGCCATCGTACGTTTCGCGTTGTCGCCCTGCGGCTGGGTCATGCGTATCCTCCGATCCGCGCAGGCGACCTGCCGCGGCTACATATGTTGAGACGTCTCTTGAGACTCTTGGACTTAAGGCCTTTCGTCCTCCCGTGCAGCTGCCATTGCGGCTGCAAAGGCACGGCAGCTTTGGCCGATCTCGCCGCCCCGACCGCGCGCCGTCTCGTTCAGTGCGGACACAAACCCGTCTTCGTAGGTCGACCGGGCATCGCCAATGCGCGCCGAGAACGCAGAAACGCATGCACCGGCGATGCCGCGCGCCTCCAGCGACGGCAATCGCGATATACCGGCCCCGTCGGCGCCGCCGCCGGCGTCATTGAAAACGGCAGCGTAAGCACTCGCCTTTGCGGCCGCTTCGGCCCGACCGCCCAGCAATCCGCCGTGTGACCCGGTCACAACAATCTCGCCGGTGTCTTCATCCGTCATGAGGCCGGCCGAGTCGATCAAAACGACGCGGGCGCCATCGTACGTGATAACGTGCCGCGACTCACGTGACGGCGGCGGTGGCGGTGGTGCAACCGGGTCGATCTCCGACATGCGCGCGAGCGCGGCACTGGCCGTTGCCCCAGGCGCGAGACCGAGCGCTCGGGCGGGCGTGTTTGCACACGAAATGATGCCCCGCGCCATGCAATCTTCTCCGTCGCCAATCCGCGCGCTGGTATGAGCAATGGCCACCGCGGGAACCTCAAGGTCCTCGAGCAGCTCCAACCCGGCAACGCCCGCGCGTTCGCGGCCAATGCCCGCGTCGCACAGTGCAATCGCCCGTATACCGATTTTCGCAGCAACATAACCTGCGTAGATGCCACCATGGGAGGCGCAGAGCACAGCGCAACCGCGTTGCCGTTCGGTCAAATGCGTCACGCTATCGAATATGATCGAGTCGTCCATTGGCCCCATCGGCCGGTTTGCCGGCCATTTTGCTTGCTTTCACTTTTTCGGTCGCTGATCCTCACCCGAAATACGGAGGAAACGCAACGTGGCTCAGACGATCGACGACGGATCTGAAACTGACAGGCCGCAGTCCGGTGACAGTTTACCCGGCGACAATTTACGACGTGCACGTGATCTCCATCGCATGATGGTACGCATACGCGTTTTCGAGGAAACAGCGCTTGACGCACATGCAGCAGGCGAGATCCCGGGGCCGCTGCACGTCTCGATCGGCCAGGAAGGGATCGCCGCCGGCCTCTGCGCCAACTTGCGACAGGACGATCGTCTGACGTCGAACCACCGCGGTCATGGCCACGCGATCGCAAAAGGCGCGCAAGCTACGCGGATGTACCTGGAGCTGTACGGTCGCGAAGGCGGCTACTGCGGTGGCAAAGGCGGATCCATGCATATTGCGGACTTTTCCGTCGGCATGCTCGGCGCCAATGGTGTCGTTGCAGGAGGCATTCCGATCGCAGTCGGGGCGGCGCAAGGCCTGAAACTTCTGGGCCGCGATGCGATTGCCGTTGCGATATTCGGAGACGGTGCAATCAATCGCGGGCCATTTCTGGAGGGCCTGAACTGGGCGGCTTTGTACCGGCTGCCCGTCCTGTTCGTGTGCGAGGACAACGGCGTTGCTGCGTTTACAGAAGCCGGAACTGTGACGGCCGGCGCCGGCGTTTGTGCCCGCGCGGAGGCCATCGGCGTTCCAGCGCGCTCGGTGGATGGCAACGATGTGCTGGCACTGGACCAGGCCGCCGGAGACCTTGTCGCAGCCGTCCGTCGCGGTGACGGACCGCACCTCCTTCACGCAACGACGTTTCGCTGGACCGGGCATACATCAACCGATCCCGCCAGCTGGCGGGATCCTGCCGACGTCGCACAGGGCAAGGCTACGTGCCCGATCTTACGGCTGGAGACGACCCTGACAGAGAGCGGTCTGTCTTCAGACGATATCGCTGCGGTTTATGCCGAGGCGCAATCAGAAATGTCCGAGGCGCGGGCCGGTGCGAACGCCGCGCCGTGGCCGGATCCGGCGATTGCGTTTGAGGATGTGCAGGATGCAGGGCGTCCGACGGCGGAGGGTGCGACATGGCGCGGGTAAGCTTGAACGAAGCCGGACGGCTCGCTGTCTTGCAGGAAATGCGACGGGACCCGACAGTCTGGGTGCTTGGCGAAGATGTCGCCCGCGGCGGTCTCTGGGGGCAGTACCGCGATTTTCTCGATGAATTCGGGCCGGAGCGGATTGTCTCCACGCCGATCAGTGAGTCGACGATTATGGGTGCGGGGCTGGGGGCTGCGCTGGTCGGGACGCGGCCGATCATCGAAATGCGCATCTTTGATTTCGTGATGTGCGCGATGGATGAGTTGGTCAACCAGATCGCCAAGGTCCGCTATATGTTTGGCGGGCAAGCCAAGCCCCATGTCGTTGTGCGCATGCCGCATGGCATGTGGCGGAACTCCGCCGGACAGCACAGTCAGATGCTGGAGAGCTGGTTTACGCATTTGCCGGGCGTTGTCGTCGTATGTCCATCAACGGCGGAAGATGAGGCCGGCCTGCTTGTATCTGCGATCCGTTCGGACGACCCGGTTCTCGTTTTCGACCCAAAGGATCTTTGGGGTCGCGAAGGCGAGATCAGCGGCGAGATTGCACCGATCCCGTTTGGCCAGGCGCGCACGATACGGAGTGGCGATCAGCTGACATTGGTCACATGGAGCGCAATGGTGCCAATGGCCGAAGAGGCCTGCGACCGCTTGAGCGAGCTGGGTATCAGCTGCGATCTGATTGACCTGAGATCTCTCTGGCCATGGGATGTCGATGCCGTTTGCGCGTCAGCCGAACGCACGGGACGACTGCTGGTTGCCCACGAAGCCGTCGCTGTAGGTGGCTTTGGATCCGAAGTCGTCGCGACGGTGGTCGACCGTGTCGGACCGGGGCGACTGCGCACTGCCAAACGGATTGGTGCGCCGCGGGTCCCGATCCCGTTCTCTCCGCCGCTCGAAACAGCCGTCCGCGTCACGCCGGACGGCATCGTCGAGACGGTTCAGGGTATGATGGCTGCGACGCCATAGCGTTTGTGAGCCTTAAGCGGCCCCACATCGCCGCAATTGCTGCGACTTTACTCGGCCGCAGCAACGACTGAACCGGAAACCGGCGACACGACTGTCGCCGCCTGCCGGGTCTGAAGCCACAGCGCTATCCGGGCACCGACGACAATTGCCGCCAGGGCAATAAAGGGACCAATCGCAAGCGTGCTGACACCGCTCAGACCCTGGCCGACAGAACAGCCGAGCGCGGTGACACCGCCAAAGCCCATCAACAGCCCGCCGGCCGCATAGCGGATCGGTGCCCGCTCAGTCTGAAAGCCCTGAAGCCCAAGGCGACCGGAGATCGCAGCGCTTAAGAACGCGCCGATCAAAACGCCGCTCACCAGCGCAATTGAGAACCGGAGCGTATCGCCAGTGGCAATCATGAGGTACTGGACGGTCTCGGCAATCGGTGCCGTAAAGCTGAGTGCCGCCGGCCGAATGGGTTCAAACTCATCGTAAGCGAGCTTGCCCGTTACGAACCACGCGACGCCGACCAAGCCGCCGACACCGAACCCGATAGCAACGGCCTTCCAGCCAACGCGGCGGGCAAGCGCAATCAGCACTAACGAAATGACTGCCAGCGCAACTGCGGCGATAAGCGTGGGCGAAGCACCAAGTGCCGAACTCAACAACGTTGGAACACCTTCACTCGGTGCAACACCTTCGATTGCGATCCGAGGATAGGCCAAGACGCCACGCAACGTTGCATAACCTGCGACGGCGACGATCAGCAGTGTCACAATCGACCGGAGGTTGCCCGTCGCACCAAGCACCAGAAGACGCGACACGCAGCCGCCGGCCAGGATCGTCCCGACGCCGAAGGCCACGCCACCAATTACGAGAGCCGGAATATTCAGTGCCGAGGCAACAGGAATGGCCTCGGACAAGTCGATCACGCCACCAAGAACGAGCGCCTGTGTGACCGCAACCGCGGCAAACATCGCCGCAACAAACTGGGTGAGCTTAAATGGTTTGGCTGTTGTGCGCGCAGCCGTTGTCTCAATGACCGCGGACCGCAGGCAAAAGCCACTTGCCTCCGCCAGCCAACCGAACGCGATGCCGACGACAAGGCCGCCAAGAATCCCAAGCGTTGCTGCGCCGTGGGCCTCTTGCAGTGCTGTAACAGCCGATTCAAGCATTCCGCGTCTCCAGTCCGTGCGTAACAGGCAATACCGACTACTGGAGTTAGGCCGGCGCACGAGCTGGCGCGAGGATTGGCTGCCCAAATTCCCGACCGGAAAGGAAAAATCCGCCTCGCCGAGGCGTGGTTCGTAGAAAAACTGAAGATAGGTCGGTGCTTACACCCGAAATCGGGCAATCACATCCTCATCTGGCTCGAAGCCGAGACCGAGCCCATCCGGTACGGTGATTGTTCCGTCGACGGGCAACGGGATGTCCTGCGACAAGTGTAGTTCGGGCCAGACAAAGAACCGCTCGAACAATCGACATTCCGGCCGCGCCGCCATGATCTGGATCGTCGCCCAGTATCCAGGTCCAAAATAGGGAGCATGCGGCATAACGGTTTTACGATGCGTTACGGCAAGGTCGCAGACTTTGATGAACTCGGTCACACCACCAACCTTGGTAACACTGGGCTGCGGGAACGTGATCCACGGCACGATGCGGGCAAACTCAACCGCCGTGCAGGCGTTCTCGCCTGACGCCATCGCGACACCGAAGTCCGCTTCGAACTTCGCCAGCGTCTCGGCATCGTCTGGCGGAAACACAGGTTCTTCGACCCAGTAGAGCCCGAGGTTCTTCATCTCGGGCAGGATGTCTCGCGCTTCAGCGACGCTCCAATTGCAGTTCACGTCGGTCATCAGAGCCATGTCTTGGCCCAGCGTTTCACGCGCCTTTTGAATGGCGGGCACGGTGATCTCGTGCAGCTTGACGCTCTTGTAGCCCTCTTGGGCGGCCTGTTCGCAGAAACGTGCAACCAGATCGGGTTCAGTGTAGCGGACGAGACTGGCATAGGCCGGGAGTTCTGCACGCTTTGCCCCGCCGAGAAATGTCGCAAGAGACTGACCGGCCTGCTTCGCCGCCAAGTCCCACAGCGCAATGTCGACAGCTGATATGGCGAATGTTGTAATTCCATAGCGGCCATGGAGATGAAGCCGCTTCTGGAGCTCCTCGTTCACGGCTGTCAGCCAGGTCGACGTTGGCTCGACGTCGAGCCCCAGGATCAATGGTTTGACCATATCCTCCAGCGCCGCGCAGACGGCCGTGCGGCAGTTGTAGGCAAACGCATCACCCCACCCAACCAATCCATCTTCCGACTGCAGCCGAACAAGCGCGAAGTCGAGATGAGTCCACTTCGTCGGCATCAGACCGACGCCGGCGCTGCCGTCCTGAAACGGGATCCGTAACGGAACGACGTCAAATGAGGTGATCTTAGCCATCGCGCACGTCCATCAAGCGTTACGTTTCACAAGAGCCAGCGAAGCTCCGAGCATGCAAAGCGTTCCGCCCGAAACCTCTCCCAGCCGACGCAAGAGTTGCGGCCGGGCGACCAAGCCGGATCGCAACGCGCCGCCAGCGTAGCTGACAATCAAATCCGCTGTCGTATTCATGACCACAGTCATCATGCCGAGCAACGCAAACTGCATCCCGACTTGTCCGGCCGACGGGTCGACGAACTGCGGCAGAAACGCCAGAAAGAACGCTGCCGTTTTCGGGTTCAATGCCTCAACGACAATGCCGTCGCGAAAGGCCTGTCTGTGTGATCGGCGCGCGTGGTGTGAGCCCGGCGGCGTTGTCAGCGCGGTCACGGACAGCGATCTGGCGGCGCGGATCGTCTTGATGCCGAGCCAGATGAGATAGATCGCACCAAGGATCTTGAGCACAAAGAACAGTTCGGCACTGGCCAGCACAAGCGCCGACACCCCAATCGCTCCGGCGGCAATGTGAACCAGCCCCCCAACCGAAGTTCCGAAGCTTGATGCAATGCCTTCGGTGCGTCCACCGGACAGTGTCCGCGCGAGGACGTAGAGAATGCCAGGACCCGGCGCAAACGCGATTGCTACGGCCGCGAGCAGAAACAGCGCGAAGTTCGCTGGTTCAAAGATCGACAGCATCAATCCCTCTCGATAATTCCTGCGCCACGATATCCACCGTCCACGGCGATGATCTCCGCCGTGACGAAGCTGGACTTCGTCCCGTCCAGCAGGAACGCAATCACGCTCGCGATCTCGGATGGATCGGCATAACGGTTCATGGGCACATAGCGCAGATAAAGCCCGCGGTCTTCATCCGTGTGCAGCGCCTTGATCATCGGCGTCTCGACCGGGCCCGGCGCGACGGCATTCACGCGAATGCCGTGCGGCGCGAGATCGTTCGCCATGACCTGGGTCATGGTGATGACGGCGCCCTTGGATGCGCCGTAAGCCGCGCGCCCCTTCGACCCGCGCAGACCTGAAATTGACGCAATGTTGACGATTGCACCGCGTTTGCGTTCCGACATGTGCCGTGCAACCGCACGGCCGACAATGAACGTCCCCGTGACGTTGACGTCCATGATCGTACGGAACAGGTCAATCGGATGATCGAGCGTTGGAATGTCTCGCGCGATGCCGGCGCAGTTTACGACGCCTTCAATTGCGCCGCGCGATTGTTCGATGTGCGTAACGGCCGAGGTCACCGCAGGCTCGTCCGTCACATCGACAGCGTCGAATGACACGCCATCATCAGACGCGAATTTGGTCACGGCCTCAGCGAGCGCGAGGGTATCAAGGTCGAACCCAACCACACGCCAACCTTCCTGTCTGAGATGGGCCACCGTGGCCGCTCCGATGCCCGACGCAGCGCCGGTGACGATGACGAGGCGTTCGGTTGCATCCGCCATGACCGCCTCCCTATGCGACGTTGGGTCGTGAGAATGCTGCCTCCATCTCCCGACGGAACTTGACCGCATCAGCGGACGCATCCACGTCGACATCGCTCCAACGGACAGGCGCGCCTTCTTCGAGATCGCGCGTCAACTTCACGTCGTGCGCCAGCCCGAGAGGCAGATACCCTTCGCGCAGCGACACATCAGCGGGCTGCTGTTTGCCCCACACGCAATAGCCTCCTTCACCGTCCAAAATCTCGCCCGCAGTCAGCGCGCGTTTGGCCGTTGCAACAACATCGGAATTGAAGACGCGCGGGGCTCCGGTAGGTTCGTTGCGGAGCACCGCTGAGGCCACCGACAACCCAAGTTCGAGGCCGATCATGTGGGTTGGGCGATAGAGCGCTGCATATTTGCCGCTGCTGTCCGGAAGGCAGTTGTATTCGCGAAAGCACGTTTGCGAATAGGCGCTGTCAGACGTGATGACCACGTAGGTTCCCATGACGAGGTTGTGCGGGACCTCCGTGTCCTCGCGCGTGATCGAGGAGACCACCTCGGTCACACCGGACTTTTCGAGCGTCCCGCCGTCAGCCGCCGGCTTGCAAACTTCAGCCAGATCGAAACGTGATGACGGCGGAAAGCCGAGGCCGTTGGACTGTGGCACCAGCCCCATGGCGTTACAGACCGCGGTCATCTCAATGCCGGACTTGGTTCCATCGATGAATGAATTGAACATCTTTGGATTGATGTGCGAGCGCTGCTCGATCACGAGGTACTTCGCCAGTATGTCCCACACGGTCTCCGGAGTCGACGCGTGATAGGTTGGATGATAGCGCGTGCCCTTGCCGGCTGCGACCACCTCAAACCCGCAGGATCGCGCCCAGTCGATGTGCTCACAAATGAGTGCCGGCTGATCGCCCCACGCTAAAGAATAGACAACACCGGCTTCGCGCGCCCGTCGCGCAAGCAGCGGCCCGGCAAGGGCGTCAGCTTCGACATTGACCATAACGATATGCTTGCCGGCCGCGATGGCGGCGTTGGCAATGCGAATGCCATTAGCGGGATCGCCCGTCGCCTCAATGATCACTTCGATTTCCGGATGATCGACCAGGGCCATCTGGTCCTCAGTGACATGTGTGGCACCGGTTTTGATTGCGTCGTCGATTGACGTCGCGCCGCTCTTCTCAGTTGCAAATCCGGCGGTTTCCATCCGCTCCCGCGCGCGGTCGGGTTGCAGATCTGCCAGCGCCGTCAAGTGCATTCCGACCGTTGAATGGACCTGTGAGAGAAACATCGTGCCGAACTTCCCGGCCCCAATCTGGCCAATACGGATGGGGCGGTTTTCAGCGGCGCGGTCGGCCAGCATGAATGACAGGTTCATGATTGCTCCTTGGGCGGCGTTTCCAATGTGCGTTGTGGTTCAGACGAAGTGCAGCACGCCACACGGATCGCGGCAAGAGAGCCAGCCCGTATCAATAGTGTTTTCGTGTGTGAGTCGCGGAGACGGCGGCGGCGCCTTTTTGGGAGAGACCGGCATCCGCTGGCATGGCGATCGCCCAAACGCAAAACCGCCGCCGACCGTACGGGTCGGCGGCGGCGTTGAACGGGCGCGCTGCGTTATGCACTGCGTCCTGTGACGCGACGCGCAAGGCTACCAGGAAATCGTCCCGTTGAAGTAGGGAACGTCAATACGGACCCGGCGGCGGCGCGTGTCGACATCAACGTCGGAATACGGCGCGCGCACGCGAACCTTCGTTTTCTTATCACCCTCGGTCTCGACGCGGGTGGTCGGCACATCGACAACAACTTTGTCTTTGCTGTTCGAGACGTTCTCGTCGCCAGCTTTCTCGGCATAGGCTGGGCCTGCTGCCATGGCTGCGATCATCGCCAATATCGGCAAGGTCTTTTGGATCGGCATGGTTTCCGCTCCTCTACTACTCAAGAACGCGGTGACATCGCGCAGTTGGCCCGCCGATGCAAGGTGCCGGGGCCAAACTGACGCGGCGAGATTCCGGCGAAACGCGACGTTTTAGCCCAGATCAGCGGCAATTGACCGCGATCAATGCACCACTGAGCCATGACGGTATGCACGATCAGCATGACTGTACATCGTCTGAGTGGAGGCCAGAGATGGCTCAGGAAATCAAAAAATCGAATACCACCGGGGCCATGATGGACCCGCTAAGCGATATGCGCATGGAAATGGACCGGCTGGTTGATGCGATGCTCGGCCGCGGACTGGCACGTCCGTTTTCGGCTCTCGGCAGCCGTCCGGCCGCGAGCATGCCCAATATGGACATCAAGGAAACGGTCGAAGCGTTGATCGTGACGGCCGAGTTGCCGGGCATGGACGAGAGCGATGTCTCCGTAACCGTGAGAGACGGCGTTCTCACCCTCAAAGGCGAAAAGAAGTCTGAGCACGACGAGACAACGGACGACGTCCACGTCTCTGAGCGGACTTACGGCGCGTTCACCCGCTCTTTCCGCCTGCCCGACACCATTGACGACAACAAGATTGTCGCGGCGTTCGATAAAGGCGTCCTGACGATCAACCTGCCAAAGGGCGATACCGCCAAGCCCGAGAAGAAAATCCCCATCGGGCGAACCTGAGACTGCCTTGGCGATGCCGCGACGCAACGATTCCGCGGCATCGCCACGCCCATCACTGGCAGGTATCTCTATCTGCGCGTCGACCTGGCGAACCTACCGCGGCCACAGGAAGACGTGATAGCTGTCGTTTCCATCAAGGCCGTCGGCCGACAGCGAGTCGAGGTCCTTGTACGCGACGACAACGCCATAGCGACCCGGCGCACAAATGATGCGTGCAGCGTCATCGAAGTCGTCGGTACAGCCCATGACGACAAGACGGCCGGTATCGATTTGCAATATCGCCTCGTTGATCTTGTCGAATTCCGTCGAGTCCAGAACGGGTCGCTCGGTTCTGAACGCGACACTCACGGGCACGTCCATGTTGCGTGCCGTTCCAATTGCGATCGCATGCTCTGTTACAGCCAGGCCCCGCTCGGTCGCCTGATCGTCCAGCCAGGCCTCGGACAGGTCATCGTGCGCGATGTCATCGTCTTGCAAGTGAACCTGGTGATAATCTGCAAACAACTGAAACTCGTGCTTCATTGCGGCCTCCGTCGGGATATCACCGTTGCCAAGCCATCGGTCTGGCGGGATGCTAGGCTGCAAAAACGCAATTCATGAGGACGCTCCGGAGATCGGCCATGGCAGAACACGCAACGGGCAATGGTTCGCCCGAACCTCGAATCCTGCGCTTGAATCCCGACGATAACATCGTGGTTGCCGTTGATGGCATGGCGCCGGGCACAACGGTGGGCGCAATCGCCGTAACCGGTCGGGTCCTGCGGGGCCACAAAATGGCGACCGTCCGGATTGAGAAGGGTGCACCGATCAAGAAGTTCGGGCAGATCATCGGCTTTGCCGCTGATGACATCCAGCCCGGCGACCACGTACACACGCACAACTGCGCCTATGCCGAATTCGACCGGGATTACGCGTTCTGTGCCGACTCAAAGGACGAGGCTGTCTTACCGCTCGAGGCGCGTGCAACCTTCGAGGGCTTTCGACGGCCCGGAGGCAAAGTGGGAACGCGCAACTACATTGGCGTCCTGACCAGCGTGAACTGCTCGGCGTCCGTTGCACGTTTCATGGCCGACGAGATCAATCGGTCCGGGGTTCTGCGAGACTATCCCAACGTGGACGGCGCCGTCGCGTTTGTGCACGGCACGGGTTGCGGCATGGCCGCGTCCGGAGAGGGCTGGGACGCCCTGGAACGGACGATGTGGGGGTTCGCGTCACACCCCAACCTGGCGGGCGTGCTCGTGGTGGGTCTGGGCTGCGAAGTGTTTCAGATTGCGCGCATGAAGGAAAAGTATGGCCTGGAGGATGGGCCCGGGTTCCAAACAATGACCATCCAGGATACCGGCGGGACGCGCAAGACAATCGAGTCCGGCGTTGCGAGACTTCAAGATATGCTGCCGATTACGAATGCAGCCACACGAGAAACCGTTCCCGCGTCTGAGTTGATGGTGGCGCTGCAGTGTGGCGGCTCCGACGGATATTCCGGCATCACCGCGAATGCCGCGCTTGGCAAAGCCGTCGACATCCTCGTTGCGCACGGCGGCACCGGCGTCCTGGCGGAAACGCCCGAAATCTACGGCGCGGAACATCTTTTGACGCGGCGTGCGCGCTCGCAGGATGTCGGCGAGAAGCTTGTCGATATCATCGCGTGGTGGCGTGACTACACAGCTAAGAACGATGGTTCTATGGACAACAACCCTTCGCCCGGCAACAAGGCCGGTGGCCTGACCACAATCCTCGAAAAGTCTCTTGGTGCCGCAGCGAAGGGCGGCACGACAACTCTCAGCGGAGTCTATCGGTACGCTGAGCAAGTGACAGCCAAGGGCTTCACCTTCATGGATAGCCCAGGCTACGATCCGGTATCCGTGACGGGGCAAGTGGCCGGCGGTTGCAACATAGTCACATTTACGACAGGTCGCGGCTCCGCATTCGGCTGTAAACCCTCACCATCGATCAAGCTCGCCACAAACTCGCAGATGTACGAGCGTATGGTCGACGACATGGACATTAACTGTGGTGACGTTCTCGACGGCGTGGCCATCGAGGAAAAGGGGACACAGATTTTCGAGCATATTCTAAAGGTTGCATCAGGCGGCAAGACGAAGTCGGAGGCGCATGGCTATGGTGATCATGAGTTTGTGCCGTGGCAAATTGGCGCCGTGATGTAGGGCGGGATCGGATTCAAGCCATATAATTGCGGCTAACATGCAACGGCTGGCGAGTATTTCGCGCAACGATTGCACGTTGGTCATGCATCAGAGTGCAGGATGTCTTTCAGTTCGCGCCTGGGAGTATGAGGTACCGGGACAGTTCTCGAGGATGGAATAACCGTGAGTGACACGAGCGGAGTCGCCTTTATCGCACCAGATGCGGTGGTTCAGGGAAAGATCATCAACGGACGGCGTGTGGATGTCCAAGGCTACGTTGACGGGACGATCTCGAGTGACCTCGTGGTGGTCGCACCCGGCGGACGGGCCTATGGCAATATTCGAGCCGTGAAGCTGGAAGTTGCTGGCGAAATGCAAGGCGACATTCGCGTGAAGGAGCTGATCCGGATCGGCGATGGCGGAAGCGTTGCCGGCAAGGTTCAGTATGGTTCGATTGCGCTCTCCTCTGGTGGAGAGCTACTGGCGGACGTTCGCAATGTGCCGCCGTCGCTCGCCGGTGACATGACCATCACCGTGCACCGTGGCCGCTCAACGGTCGTCACACGGCAGGACTTGCAGGCGGTGGACCCGGATGACGCGCCGGATGATCTCACATTTGAAGTCAGCAACACGTCCGGTGGTATGGTTGCACTCACATCCGCGCCGACCAAACCTGTCACGACCTTCACCCAGGCACAGATCAATGCCCGCTCCGTCATGTTCGTACACGACGGCTCAGCAAGCGAGACGGCGCACTTCCACGTCCTGTGCCGCGACGCCTCCAGCGCAACGTCCGGCAAACCTGAGAAAGTGACGGCCATTGTGAAGGGCGGGCGCTGAGGCTCTTGAGGTTTTGGATCATTTCCGCCTATGGCGGAAATGATCTAATTCAAGCATTCCTCGGCCAATGATTGGGACGGTCAGCCAGGATCGACCCATCGATGTCTTCGATAGAACGCACACCCAACAGCGCCATGGCGTTATCGAATTCGTCGCGCAGAACGCCAATTGCGCGACCAGCGCCGTCCGGGCCAAACGCCGCCAGCCCGTAGACAAACGCGCGCCCGACCAAGACCGCTTTTGCCCCCAATGCCAGCGCCCGGACAACATCCAGCCCGCGGCGTACGCCGCCATCCATGAACACCGGTACGCGACCGCCCACCGCGTCAACGACCTCCGGCAATGCACCAATCGCGGACGGTATGCCGTCCAACTGGCGGCCGCCGTGATTGGACACCGAAATCCCATCGGCACCATGATCCAGAGCTTTGCGCGCATCGTCGGCGCGCAACACGCCTTTGATCACCAGAGGCCCGCCCCAGATTTCTTTCAGCCAAGCAATATCGGACCACGTCAGTGATGGATCGAACTGCTCCTGAATGTGCCGAGACAGCTCCAGGAAACCCTCGTCGGCCTCGGTCTGGTAGTTGCCAAACGTCAGGCGTGGCCCGGTGAGCGTGCGATACAGCCATTGCGGCGACAGAACCACGTTGGCCGCGTCTGAAACTGAGATTTTCGGCGGAACAGAGAACCCATTGCGCATGTCGCGCTCGCGCCGGCCATGCGCGGCCAAGTCCACTGTCACGACCAGAACGTTGCACCCCGCAGCCCTGGCCCGCTCAACGAGCGACTGCGTGAGTTCACGGTCCTTCATGACGTAAAGCTGGAACCAGAACGGGTGCTGGATCTCGGCCGCAACCTCTTCGATTGATGACGACGCGTTGGTCGACAGGCAATAGCCGATGCCGGCGGCCCGGGCCGCCCGCGCCGCATCCAACTCGCCCTTTGGTGTGGCCAGCCCGGTCAAACCGATCGGCGAGAGGATCATCGGCGTACTCAGGCGCTCGCCGAAGACCTCAACGGAACTGTCACGATCAGACACATCGACCATGACTTTCGGCCGGACCGTCAGCGCGCTCAGGTCCCGGCAATTGGCCTGCGTCGTGATCTCGTCGCCGGCGCCGCCATCAATAAAGTCAAAGACGACACGCGGTAGGCGTCGTCGCGCAAGTGCCCGCATGTCTGAAATGTTGACCGTACGGGCCATGACATAATCCTCGGTCTTATCTGCCAATCGACGCTACGCTTCGATCACGCGCAGATTGTTCGTTGACCCCGGCACGCCAAAGGGTACGCCGGCAACCGTCACGATGCGATCGCCCTTTTTGCAGTAGCCCTCTGCGACGGCGTGCTCGGCGGCCTGGGCAATCATCTCACGAAAGCTCTCAACGGCCTTGGTCTGAATGGCATGAGCGCCCCAGGTCAAAACAAGACGTCGCATGACGTGCTTGTCCGGCGTGATCGCGAGAATCGGGACTTCCGGCCGTTTGCGCGCAATGCGGTAGGCCGTGGCACCGGATGACGTGAACGCGACAATGACCTTGGCATCGATGACGGATGCGACGTCGGCGGCCGCCGCTGAGACGGCGTGCTGGATGGTCGGCTCTACGACCGGCTCGAGTGCCGTGAGAATACTCCGGTAGTCCTTATGGGCTTCCGTCCGGCGGATGATCCGATCCATGACGGAGACAGCCTCGATGGGATACTGACCAACGGCAGACTCGGCCGATAACATGACCGCATCCGCACCATCATAAATCGCAGTGGCGACGTCAGACGCTTCGGCTCGGGTCGGTGCGGGCGACGAGACCATCGTTTCCAGCATTTGCGTTGCGATAATCACCGGCTTGCCGGCCAGGCGGCATGCGCGCACCAGTTCTTTTTGGCGGCCGGGCACCTCCTCAGGTGGGATTTCGACGCCCAGATCGCCGCGCGCAACCATGATTGCGTCGCAGAGGCGTACGATCTCATCAATGGTCGAGAGAGCATTCGGCTTTTCGATCTTGGCCATGATGCCGGCGTGATCGCCGATCAGGTCGCGCGCCTCGAGAATGTCTCCGGGTCGCTGCACGAACGACAGCGCGATCCAATCTACACCAATGTCCAGACCGACTTGCAGATGCTCACGGTCGCGCGGCGTCAGCGGCGACAGGGGAATGGTTGTATTTGGCAGATTGACGCCCTTGTTGTTCGTCAGCCGACCGCCGTAGATCACTTCGGCGTCCATTGTGTCGGCCGTAACACCTTTGACCTCAAGGCGGCGCCGGCCGTCGTCCAACAGCACCTTGTCACCTGGCGAAATCGCCTCAAAAATCTCGGGGTGCGGCAACGGTATGGCTTGCGCATCGGCCCCGGTATCTCCGAGCTTGAACTGCACCATCTCACCCGGCGTCAGCATGATCTCGCCGGTTTCGAACTTCCCGATCCGGAACTTTGGCCCCTGCAGGTCCTGCAGGATGCTAATCGAAACGCCGAGCTCCGCCTCAACGTCACGGATCGCCTTGTAGCGTGCGATCTGCTCGTCCACCGTCCCGTGACTGAAGTTGAGCCGGAACACGTCGACGCCGGCCAGCACCAGCGCCTTGATACTCTCGGGGCTTGATGAGGCAGGCCCAACCGTGGCAACGATTTTTGCGTTTCGATCTCGTTTCATCTTCAAGTCCTCATAAGCCGTCGACTGGGTCTGCATGCGACGCCGCAGTCGCCACAGAAATCACGCGTGTGGTGCTGAACCTCCGGCAAACCTGGGACTTGCCAGTACAGCATCCGCAGTCGCCCCGTTCATGGCAATGACGATATCATGGAGCACCGCCAACCTGAGTAGCGCCTTCACATCAACGTCGTGAGGCAGCGCACTGAGTGGGTCGGTAAAGAAGATCAGAACATCCAGCCGCCCCTCTGCGATCATGGCGCCAATCTGGGCGTCACCGCCGAGCGGGCCGCTCAAGACCCGTTGGATCTCCAAGTCCGCTGCTTCGCAAATCCGCGTGCCGGTCGTCCCCGTCGCAAAGAGTTCGTGATGCGACAATGTTGCGGCGTGTCGCGTCGCCCATGCGACAAGCTTGGGTTTCATCTGATCGTGCGCGATCAATGCGATCCTGAGACGCTGTGGTTGCATGGGCAACGGCTCCACCGGCGATGTCATCGCGATTGCCTCCGCAGCAGACGCCGCGCGTCATCTCTCGGTAACACCGCTGATTTCGGCTCTGATCTCAACGAAGTGCTCTCTGACCGGACCATGTCGTCAGGATGGGATCACGTCCAGGAAAAGCGGATATCTTACACCGTTTCTGCATCAACAGATGCGTAGCGCCGCCACCTCTCACCGACGAATCCCGGGCGCGCATCAAGGCTTCGCTTCAGCGAATAAAAAAAATCGCCGCGCGACCATTCCACTCCCGAAAATCTGGGCGGTCAGGTCGGCGGCGTGTCAAATGTCCGCATCTACGGACAGGACAAGTCTAGGGGAAGCCAATAAGTGGCTCGCGAACGATGATCGGCAGGAGCACACCAACCACCTTCAGCCCCTCAATGGTCAAGCTTTCGGCACCCTCATTTCAAGGCGAAAAATTGTGCAGTTCCGGCTTGCGCCTGCTTTAGCTGCCCAGATCAAGGGCACTATGGCTCAACTGAGTACTTTATGCACGCTGAGTTCTCGCCTACTGATGAAAAGCTGAGACCAACCAAGGGCGGCCACCTCATATGAGAGGCCGCCCCGCGTCGACGTGTCAGCTCGTTACCAGAACTTCCACCACGGCTTTTTCTCGGCAGCCGCATCCTCTGTCTTCGGCTGCTCATCTGACTTTGCTGCTTCGGCAGGTTGCGATGATGCGGCTGGTTCCGATGTCCCCGCAGACTCGGATGATGCCGCAGGCTGCGACGGTGATTCCGTAGACTGCGACGGCGATTCCGCAGGCTGCGACGGTGACTCCGTAGACTGTGACGGCGATTCCGTAGGCTGCGCAGGCGATGTCGCAGGTTGCGACTCAGTGTTTTGCGCGACCTTCGATGTGCTCTGGTCAAGCTTTTCAGTGACGCCGGCCTCAGCAACTTTCAGAGCCTCAGCCAGGGTTGTTTTTGCCTCGTCAATTTTACCGTCACCGCACTGCGAGAGGCCCTGATCCATCAGTTTGGAGGCTGCGTCGCGGGCCGTATCTGTTGTCCGCCCCAATTGCAGCCGGATCCGCGCCCGAAGCATGAGTGCATCGGTATTGTCGCATTTTTCGACCAGTTTCTTGAATGTCTCATCCGCATTCGTGCTGGCTTCATTTCCAGCCTGCTGGTCCTGGGCAAGCGCCGCGGAGACCAATAGTGATCCGGACGCCAGTAGTGCCATGGCAAGGCGCATATCAACTCTCCTGCTTAGAACTAAGCCGTTAGAACCGAACACGCAGACTCTGCGACCACCTCGTCCGGACCCGCTGGTTCGGGCGCCAGTGATTTCGGGCGCCGGCGATGTCCGACGACAGTGATTCGCACTGTCGCGATCGACGAATCACCAAACGCCTGGGATGAGGCACGACGGAGGCTGCCGCATGAACCGCCGCTGCGAGAATACCGGCGCATGCATTTGCACGTGCGACCGACACCACTGATTCTGCGGTGTGCCACTCCCGTCCTTGATTGCGGCGATCGCTGGCCGCAGCTGACCCAAGCCGCCGCCGCCGCGTATCATCGAAAAGAGCACAAGCGATGTGACACAGGCAGCATTCTGGGCGCTCATGCGCGCTTGCAACGCGCCAGTGTCGTGCTGGCCGATCCCAACCGCCGCCACGGCGCCAACGGGATCTCGGCACATCTCGTGCGACCGTTTTGCGTTGCGTTCTGCGCATATCAGGCCCGGCGTAAGATGCCCGTCATTGTGCGAGCGCCGCGGGCAATTCGCCGCTGTTGCGTGTCTGCCTCAATCCCGGTCAACGCCCGCCGGAGCCAGCCGGAGAACGTATCCATCAGGAAGACCGTGATCGGCACCAGCAGCGCGTAATACATCACGTCTTCCCAGTTCGTGCCGGTTTGAATAGCGCCGATGAACTTGAGCCCGATACCGCCGGCCACCAAACGCCCCGATGATAACGGCACCGCGGGCGTGGGATCGTTCCAGCTAAATCTGAAAATGCTCCTGGCGCAGCTCTTAGGAGTCTCGTGCCGCCCCGCGGCCACCGACAACCTTCGCCAAGGTGCCACCCATGCGCAGCAACTTGATCAGAGTCGGGCTTGGAAGCCGCACCAGTTCCGTGAACGATTTATCGACCGTCTCCAGGAAACCAAGCATGCTGCTGAGACGTTCTCGCGCAGGCTCAGACACGCTCGGATCCGTGTTTGCCTCGCTAACGCAAACGCGGAGTGCAGCCAACGTCGGATCGATTTCGCGCGCCTTTCGGCCTTCGGCGATCCGTCGAACCATCTCATAAAGGTCGGCCTCCGCTTCAAAGCGGTCGCGCCGATCCCCGATCGTGTGAACCCGGCGAATCAAGTTCCAACTCATCAACTCCTTCAGGGAGTTCGATACGTTGGATCGTGCCATCGACAAGCGGTCTGCAATATCCTCTGCGGTCAACGGCGCCTCGGAAAGATAGAGCAAGGCGTGGATCTGGCTGACGGAGCGGTTCACGCCCCACGTCGCGCCCATCTCACCCCAGTGCACGACAAAGCGCTCGACCGCATCGGGCATGCGCATGGCTTCTGCTTTAATTTCTGTCATGACAGAAATTTACGAAAAACGCGCCGATGGTGTCAATTGCACAATCGGCACCTTCTGTCTCACGCACTTTCGACCGGCGCACGGTCTGAGCGGTCCGCATAGATCAAGGACATGAGCTCGGATCGATGAACACCGATGTCTTTGAGCGTTCGGTCATCGAGGCTGCGCAGCTGCTGGTAGGCTTTGCGCTGCAGCCGTGCCTGCTCCATCGAGTCAATAGCTTCGGCAACAGCATTCGCAATTTGCTGCAGGCTGCTCGGTTTTTCTGATGGCTTGACGACGTCAACGCCAACGACATCGTCGACGAAAATCCCGGTCACGGTAGGCTCCTTCATTGTCTACGTTTGGCGCGCACAACTGCGCTGCTGGCCGTGACATGCCGCATTTTCAGGAGCGTTCGCTGTTCCGGACGGAACGTCAGACTGCGTTTTCACGAGATGTGCACAATGCCAGGCTGTCGCGGCGGTTTCGCCGGCCCGCTGTCGGTCATGTGTGCTGACGGCTTCAGGCCCCTAGCGCCGCAGTGTCAGGACTGCTGTCGCGGGCTGTCCGTCCTCAAAACCTTGCGCCGTGACTGCCGCCTTCGACGCATTGGCGATCATCGCCAGGCGCGTGAGTGGATTGAGAACGGGTGCTTCGAGCCAACTCATGTCGTCGTCGCCAGCCAGCGTTGCCTCCTCGAGCAAACAGATCCGCTCCGGATTTGCATCGCCACGCGGCCGACCCTGCCAATCCGGCGTGCGCCATGCGTTCGCCGCCGCAGCCGGGCCATCGTGAACGCGCGCCTCCGCTTCGCGTCGTTCGATAATGCACAGCTCCGATGGCGCACGCCCCGACAGTGCATAGATAACCGGACTGGCGATTGGCGTCTCAATCAGGAGGCGTCGCGCCGCGTCAAAGTCGGCAGCTGTCTCGAACACATGGCGTAGGACGTGACTGGCGGTTTCGTGCGTCAGGCTCCAGACGCGCACCTTATTCGCAAACCAGTCGAGCGGATAGAAGCCGCCGCCGGTCCGCGGCATCGGCGCCTGGTTGATTGCAGCAGCAAACCGGCCGGGCGCAACAGCCTGAAGGACGCCCGTATAGCCCGGCCAGGTGAGCGAAATGAATGGCCCAAGCGCGCACGAGACCCGGGCAGCGACCACATGGCGGCCGAGCCCGTTTGTGCGCCAGTCGAGAACCCGCACCAATTGCGCGCCGACCCCATCGGGCGCGGGGCGGACACCGGTTGTACAACCCCACTCGTAGTTCACTGAGAGGAAGTAGGCGCCCGGACGATCCAACTGCCGGGCGATCTGATCGATCTCAGACAGGTGCGGCGACGTCGACTTCGCCAACCAGCGCCGGGAAACACCATCGAGCGCGTGAAGCGCGGCCCGAGGCACACCCCGCGTCGCGAGATCCATTAGGGCATGAGCGCGATCGGTTGCCTGTAAAAGTGTCTCCAGCGGAAAGTCCGGACCCGTATCGAGAACCGGAATTTCCGGCAGATCGACGACTGGCGAGGACCGCGATGCATGGACGTGGTCACGGTTCGGATGATGCGCCGCGTGGTCGAGATTCGTTGACAAATGCGGCCTCCTTGAACATAAACGCGCTCTACCCGGACAAAACGGGCAACATGCGCTGACCCAGGCAAGACCGGCGTCGGTCCAAGGTGATTTGGACTTTGCCGCGCCGAGAGCTGCGATCCCGCCCATGCGTGACGATCGCGGCTTAGCAGAAAGACCGCAATTGCGGCGCCAACGGTCGCGGCAGATTAAGGACGGGATGATGTACGCTGTAATCAAGACCGGCGGCAAACAGTATCGTGTCGCGAAGGATGATGTTCTCGAAGTTGAGCGCCTGCCAGGCGATGCGGGTAGCGATATTGAGCTAACTGACGTTTTAATGGTGGGCGAGGGCGAGTCCGTTAAGGTCGGCACGCCAACGATCTCCGGCGCCAAGGTCGTTGCTGAACTTGTTGAGCAGTCTCGCGGGCCGAAGCTGATCGCGTTTAAGAAGCGTCGGCGGAAGAGTTCCAAGCGCACGCGCGGCCACCGCCAGCACCTCAGCAAAATCCGCATCAAGGACATTCACGCAGCGTAAACACCGAATCCCGCAGAGGGACCATGTTTGCGCCGACGGTAAGAAGGACGAAACGTCATGGCACACAAAAAAGCAGGCGGTTCATCGCGAACCGGCCGGGACTCTGAGTCGAAGCGCCTCGGCGTGAAGAAGTATGGCGGCGAGCTTGTCGTCCCAGGCAACATTCTCGTCCGCCAACGCGGCACGAAAATGCACCCTGGACGCAACGTCGGTATGGGCAAGGATCACACGCTCTTTGCTCTGACCGAAGGGCATGTTCGGTTCGAGCGCAAGGCCGGTGGCCGGGCGTTCGTCAGCATAGACCCGAGAACCGAGGCTGCCGAGTAAGCGGCGAACCCATCAATACCCGAAATTTAAGCGGGGGGATGGTTCGCCATCGCCCCGTTTCACATTTCTAGGCCAGAATAGCCTGACGGGGCAGACGACCGCACAAGAGCCGGACCGAACACTGGTGATGTCCGGCGCCAAGGATCCCGTCATGAAAATCGATGGCCATGTTTTGATCTCCTGGGGCATCAAGCCCGGTCCGAAATTCAAGGACGCACTGGCGCTTGCGCAATCGCTCGTCGACGCCGGTGAAGACGAAAGCACCATCCGTGACAAGCTGACAGCGGCGTTCCCGGCGCCTGTCGTTCTCAAGCGGCGCGCGGCAGGCACATACGCTGAGGCCATCCGCGCCGAGACGGAAGAGGACGAAGCCAACATCGCCAATGTGCGCGCGCACATGGACCACCTCATGCGATGTCCGGTGCTGGAGCACGGCGCGATTATGCCTGATGCGTGCCCGGCGGGTTCGGCAACAGGCACCATCCCCGTTGGCGGTGCCGTAGTCTCCCGTGGGATTCACCCGGCGTTCCACTCCGCTGATATCTGCTGTTCGATGTACGCGACCGTGTTTCCAAAGGGCACGGCGACGACGGCGTTCATGGATGCGTTGAAGGCCTCAACCCGCTTTGGCCCTGGCGCTCGCCAGCCCGAAGACTGGGTAGAGGACGCCATCACGGACGAGATTGAGGAGACACGCAACCCGTTCTTGTCGCAGTTGGCGCACCGGGCGAAAGCCCAACTGGCGGACCAAGGCGACGGCAACCACTTCGCCTACCTGGGGACCTTGGACGTCTCCGAGGCGATGACGGCTGCCTTGTCGACCCAGGGACAGTCTGACCTGGCGGCAGCGCTTGCACCCTACGTGTCCGACGGCGAGGTCGACGTTCTGGTCACGCACCACGGCAGCCGGGACCTCGGTGCGCAAGTCTACAAGCGCGGCATGGCGGCAGCGATCGCACAAACCAAGATGCTGTCTCCGGAGACGCCACAGCATCAGGCTTGGCTCGACCCGGACAGTGAGCAAGGCGCGCTTTATTGGGACGCGCTGCAATACGTTGCGCGTTGGACGAAGCGGAACCACCAGCTTGTTCACGAACGGACCTTCGATAAGCTCGGGATTGCGCCGTTGGCGTCGTTCGGGAACGAGCACAACTTCGTCTGGAAGCGCGGTGACCTGTTTTGTCACGGAAAGGGGGCAACTCCGGCATGGACGGACGACGACGGACATCCACTGCTCGGCCTCATTCCACTCAACATGGCCGCGCCGATCCTGCTGACGCTCGGCAAAGATAACGAGACGTTTGCCTCGTTTGCGCCACACGGAGCCGGGCGCAACAAGAGCCGCACGGCAATGTTGCGCGAACTGGGCATTCTCGGTCTGCCGACGCCTGAGTTCACGGCGCGATCAGCGGAAATCGTCGATCGCCAGACTGAAGGTCTCGACGTGCGGTTCTTTTACGACCGGCCGGATGTCTCCGAATCGCCGATGGCCTATAAGTCTGCCGATCAGGTGGCAGCTCAGATCGACGAATTCGGGCTTGCTGATGTTGTGGCCCGGATCACGCCGAAAGGGTGTCTGATGGCCGGCGACTACGACAAGCCTTGGATGACCAAGAAGAAGAAGGCGCCGCGAACCGGTGACAGATCATGACTTGGCCAACGTCTGCAGTCGTCGATACAGAACGATTGCGCCTCCGCGTCCTACGCCGCGAAGACGCCGGCGCAATCGCTGCACACATGTCGAATTGGAACGTCACTCGGATGCTGTCGATGCCGCCATGGCCCTACGGGCAAAGCGATGCCGAGGAGTTCCTCGACCGCATCCTTGCACGCGCGATTGATGATCCTGACTGTTCGCGCGCCATCGCCGAGCGCGAGACGGACATGCTGATTGGCATTATCGGAGGTCGACCTTCTGGCGCCCACTACACGATTGGTTACTGGCTCGGCGAGCCCTACTGGGGTCGCGGCTATATGACGGAGGCGGTTACCAGCATCGTCGGTGCAATCTTCACCTCCGATGAACATGCTGTCATCAAGAGCGGTGTTTTCAAGGACAACCCCGCATCTCTCCGCGTGCAGAAGAACGTTGGATTTCGGATTGTCGGCGAAAGCCGGATACTATGTCGTCCCCGCGGAGAAAAAGTAACCCATGTCGACACCGAGCTGACGTTCGACGCATTCCGGAGGCGACGGTCATGAGGTTTCTCGATCAAGCCAAGATCTACATCCAATCGGGAAAAGGTGGCGACGGCTGCCTATCCTTCCGGCGTGAGAAGTTCATCGAGTTCGGTGGCCCGGACGGCGGTGATGGCGGCAAAGGCGGCGATGTTTGGGCCGAGTGTGTCGAGAACCTCAATACCTTGATCGACTATCGCTATCAACAGCACTTCAAGGCCAAGAGCGGCACACCGGGTATGGGTAAGAACCGAACCGGGCCGAACGGGAGCGACTGCATCATCAAAGTGCCGCCAGGAACCCAGATTTTCGAAGAGGACAACGAAACGCTGGTGGCCGACCTCACCGAGCCCGGTCAACGGGTGCTTCTGGCCCGAGGCGGCAACGGCGGGTTTGGCAACGCGCACTTCAAATCGTCAGTAAACCAAGCGCCGCGCCGGACCAATCCCGGCCAACCCGGCGAGGAATTGACGATCTGGTTGCGTTTGAAGCTGATCGCCGACGCGGGGCTTGTCGGCCTGCCCAATGCCGGGAAATCGACGTTTCTGGCGACTGTGTCGGCCGCCAAACCGAAAATCGCCGACTATCCGTTCACGACGCTTCATCCCAACCTCGGCGTCGTCCGCGTCGGTGAAACAGATTTCGTTCTGGCAGACATTCCGGGTTTGATTGAAGGTGCGAACGAAGGCGCCGGTCTGGGCACCCGCTTTCTTGGCCATATCGAGCGGTGTCGTGTGCTCTTGCATTTGGTCGATGTCACGCAGGACGACCTTGCCGGCGCATACCGGACGGTGCGCGATGAACTTGCCGCCTACGATCTGCAGCTCGACGCCAAAACCGAGCTCTTGGCGCTCTCCAAATGCGATGCCCTACCACCTGACGAACTCGCTGCACGTGCGCGGGATCTCGCACAAGCCGCCGGGCAGGTCCCAATGCAGATTTCGTCGGCCTCAGGCCAAGGAATGACTGCGGCGCTTCACGCCCTGGCGCGGACGGTTTCGGAAGCACGCCGTAAAGACGCCGAGGACCTGAGCGCTCACGAACCACCGACGCCGTGGCAGCCGGATCTTTCCTAAGTACAACAGCGCCAAGAATACGCATGACACGGGCCGATGATGACCGAAGACCCAAAAACAGCCAATGCCGTCCGGCCTGAATGGCAACGTGCGCGGCGGGTTGTCATCAAGATCGGGTCCGGATTGGTTGTCGATCAGGCGACGGGCCAGATTCGTGCGACCTGGTTGAACGCGCTTGCCGATGACATTGCAGATCTAGCCCAAGCTGGTCGCGAGATCATTCTCGTGTCTTCCGGCTCAATCGCGCTTGGACGCCAACTGATCGGGCTGAACAAGGTCGAGCTGGAGCTCGAAGAAAGCCAAGCCGCTGCCGCTGTCGGCCAGATCAGCCTGGCTCACGCCTATCGCGATGTCTTTTCGCACCGTGGCCTGACGGCGGCCTTGATTCTTCTGACCCTCACCGACACTGAGGAACGCCGCAGATACCTGAACGCACGGCGGACGATCGATACGCTGTTGGCTCAGCGTGCGCTGCCGGTCGTCAACGAGAACGATACGGTAGCGACGACAGAAATCCGCTATGGCGACAACGACCGCCTGGCGGCACGCGTTGCGTCGATGGTCAGCGCCGACTGCCTGGTGCTCCTTTCCGATATCGACGGTCTCTATACGGCACCGCCGTCTCGCAACAAGGACGCCGTGCTGCTGCCGGAGGTCCGCGAGATTACGCCGGAGATTGAGGCGATGGCCGGCGGCGCGGCAAGTGCACTGTCTCGCGGTGGCATGATCACGAAGATCGAAGCCGCAAAGATCGCAACAACCGCCGGAACGCACTTGGTGATTACGTCGGGCCGGCATTTGCACCCGATCCGACGCCTCAGTTCCGGCGAGACGGCGACCTGGTTTCCTGCGGCGACGGATCCGATTGCGGCGCGCAAACGCTGGATTGCAGGCCAACTTGAACCGCGCGGCGTTCTCACCATCGATGCCGGCGCCGCAAAAGCCCTGCAAACAGGCAAGAGCCTTCTACCGGCCGGTGTTACGGGTTTGACTGGCACATTCGATCGCGGCGACGCTGTTGTCATTCGCACGCAGGACGGACGTGAGGTCGGGCGCGGGCTGGTGGCCTATGCGACGCAAGATGCGGCCCGTATCATGGGCCGTAGAACGCAGGAAATCGCCGGCATACTCGGCTACACTGGCCGAACCGCTTTGGTGCACCGTGATGATATGGTGCTCAACCCAAATCGAGAGACGACGAATGAGCGAGATGATGCGTGACGACCGCCAACGAGATCCGGGCCAACCAGACGACACCGTCGTGGCCTCGCTGGACGACATTATGCACGCGCTTGGCAAGGCTGCGCACACCGCGGCATCGGCGCTCGCAGTAACGGACCGCGAGAGCAAGGACGTGGCGCTCCGAGCGGCGGCTGACGCGCTGAGAGGGAGCAAAACGACCATTCTTGCGGCGAACGAACGCGACGTCACCGAAGCCCGCGCGGCCGGAAAGCCGGCGGCGTTTATCGACCGCCTGATGCTCAATCCCGCACGGATTGATGCGATGGCCCGTGGGCTGGAAGATATCGCAGCGCTTGATGACCCGGTTGGCGCCGAAATCGCCGCATGGGAGCGGCCAAACGGGCTCAAGATCTCCCGCGTTCGGACGCCAATCGGCGTCGTAGGAATCATTTACGAAAGCCGGCCAAACGTCACGGCTGATGCCGGCGGATTGTGTCTCAAGTCCGGCAACGCGACAATTCTGCGCGGTGGCTCGGACAGCTTCCACTCATCAACCGCGATACTGGCCTGCCTGCATGCCGGTCTCAGAGCTGGGCACCTTCCCGAGGCGGCTGTGCAGATGGTTCCGAGCGTCGACCGCGCAGCGGTTGGGATGATGCTCAGTGGGCTGGATGGCGCAATCGACGTGATTGTGCCCAGAGGTGGCAGGAGCCTGGTCGAGCGGGTGCAGCAAGAAGCTCGCGTCCCCGTCTTTTCGCACCTGGAGGGCATTTGCCATATCTACCTGGACCAGGGCGCTGATCTCGACGAAGCCATTCCGCTCGTCGTGAATGCGAAACTCCGGCGAACGGGCATCTGCGGCGCGGCAGAGGCCCTGCTGGTGGATCGCAATGCGCCACCTGAGTATTTGAAGCGTACGGTTCAGGCGCTCCTTGATGCCGGATGCGAAGTGCGCGGCGATCCGGCGGCCGTGGCCTGTGACTACCGTGTCATTGCGGCCGGCGAAGACGACTGGGGCCGGGAGTTTCTGGATGCGATTATCGCGGTCCGAACCGTCGACGGCGTCGATGACGCTATTGCGCATATCGCAGAATACGGCTCCAATCATACCGACTGTGTCATCACGGAGTGCTACGGCACCGCGGAACTCTTCCTCAATCGGGTGGACTCGGCGATTGTTATTCATAATGCGTCGACACAGTTTGCCGACGGCGGTGAATTTGGCATGGGAGCAGAAATCGGTATCGCCACGGGTAAACTGCATGCCCGTGGTCCCGTTGGTGTCGAACAGCTGACCACATTCAAATACGTTGTCCGTGGCACTGGGCAGATCCGGCCGGACTAATCTGCACGAGCCCATCGCGGTACGGACCAAACCATGTCCGCCTTAGGCGGAACCACTTTGCCGTCCCATACCTCTGCCCGGCCAACCAACGGCACGATTTCATAGGGCGGCCGGGCAAGGGTATGGGACGGTTCCAGCAAATCTGAAAGACTGCTAGTCGCATTCCATCGTTCAACGGAACCGCCGTGTCACGCCAAAGCGCGCCTGTCTCATTCGGGGCCATCCAAGCCAAGCCCCCGCTTGCTTTTGATGGGCAGCGCATTGGCCTCCTGGGCGGATCCTTCAATCCGCCGCACGATGCTCACCGCATGATTAGCGAGACGGCATTGCGCAGGCTGGATCTGGACGCCGTCTGGTGGATCGTCACGCCTGGCAATCCACTCAAATCCCATGACGAATTGCTCTCTCAGCAAAGTCGGATTGCGCTTTCCGAAAAACTCCTGACGAACCCCCGCATCATCCCGACCGGGTTCGAGGCTGAACTGCCATCGGCCTATACCGCCGCCACCCTGGCCTTCCTTCGGCATCGCTATGGCAACGTTCGGTTTGTGTGGTTGATGGGTGCGGACAACCTGGCCGGTTTTCACCGGTGGCAACGCTGGCGCGAAATCGCAGCGACCTTTCCGATCGCGATCATTGATCGACCGACCTACCGGCTGCGCGCAATGGCCAGTCCGGCCGCCCACGCCTTGCACAAGCATTTTGTGCCGGAAAGATTCGCAAAAAAACTCGCTAGCCGCGCGATGCCCGGCTGGACGGTTCTGACAGTTCGCTTGTCAGATCTCTCATCGACCGAACTTCGCCGGCACGACAAGCCGCAGAGCGTTCGCCCTTAGTAAGGAAAGATTGATAATGGTTGACTTAGCCGTTTCGATCACTTCCGCCCATGGCGGACATGGGATAGGGGCTTTATCCGCACCGATCAGAGCTGGTTGCAGCCACAATTATGTTCGCTATTGCCATTGTCCCGTGATAAATTTTTGAAAGGGTTTGTTGCAAGATGCGGCAAGTCACGGGTATCTTTGTTGCGTGTGTCGCTTGAGCCTCGGGTATAAAGGCGTTGACACATACCGCTTTCAACAACACAGGGCAAACACCACAATATGCAATCCGAGCTCGGGGCCGCCGCTGACGCAGCCCCCGTCACCGAACAAGCCTCGGCAGAGCCAGACAGTTCGGTGATCCGCGACCATATCCTCGCTTGGCTGGAGGATGCCAAGGCCGAGGACACTGTTGTGATCGACTTGGAAGGCAGGTCGCCCGTTGGCGACTTCATGGTTATTACGTCAGGCCGCTCGCAGCGGCATGTCGGTGCGATTGCCGATCAGGTCCAAAAGAAGCTCAAAGAATTCGGCTTTGGAAATGCCAGAATCGAAGGACAGGACAACTGCGACTGGGTCCTGGTCGATATTGGCGACATCGTCGTGCATGTCTTCAGGCCGGAAGTGCGAGACTTCTACAATCTCGAAAAGCTCTGGTCAGCCGATCGACCGACCGATACGGACGAGCAGCACCACTGATGTGAGTACCGATGTCGATCTGGAGCAAGGTCGATGCGGATAACGGTTGCAGCGATCGGACGTCTGAAAGACGGTCCGGAGCGGGATCTTTATAGACGGTACGCAGATCGATACGCAGCCCATGGGCGCGCGCTCGGACTGGCGGCTTTCCATCTGGTCGAGTTACCGGAAAGCCGCGCACAACGGCAGCGCGACCGCCAGCGCGACGAAACACAGCGCTTGCTGGCCGCGATTGCCCCCGACGCAACGCGCTATTTTCTGACTGAAGCCGGTCGCCAGATGACAAGTGACGCGTTCGCAAAGAAACTCGGCCGGTTGCGTGATGACGGAGTTGGCAGCGTGGCATTTCTGATTGGCGGTCCAGATGGGCACGATCCGGATATGCTGGATGCACATCGCCAGACGCTGCTGTCACTTGGTCAGATGACCTTCCCCCACGGTCTTGCACGAGTCATGATCGCCGAGCAGCTCTATCGCGCAGTAACGATCCTCGCCGGCCATCCATATCATCGCGCATAACGTCTGCTGTTCGGCCACCTCTGTGCGCATGCACATGGGGATCGACCTCTAATTCTGCCTGTGATGCTCGGAGTCTTGTTATGACGAATACGTCTCGCGAAACACGCTGTGTGCAAGCCGCTGGGGCGGTAGAATCGGAAACCGGCGCAATTGTTCCGCCCGTGCATATTGCAACGACGTTTGAGCGAGACCCGGACAACAGCTATCCGCGAGGCTTTACGTACGGGCGACCGCATAATGCGACCGTGCAAGCCTGCGAAGATGTGATCAACGGGCTCGAGTCCGGAGCGGCCACATTGGCATTCGGCTCGGGTATGGCAGCGGCCCTGTCCCTGTTTCTCGCGCTGCCTCGCCCGGCCCATGTCGTCGCACCGAACGTGATGTATTGGGCGTTGCGCAACTGGCTGAAGACCGATGCGGCGTCACACGGCTTAAGCGTGACGTTTGTGGATTCGACAGACCTGGCCGCGATTGGCGAGGCCACTCGCCCGGGGCAAACCAAACTGATCTGGATCGAGACTCCGTCGAACCCGCTCTGGTCGTTGGCCGACATCGCGGGTTGCGCGACAATCGCGCGGTCAGCGGGGGCGAACCTTGCGGTCGACTCGACGGCCGCTACGCCTGTATTGAGCCAGCCTCTGACGCTTGGCGCGGATATCGTCATGCACTCGGCTACGAAGTATCTGAATGGGCATTCGGATGTGCTGGCCGGTACCCTAACGTTCGCATCGGCGGACAGTGAACTCTACGCGGCGGCGACGCAGATCCGAAGCACGCATGGCGCTATTCTAGGTCCGTTCGAAGCGGCATTACTCTTGCGTGGCTTGCGGACGCTATTTGTCCGAGTCGAACGGCAATGTCTGTCTGCACGCGCCATTGCAGAGCACTTTACCAGCCACGACCAGATCAGCCACGTATTGTATCCGGGGCTCGCAACCCATCCGCAGTACGAACTCGCGCAAAGGCAAATGGTTGTTGGGTCTGGCGGCATGCTCTCGTTGCGGTTTGCCGGAGGACAAGCGGCGGCCATTGCTGTCGCCTCTGCACTGAAAGTCTGGGTGCGTGCAACGTCGCTCGGCGGAGTCGAAAGCCTCGTAGAGCATCGCGCGAGCGTCGAGGGGGCCGGCACACCGTGCCCTGACGATCTCTTGCGGCTGTCCGTAGGCCTGGAAGCTGTCGACGATCTCATCAAAGATCTGGATCAAGCTCTTGCTGCGGCCCATGGCAGTTGAGCCTCAGTCGAAAGTCTATGGCGACCTTCCGCTAATACGCAGAGGCGCAAACGCACCCTACGTTGTTGTCCTCGGTGACTGTCGAGCCGTTAGGGACGCAGCGTGGTCATTGCTTCCAAGACACTCAATCGGTTTCTGCGGGACTCCCCGATTGCTCTTTCGCTCGCTTCGCCAGCGTTTGAGGACTTCCCGCTTGTCATGGTGAACGATGCATTCGTGCGCCTGACCGGCTACGCGCGTGAAGATGCGCTTGGTCGGAATTGCCGTTTCCTGCAAGGCCCCAACTCAGAAGAAAGCGCAATCGCAGATCTGCGCCGGAACGTTGCCGAGGAGAACGAAACGCTCGTTGGGATTACAAACTACCGTCGCGACGGCACGCAGTTCCGCAACCTTGTTTTTGTATTCCCGATATTCGATCAACGCGGCAAGTTGCTGTACATGATGGGCTCCCAGTACGATGTGACTGCGCCGCGCCGCAGCGTATCGCCGAGTGAGTACGGCGAGATCCTGGATGAAGTTATCGGATTTAATCGCCCGCTAATGGCATCGCACGAGCAATTGCTCATCCGCCACGAACGTCCCTGCGTCGACGCCGTGCGCGCCATCCTGGATCCGTAGGCGGTTCCGCCCAGGTGAACGTGCTCTAATTCGCGCCGTCCAAGAGCCGACGCGCAATGACGTGTGCTTGAATCTCCGCCGCTCCCTCGAAAATATTGAGAATCCGCGCATCGCACAGGACGCGGCTAATCGGATACTCCAGCGCGAACCCGTTGCCGCCATGGACCTGCAGAGCATTGTCTGCAGCGGACCACGCGACTCGCGCAGCCAGCAATTTGGCCATGCCCGCTTCAAGATCGCAGCGGCGGTCGAGATCCTTTTCTCGCGCGGCGAAGTATGTGATCTGGCGTGCCAACATCGTTTCAACCGCCATCATCACGATTTTATTGCGTACGCGTGGGAATACATAGATCGACTGGCTGAACTGGCTGCGATCCAACGCATAGTCGAGCGCCAGATCCAACGCAGACTGCGCAACGCCGACGGCCCGAGCGGCCGTTTGAATTCGCGCCGCCTCGAACGTCGCCATCAGCTGTTTGAAGCCCTGACCTTCAACACCGCCGAGGAGCTGGCTTGCCGGCACTTCGAGGCCATCAAACGACAGGTCATATTCTTTCATGCCGCGATAGCCGAGGACCTCAATTTCACCGCCGGTCATGTTGGCCATAGGGAACGGATCTTCGTCACTGCCGCGAGGCTTTTCGACAAGGAACATCGAGAGGCCTTTGTAACCAGGCTCGCTCGGGTTCGTGCGCGCCAACACGGTCATTAGATCAGCGCGCACCGGGTGGGTGATCCACGTCTTTTGCCCGGTAATGCGATAGACATCACCGTGCCGCTCCGCACGCGTCTTGAGCGAGGCAAGGTCTGAACCCGTATTAGGCTCCGTGAACACAGCCGTCGGCAGAATCTCACCGGACGCAATCTTCGGCAGATACCGTTGCTTCTGCTCATCCGTTCCATTCGCCAGGATCAGCTCTCCGGCGATCTCAGACCGCGTACCTAACGACCCCACACCGATGTAGCCGCGCGACAGTTCCTCCGAGACAATACACATCGCCTCCTTGCCGAGGCCCATGCCGCCGACGTCCTCCGGCATCGAGACACCGAACACCCCAAGCTCGGCAAGCTCCGCGATCGTCTTGAGCGGAATGTACTGGTTCTCCAGATGCCAGCCGTGCGCATTTGGCAGGACCTCGGCCAGACTGAAGCGCCGCATTTCCTCCTGGATCGCCAGGTGGGTCTCGTCGAGACCGGGATCGCCCATGGACGTCGCGCCCCGCCGTGTAACCAGCGCCTCACCCAGTGCGTGGCGTGTGCGTTCCGCGGTCCCGCATGCAATGAACCGGAGGCTTGCATCCTCAAACGCCCGGGCGGCCTCGGTTGAAATGCCAAGCTCTCGTAAGCGAACGGTCTCGCCCTGGCTCATCGGGATGCCGCCGCAAATCTGCGCGGCGTATTCGCCAAAGCCAGCGATGAGAAGCTGCCGCTCAAACGTATCGAGCCGCCCCTCATCGGCGAGGCGTTGCGCCCAGCCGGCCAACTGGCGCAAGGCTTCAATATACGTCGCGAGCCAGGCCAGGCCGTGCGCACTGTGCTGGATCTTGTTCAGGTCGCCGGCAACGGCCTCGCGCTCGCGCGTTGTTGCGATCTTTGCCGCCTGAAGAAGGCGTTCCCCAGCTGCAATGACATCTTGTGCTTCCGCAATCAGATCAGCATTTGCGAGTGCGGAGAGCTCAACTTCAGTGGCCCGCGCTGCCAGTGACATAACGATATCGGCTCCCGCCTTATGGACAATTTGCTGCGTCGCAGCATAGCGCCCTGCCGGTTCTACGCGCAAGGCGCAGCGGGACTGTCCCTACGATCGTCGGGGACGACCGCGATCCTCTTTGTTGGTTGCTGGATCGCTGCGACGCGGGTGAGACGGTGCGGCAGCGCCGAATGTCGCGCCCCGTGCCACGATCTGGACCAACGCCTCCTCGGGATGATCAAGCGCGCTTGGCGGTGGCGGTGTGTCCGGGCGCATGCTCCTGCGCTTCAGATTGCGAAGTCTGCGGGCAAGTTCGCGAGGCGACGCGACATCGCCCTCCGAATCCGGCTCCGCGCTTGGACGCCGGATCGACACATCAGCGACAGCTGGTGGTTCGCGCTCCTCGGCCATGTCGTCGGAACGTCTGGCCGCAAACCGAGGCCGTCCCGTGCGTGATCCAGGCGCATCATCAGTCGCGATGACCTTCGGGTTTGGATGACGGCCGAGCGCCGAACGAATGATGACGTCGGCTTCTTCAACGCTGTCTTCAGAGACATCGAATGCGTCGTCATCAAGCGCCGCGCCTTGCGATCCGCGTTTGGTATCGCGTCTGGCCGATACGCGCATGGGCAACGCAGTTTGGCCTGCGCCCTCCTGACGGACATGATCAGCTGCATTGGGGGCGGTCGCGTTAGGGTCACTCGCACCAGGCTCGACAATCGCGTCGACGTTGGCCATCCGGATGCGCGAAGCCAAGCTATCGCCACGCCGGAGCCCAACCATCGCGCCAGCCCGCTCTCCTCCGGCTTCCGGCAACGGGTCGAACGCAGGCTCGTCTGCAATTCCGCTTTCCGGTGCAGAGCCGTCTAAACCGGTATCCAGTTGGAGATTGGCAAGGCGCAGGCGAGGCAGCCACGGCAAACGCGTCCGCGGTGGCGGAACCAGGGCACCAACCGCGCCATTCGCGCGCAACCGCTTGTAGGCCGTCTCTCCTCCGCGAACGAGAATTGCCGCCTGCTCAATCCAGCACGCCTTTGAGATGTGAGCGGCTGCGCCCAATCGCGCGCCGACTCTGCGCACATCTTCAGTGGTCCAGCCGGCGATGTCGGCTACAGACGAAACACCGCACGCACCAAGGCGCCGCTTCACCTCCGGTGTGATGCCGCGAATATCAAGCAAATCGGGGTGATCCGGCATTCGGACGGCTTCAAGCCGCGAGCGAAGAGATTGCCCGCCGCGCTCTTGAGCTGCAGGCGATGCAGGTTCTGATCGGCTCGCTGCCGCGGACGTTTCCGATTTGGCCGCGCCCTGGCCAATGTGCGGCCGTGAGGTGTTATCGTTTGCCGGTCCCGACGCAGATGACGCGGTCGGCGAACGCTCTCCGGCCACTGGCGACGCTGCGCTTGAGCGCTTCCGAACCGTGACGCGGGTACGAAACACCGCCAAATCCTGAGACTGTGGGATCAGCGCGTCATCGCGTGACGCCTCGTCACTGCCGGGTCGCACTTCGTTGGAGGCTTCCAAAGCCCGAATTGCCTCAGACAAATGTCGCCAAGCTCGAAAGTCCGCGGTGCGTCGCAAAGTCGACGACGGCTGACCTGTCTGAACAAACTGAGGCCAGTCCGCGTGCTGGGTGAGGCGCGCGCTCAGGCGTTGTTGTAGCAACCGAACGGAGCCCACGTCGTCGTCGTGAGGTCTCATGTCGCCCTCTGGCTCATCTGTGAGTTATCACGCTTAGGTACAAATACCTGATATCGGGACGATAAATCGCAAATTCGTTAACGTCGAGAAGGTTACTGCCATAATTTTGCCACCAAGAAGCAACGGCAGAACACTGCTTCAGCTTGATTGCATGGCGCAGGACGGTCACATAGGTGTCGCAAAGTGGAACACCTTCACGGGTTAACGGTTGCAGATCCGAGTTGATCGGAGAGTGAGTGCGCGCCTGAGGCGTGAACGGACGAAAACTGGAAGCGGGATGTGCCGTTGACTGAGAAGCGGCCGATTTCATTGATGATGGACGATCAAGGCCCCAACGGCCAACGGGACAGTTTCCAAGCCGACGCTGAGCCAAGTGGCGGCACGACGGCGGCCGGCGTTTTCGCCTCCGCTTATGAGTCAGCCTATGAAACAGCGCGACCGCAGACTCTGCTTTCCGCGCTCTATCGAACCTACGAGCACTCCGGTTTCACCATGGCTGGTGCCGTTGCGTTTTCGTTTGTACTCGCATTATTCCCTTTCTGCATATTCGTCGGTGCGCTAGCCGGTGTGTTTGGCGGCCATGACCTTGCCGAGCAGGCGATTACGCGCCTGTTTGAGATCCTTCCGGCGCAGGTCGCAGAGACGTTGGCACCGCAAATCAACGCCGTGATCGGACAAACCCGTGTCGACCTGATTACGATTGGTGGTGCGATTGCGCTGTTCTTCGCCACCAACGGCATCGAAACGCTAAGAAACGCACTCAATCAGGCCTATCGCGAGCAAGAAACGCGTCCTTACCCGCTCTGTCTGCTGATCTCGGCAACATACGTGATCGTGAACGCCGTCGGTAGTCTGATGATCACCTGGTTGACGGTTGTTGCGCCGACGATTGCGAGCGAGTTCGAGCCGGAGTGGCTCAAGCCGATCCATCAGACAGGTTGGTGGGACGCGCTTGTTCGCTACGGCGTGGCGGGTGCCGTGATCGCACTGTTGCTGTTGACTGCGCATAAGTGGCTGGCGGCAGGGAGACGCCGGCTTGACCAGATTCTGCCGGGTGTCGTGGTTTCCGTCGTGCTCTGGCTGACGACCGCGGCGCTGTATTCGTACTATCTGAGTTTCGCGGACTATACTCGGTTCTATGCAGGACTTTCCCAGGTCATGGTCGCCTTGATCTTCTTCCAGGTGACGGCGGTCATCATCATTCTCGGCGCTGAAATCAATCGCGGCCTGATGGAACTCAAGAAGTACGGCTACATCAAAAAACGGGAGCGCGATCTGCCCGCGTGACGTGATCTGTGCGCGTGACCTGGTGGGCCGGATTGCGCGGAGCGCGTCGGCGACCAAGGGCCTGTCAGCGCGTCAGGATGGTATCCCAACGCTCCAGTTCGACATCCCAAACGGCATGAATGCGATCGCTGGTGAAAACTTCGTGAAAGCTGTCGGACGCCCGATCAACGCGTTCGGCCTGCGTGCGTATGATGTGGGTCCACGCCGGGTCCGTGACTGACCACAGTCTTCGCGGGCGATAGCTTTTCCCGACGAAGTGCCACCAGGCTGCCAACTGCTCGACATACACGTCAAAGGAGTCCGCCGGGCCACCGGAGAACACACCCTGGCGATCGAGTTCGTAGGCGTAAGACGGGTGCACATCTGCGCAACACACTGTCTCCGTCGCCTGACCTTGATCGATGACGGCACATCTGCCTTCCATGATCCAATGACTGCGAATGTGGACGATGCCCCAGACGGCGCGATCGAGAGCAATTGGCTGAACGTAGCCAGCGTAGCGCTCGTGAAACGCAATCCAGGCGGGGCATGGATCGACACCTTCGTCAATCAGGGCGCGTTCCACCTGAGCGGTGGAAACCGGCGTGATGCGATCGAGCGACGCGATATAGGTATCGGCTGCGGAACTCAACACGATACGCCCCTGGTTTGAGATCCATTGCGACTTCGAACTCTGCGAGAGGAGTTAAGACATGGTCGAAGAAGCCATTTCATTGCCGGCAATCGAAACAAACTTGACGCCACGCCCGCTCGATCCGGGCGTGCGCATCGGGCATGTTCACTTAAAGGTCGCCGACCTCGATCGTGCGCTGGCATTCTATTGCGGTGTCCTCGGTTTCGAACTCAAACAACGCTATGGCGACTCCGCGGCATTCATTGCAGCCGGTGGATACCATCATCACATCGGGCTCAATACATGGCGTAGCAAGGCCGGCCCCAGGCCCCCGGAAAACGCGACAGGGTTGTTTCACGCGGCCATTCTCTATCCATCCCGCGTCGCGCTCGCAGATGCTTTAAAACGTCTGACAGACGCCGGAGTAGAACTCGACGGTGCCAGCGACCACGGCGTCAGCGAAGCGCTCTATCTGAGTGACCCTGATGGCAACGGACTGGAACTCTACCGAGATCGATCGCCAGACGACTGGCCGCGCAATGAGCGCGGTGAGTTATCCATGCACACCCACCGCCTCGACGTTGATGCGCTCTTGGCCGAGGCTGGCCAGTAGCGCATGGTTCGGCGCGGACACACCGCAGTGTTGTTCGTCAAGGCGCGCGCCAGCACGTCACTCACCCGAAGCGCGCCTGGCTCACTTCCCGAACGTCCTCAATCGTGCGCAGGCCGGTCTGCGGTGACGAGACGAGAACGGCCATGTTGCCCGGCTTGTGTTCGTTGTTCATCATGCGCATGTGGGCCTTCGGGATCTGGCTCCACGGGAAGACTTCCGACATGCAGGGGTCGATGCGCCTGTCGATGACGAGCTTGTTCGCCTGACTGGCCTGCATCAGATTCGCGAAGTGTGAGCCTTGAACGCGTTTCTGATGCATCCAGAGATATCGCGCATCCATTGTGAGGTTGAATCCGGTCGTGCCGGCGCAAATGACGACCATGCCCCCGCGCTGGCATACGAACGTCGAAACAGGAAATGTCGCCTCACCGGGATGCTCGAATACGATGTCGACATTCACACCCTTGCCCGTGATGTCCCAGATCGCTTTGCCGAACTTGCGCACCTCGCCGAACCAGTTCTTGTACTCGTCACTTCCGACCTTCGGTAACGGTCCCCAGCAATTGAAGTCGCGTCGGTTCAGCACGCCCTTCGCGCCAAGGCTCTGGACGAAGTCAATCTTGTCGGGTTCGGAAACAACGCCAATTGCGTTTGCGCCGGCGGTGGCACAGAGTTGGACCGCAAACGAACCAAGCCCTCCGGACGCCCCCCACACGAGCACATTCTGAGCCGGCTTGAGGATGTGGGGGCGATGGCCAAACAACATGCGGTATGCCGTTGCCAACGTGAGTGTGTAACAGGCCGCTTCTTCCCACGTCAGGTGACGCGGCCGTTCCATCAGCTGGCGATCTTGCACGCGACAGAACTGAGAAAACGACCCGTCCGGCGTTTCGTAGCCCCAAATCCGCTGTGAGGTCGAGAACATCGGATCACCACCGTTGCACTCTTCATCATCGCCGTCGTCTTGATTGCAGTGAATGACGACTTCGTCGCCCACCTTCCAGCGTTTGACCTTGGACCCAACCGCCCAAACGATACCGGACGCATCCGACCCGGCGACGTGATACGGCTGTTTGTGTACGTCACGAATGGGAGAGATCGGTTCTCCCAACGACGCCCATACGCCGTTGTAGTTCACGCCGGCCGCCATCACGAGCACCAGCACATCGTGACTGTCGAGATCCCAAGTCGGCACAACCTCGACCTGCATGGCCGTATCCGGATTGCCGTGCCGTTCCTCCCGGATCGTCCAAGCATACATTTGCCGCGGAACATGCCCCAGAGGCGGGATTTCGCCAATCTCGTAAAGGTCTTTAACGGGGGCTCCGTCTGCTGTTTGGGCGCCCTCAGCGTGCGTTGTGGTCGCTACATCAGCCATGACTGCCATCCTTTTAGCTCACTTGCCTAGTCCCAAGGCTTCGGCCTGTTCACGCAGATTGGCCCGAGTGCAAAATCGCGAACCGGCCAAATACGGGCAATTCACGCAAATTCATGCGACGGATATGAGTCTCTGCCGCGTCTCATTCGGGTATTCAGCACGGGCACATGTTGCGTTGCAACATTGCATAACCTGCAATCTGTGCGCTGGAACAGCCCGACAAAGGCAGCAGAGTGCGCCAACAAGCGATAACTCTAGTTGGCGTGCGGCGGTTGCGGCTGCCGCAATTAGGGAATTATCAACGCAATTTCTACAGAATACGTGCGATTATGCCGTGTCTGTTGTGTTTCGGGGCGCACTGGGAACTCGGACGCAACTGCAATTCGCACGGCGTGTCGCAGTTTTGGTCGACGCAAGCATCCACGGGCGTGTACTATGGTTGAAGAGTACTATTTCCGCCTTATTGCGACGAGCACCATCGCACTGGTTCTGGTTGGGATCATTGCCAGCCTTGCGACCTATCGGGTGAAAGACTACCTCCCGTCGACCATCTACGTTGTGATCAGCTGGCTGACGTTTTTCCTCGCCGGGTTGATCGGCCATAACGTCCTGCAAGACAACGGTGTTGTATTGATCGGTGATCGTGCGACCGACATTGTGTTCGGCGCAGCTGTTGGCATGGCGGCCGCATTCCTCGCGGCGCTAATGATCTACAAGATCCACCTGCTTATCAGCGATCGCACCTAAGGCGACGCGCGCACGTTATTGGATAATCCGCTTTCCGGATCGGCCCATCTTCGGCTAGCGTGCGAATAATGCTGCAGATGCGAAGAGCGTAGATATGACCGCCCCGGCCCAGCCCACACATCGATCAACCGACAATATGCCCGCCGCGCAAGACGGGTCCGATCGCAACGCGCCTCATCAGGATCGGCCCAAACGGGACAGACCATGGATTTTCAGAACCTATGCCGGGCACTCGACGGCGGAAAAGTCGAATGCGCTGTATCGATCGAATCTGTCCAAGGGCCAGACGGGTCTCTCGATCGCTTTCGATCTGCCGACGCAAACCGGCTACGACAGCGACCATATATTGGCGCGGGGAGAAGTTGGTAAGGTCGGCGTACCGATCAGCCACCTTGGTGACATGCGGATGCTGCTGGATCAGATTCCGCTCGACCGCATGAATACGTCAATGACGATCAACGCGACGGCTGCGTGGCTGTTTGCATTGTACATCGCATGTGCCGATGAGACCGGCGTTGATCGCGGTGCGCTGACAGGCACGATTCAAAACGACATCATCAAGGAGTACTTGTCGCGCGGCACCTACATTTTCCCGCCAGAGCCATCGCTGAAGCTGATCAAAGACACGATCGTGTTCAGCTATGCCGAGGTGCCGAAGTGGAACCCGACAAACGTGTGCTCCTACCACCTGCAGGAAGCTGGCGCGACGCCAGTTCAAGAACTTGCCTATGCTTTGGCCACCGGCCTAGCCGTTCTTGATACTGTCAAGTCGTCCGGAGACGTGCCGGACGATGATTTCCCGCGTGTCGTTGGTCGCGTTTCGTTCTTTGTTAACGCCGGCATGAAGTTCATCACCGAGATGTGCAAGATGCGGGCGTTTGTGGATCTGTGGGACGAGATCACAGCGGACCGGTACGGCGTGACGGATCCGAAGCTGCGCCGCTTCCGCTACGGCGTTCAAGTGAATTCTCTCGGTCTCACCGAGCCGCAGGCCGAAAACAACGTCTACCGGATTCTGCTTGAAATGCTGGCCGTGACGCTATCGAAGAAGGCCCGTGCCCGCGCCGTACAGCTGCCGGCCTGGAATGAAGCACTTGGCCTGCCACGCCCCTGGGATCAACAGTGGTCGCTTCGTATGCAGCAGATTCTCGCCCACGAAACAGACCTGCTTGAGTATGGAGACATTTTCGACGGCTCTGTCGAGATTGAAGCCAAGGTCGCGGATCTCAAGGCCCAGGCACGCGTCGAGCTTGCCGAGATTGAACGGCTTGGCGGCGCCGTACGCGCGATCGACTACATGAAGCGCCGACTTGTCGAGAGCCACGCAGAGCGGGTCGCCGGCATTGAGCGCGGGGATCAGGTCGTCATCGGTGTCAATGCATTTACAGAGACCGAACCTTCCCCGCTGTCGACCGGCGACGGCGTGATTCAGACCATCGACGCCACGGTGGAAGCCGACCAGATTGCGAGGCTTCAGGCTTGGCGTGATCAGCGAGATCCTGCTGCCGTTTCAACTGCGTTGTCGGAGCTGGAAGCCGCGGCTCAAGACGGCCGTAACGTAATGTCAGCATCGATTGCCTGCGCGAAGGCCGGGGTTACCACGGGTGAGTGGGGCCAGGTTCTGCGGCGTATTTTTGGAGAGTATCGTGCACCAACCGGCGTTGGATCCGCTGTCCATGTCGGACCCGCCGAAGGTTTGGCGGACATTCGTGCGGCGGTTCAGGGTCACGCCGACGGCACCGGGCGACGGATCAAGTTTCTTGTCGGCAAGCCAGGCCTCGATGGTCACTCCAACGGCGCTGAGCAAATTGCCGTCAGGGCCAGGGATTGCGGCATGGACGTGGTCTACGAGGGTATCCGACTGACGCCCGCGCAGATCGTTCGCGCCGCCGTTGACGAAAGTGTGCATGTCATTGGTCTGTCGATCCTGTCCGGCTCCCATGTTGCGCTTGTTCGGGAGATTTTGGACCTGCTGCGCGCGGAAGGTGCGGACGATATCCCGATTGTTGTCGGCGGCATCATTCCGCCGGAGGACGAAGCCGCGCTCAGGTCCATGGGGGTCGCCGCCGTCTATACGCCAAAGAACTTCCAGTTGAATGACATCATGAGAGATATTGTCAGCTTGGTCGTGCGCACGGACGCTGCGGCTTGATCATCCGCGCTGTCGTTGACCCCAGGCGCTGCACGGTATATGCGATGCTGCTCTGCGATGCGTGCGTCGCGATCTAACAATGAATGCCCCAGTGGCGGAACCGGTAGACGCGCCAGACTCAAAATCTGGTTCCTGCAAGGGAGTGCCCGTTCGAGTCGGGCCTGGGGCACCATTTCTCCATTTTATCTGTATTGCAAAACCTTGCACAGAGGTGCGCATATGCCGGATGTTCGGGCCCGATACTTCGGCCGGTGATCGGCCAATGGATGCTGGCGGTCCCGCCAGAGTCTTCAAGCGCCAGAGTTCTCAAACATCAGGGTCATCAAACATTGCCCTGTTCAAGCAGTCTTTCAATCTCCCGAGTGAAGCTTGAGCCGCGTGAACGGGTCAACAGCAGCACGTCTTCCGCCCGTGTCATCGCGACGTAGAGGAGACTGCGGTCTGATTGAACTTGTTGGGGCACGGACGACATGGGAAGCAAGTCGGCCCACAACACAATCACGGCTGGCCATTGCAGACCTTTCGATGAGTGGATCGTGCGCAGATTAAGGCCGTTGCCACGGGCTGATGCGCTATGCGGGCGATTGGGCCAGTGCACGGGAGTTCGCTTCTCCAACTCCGCAACGAAGCCGTTCATGATTTCCGATAGATCGCGCGGGAGCCTGGGATAGAGAACGGCGATGTCTGACGCAGGGATACGTCTTGGCTTGTCGCTGAGAGTTGGCAATCCATCCCGCAGCCAATCGGAAATCGTGTGTGCGACAGCACCGCATTCACCGACACGAGTTTCCGCGCTTAGCAGCTTAGGTGCGACGCCACTGCGGATCGCGGCATCAGGTGCGATCGGAACGATCTTCGTCGAGCCATCTTCCTCTTGTGTCGCATCCGACGTCAGCGAGAACGGCGCTGCGATGCGCAGGATTTCGCGCGTGTTGCGGTAGTTGCGGTCGAGATCGAACCGCGCGTGAATGGTCCGGCCCTGAGCGTGTATGCCGGCCTCTCGCCAGGTAAACCGCCGCCTGTGATAGAGGGATTGCCCCCAGTCTCCGACAATCAAGAGGTCGCCGTTGTCTGGGTCCTTTAGGGCGTACTTGGCACACTGGAACCATGATCTCGGAAAGTCCTGCGCCTCATCGACGAGAACGCTGTCGAAGCGACCTGCCTCACCCTCAAGGTGTTGCAGACGGTCGTGTAGGCGTTGGCCGAAGTCGTCCTCGCCCTCATCTGGCCGAAACTGAACGCCTTGTCGCGCCCCCCACGCGTGGAACGTGAGCGCCGTTATGTTCCGAAAGCCGCTCAACACCGATCGCAGGTATTGGGCCAGACCTCGATTGTAGCAAAGTATCAGAACGCTCTTCTCCGGATCCTCGGCAAGAAGCTTCGCACGTGCCACCAGAATGACCGTCTTGCCGGAACCCGCGACGCCATAGATGAGACGATGCCCGTCACCGATCGATTGGGCATTTCGTTCCTGGCGCAGGTCCAAAAGCGTCAGCGACTCACCTGGCTCGCCCGGCTTCTGCAGGACGATTTCTGGATGAATCAACGCGCGAAGAACCGATACTCTCCGATCATCCAGCGGCGGAAACTCCCACCACGGATCAAAGTACCGCTGCAGGCTGGACAGCACGTCGCTTGGTGGCATGTCCTCGAGGACATCCAGCTCGTCTCGCGTGAGAATCTTAGATGATGGGAACACCGCCTCCCAAGACAATTGCAGCTGCTGCCGGCGCATGTTGTTCAACACGACCAAATAGCCAAACGGGAACTGGAATCGACCTTGCCTTGAAACGCCGCTTTGAAGCAGTTCGGCGGTAAACCTATGGTGGCGCGCCTCGTCCATCAATCGGAACATGTAGTCGCGAACTTGGCGCAACGGATGTTTGTGAGTCTGATTGCGATCCCGAATTTGAACGACGACGTCATTGGCGTCAGCCCTCACGACCTGTGCGGGATACCAGCCCTTAACCTCGACGACGAGAACACCCAGCGCTGGTGCAATGACAACGAAATCAGGATGGCGGTTTCTGATCGCCGGCTCATAGTAAACGAGGCAATCATCAGGAAGGCGCTGCAATATCGTGAAAATGCGCCGTTCGCCAGCTGTCGAGCTCTGCGGCAAACGCTCCGGGATCATTTCCGCCATGAGTCAGCCTCGCAAGAAACATGAAAACACAAGCAGTGTCGGTTAACACATGGCGGAATATGCAACCGCCAGACAGCCTTGCCGCACCCCGCCACAGTACCTACTATTATCGCGACGGGGCCGCGGGAGTCTGCCGAACAAGGCTAGTGCGCAATCCCGGGCACGACGCGATCATATCTTTCCGGAGAGTCCCATGCCCAAGACAACGCCCTTGCAGCGTCTTGACAAAGCGAAACGTTCTCTGCGCGACCTCGGCCTCAAGACTGAGCCCGCTGCCGACGCCCCGATCGCCGGCCTCCTTGACCAGATCTACGATATCGACCGGGAGAGCGTGGCCATCATTGCCCGCACCCTGACGGAAGCTCAGGTCTTCAATGAGATCGTGCGTAACGAGATATCGGCGATGGAGATCGGTGCCCGCTACAATGAGATCGTGGCGGCGTTCAACTCGATCCGCGACGACGCCAAACGCCTGGTCGACCAGCTCGAAGACGGCAAAATCGACACGTTTGAGCGCATGTCAAACGCCTGGATGAAAGTGCGCCGCGGCGACATTGCCGACCGCTTCGACGAGATCCGCTACGCCTATCAGGAGGTGGCGAAGGATTCGAAGGACCAGATCGTGCGCGAGGGTCGCATTCTCGATGCCTATCGCGACTTCCGCGGCGCCTACAAACAGGCCCAGGTCATGGCGCTTAAAGTGCTGGAAAAGGCGGAAAAGCAGCTGGGCGCCGCCAAGGGCGTGCTCCAAAAGGCTTCGGACAAGGTCGCGAGCTTCAAGGGCAAGGAGGCCTCAAAAGTCGCAGAACTTGAGATGGCGCGCGACGATGCGCTGCGCGCACTGCAGGAGGAAGAGAAGCGCTACCAGATCGCCAAGGATTTGGCCGACAACCTGACGATCGGCTACAACACGTCCGAGGTTATCATGTCGCGCCTGATGCAGACGACGAGTGCTAAGGAGCGCGTCTATGCCCAGTCGGTCGCGTTCTTCTCGACCAACGAAGCCGTGCTGACCGCGCTCAAGGCCTCATTCACGGGTATGTTCGGCCTGCACGAGTCGACCAAGACGCTGGAAGCGATGAAAGAGGGCATTTCCAAGAGCCTCGACACGCTTTCGGAGGTCGGTGAAGCGGTTCAGGAAGAAGCGATCAAGGCCGGGTACGGGCCGACTGTGAAGGCTGAATCCGTTAAGAAGCTGGTGGATTCCGTTATCAACTTCCAGATCCGCTCGCGCGAGATCATTGAGGAAATGCGCGTCCTCGCGACCCGTAACTCGCAAGAGATCCAGGAAGCCGTGGAGGACGGCAAGCGCCGCCTCGCTCGTCTCGCCGCTGATGGCAACGCGCTTGTGATGTGAGCGCATCCGATGCGTGAGGACATGGTCGGGGCTCGCTCCGACCTCGGAATGAGTGCCAGATGACCGCGGAAAGCGACACCACACCAGGCGGTGAGCGAGCCGCGCCGACAGCGCCGTCGTCCGAGCCCACCCGCGCGCCGCTTGACGACGTTATGATCGCAATGGACGTCGTCGACACGCTGCGCCACGACGCCTATGTGGTCGAGCGCGAATTGGGCGAGGACGAGCGCAAGGCAAGGCTGATCGAGCGCCTGCGCGAGATCTACCGCGGTCAAGGTATCGAGGTGCCAGACCGCATCCTTGAGGAGGGCGTCAAGGCACTCGAGGAAGACCGTTTCGTTTACAATCCACCGGCAGACACGTTCGAAACGCGGCTGGCACGACTCTATGTGATGCGCTTCGGCTGGGGCCGCTACGTGCTCGGTGGCGTTGTTGCAATCCTTGCGGTCTGGCTCGCCTGGTACGCGCTTTACGAAGCGCCTCGCCAGCGTGCCGCCACCGCCCGCCACACCGAGCTGACCCGATTGATTCCTGAGCGCCTGAAGGAACTCGAAACGCAGATCGGCGCCGAAACAACGGGTGGACCGCCGCCGGACCTCGCCATGGCGGTGCGTCGCGGGCTCGCTGCCGCAAGCGCTGGCGACCTTACCGAGGCGCGCAAGGTGCGTGACAACCTTGAGGCCCGTCTGGCCCGTTTGCGCGAAGTCTACGAGGTGCGTATCGTCTCGCGCCGCGGCGAGGTCAGCGGGCTATGGCGAGTCCCGAAAGTCAATCCGGAGGGGCGCAACTACTACCTTGTCGTGGAGGCAGTTGGCTTAGACGGCAAGGTCGTGCCGCAGACAATCCTGAGCGAGGAGACCGGCCGGCGCGAAACCGTCAAGAAATGGGCGGTCAGGGTGCCGCAGGAGGTGCTCGAACGCGTGCGTGCTGACAAGGAGGCCGACGGCATCGTCGACGAGCCCGTCGTCGCGACCAAAGTGCGTGGACGTCCAGCCCCCGACTGGCGCATCACGCGCGCCGGAGGTGAGATCACGCAATGGTAAAACGGCGCCGTAACAGGCATCGCAGGCGGGGCCGCAAAGAGGATCGGCGCAATCGCAATGAAACGTCCGGCGCCGTCACGACCGGTCGGGAAACGCTTGCCTCGATCGAACAGGCCATAGAGGACTTGCGACGCCGGGAAGGCGATCTGCAGGACGAACCTCAACGCTTGACGGCGGCGCGGGCGGACGAGATGACGAAGCGCCTCAAGGTCTACCGCGAACTCGCGGAGGCGCGGGCCCGCAGCGCGGTTGCCGACGGCGTTATCGACGAGGCCGACCGTCTATCGAGTCGTGTCGCGGAGTTGCTCTCCGCTCGCCAGAAAACGATCGACGCCCTCCGTCAGCGACAGGGCGTCGCGGACCGGCGCCGGCAGGACGAGATTGATGCGCGGGATCAGCTGCTCGGACGCACGGACGCGCTCGAGAAGCGGCTCGACGAACTCGCGCTCAAGGCCCGTGAGGCGCTATCTGAAGATCACGTCTACCGCGCAGCCATCGCGGCACTCGAGGAACAGCATGCGATCCACCTCAAGGCGACCGACAAGGCCGATCGCGCTCATGCCGACCGCGACACGAAGGGCCGCGCGTACGAGGACGACCCGCTGTTCATGTATCTATGGCAGCGCAGCTATGGCCAGTCGGACTACCGCGCCACGGGCATTGTGCGCTGGCTTGACAGCTGGGTGGCACGACTTGCCGGCTATTCCGGCGCGCGCGCGAATTACGCTGTCCTGAACGAGATTCCAATCCGCCTCGACGAGCATGTCGACCGGCTGGCTGCGACTCTTGACCAACGCCAGGAGGCAGTTGAAGCGCGCCAGGCCGAAATGATCCGCGAATTGGCCGACGGCGACCTGACGGGCGAGTTGCGCGCGCTGCGCGACGAGGAGGCGGCGATGTCAAAGGATATCGCTGCAGTCACCGCTGAACTGTCCGACCTCGGCGAGCAGCTGAACAAGTATGCCGAAGGCCACGACCCTGCTTTTGCCAAGGCCATTGAGATGTCGGCTGAGTTCATCAGCCAGCACGCGACCAAGCACCTGGTTGCAGTTGCCAAACAGACTCCCAGCCCGGCCGACGACGAGATCGCAGCTCGGATTTCGGGCTTCGACCGGCGCATCAAAGAGCTGTCGGCCGAGCACGACAGCAAGACGACCGAACTGGAGAAAATCTTCGAGCGCCGGGACGAACTTCTGCGCATCGCCGCCGACTTCCGCCGCAACCGCTACGACGACAGTGCCTCGGAATTCCGCGGCAATGATCTCGTTAAGGTCGTCCTCGGCGAGCTGATCCGTGGCGCCATCACGGGCGCGGAGTATTGGGCGCGCACCCGCCGCCGGCAATCTCGGCGCTCTCGCCCGGCAGACCCTTACCGCCGCCGCCAGAAATTCCCGCCGTTTGACCTGGGCGATTTGTTCGATTTGGATGACATGTTCGATTTTGACGATGACGATGATTTTTGGACAGGCGACAAGTTTTAGAACCTGACGGTTGGTTGTTCTCGCTCACGGGCTGTTCCGGCCTACGGCCGGGCCCTCCGCGGGGGCGGCGCAACGCGCC